>JAPKHH010000110.1:0-10994 GCA_026647025.1 Giesbergeria sp.
CGAAATCTTGTTTGCCGTCGAGCGGCTGGAGCAAATCCTGACCGATCCCGAAATTCTCGACCGTCACGTGCGCGCCTTTTGATCCAGTCCTTTCTGGCCGTGCTGGAGCACGGCAGCCTGCTGGGCGCGGCCCGTGCGCTGCAGTCGAGCCAGCCCACCATGGGCCGCCACATCGCCGACCTGGAGGCGCAGCTGGGCGTGGTGCTGTTCGAGCGCACGGGGCGGGGCCTGCAACCCACGGCCACGGCCCTGCGCCTGGCCACATCGGCCCGGGCGATGGAAGCGGGGGCCCTGCAACTGGCGCATGGCGTCTCCAGCGCGCAAATGGGGGTGCGCGGCAGCGTACGCATCACGGCAAGCCAGCCGGTGGCCTGCCTGCTGCTGCCCCCCCTGCTGCTGCAGATGCGCCAGGCACTGCCCGACATCCAGGTCGAACTGGTGGCCAGCAACGACGTTACCAACCTGCTGCGCCGCGAGGCCGACATCGCCCTGCGCATGGTGCGGCCCGACCAGTCCAGCCTGGTGGCACGGCGCATCGGCACCGTTGCGCTGGGGGCCTTTGCGCACCGCGACTATCTGCGCCGCCGTGGCGTGCCACGCCAGCCCACCGACCTGCTGGCGCACGAGCTGGTGGGCAACGACCGCAATGAGGACATCCTGCGCGGGTTCGCCGCCCTGGGCTACCCAGTGGGGCGCGAGCAGTTCGCTTTTCGCACCGACGACCTCATGGCTTACTGGCAGGCCGTGCGCGCAGGGCTGGGCATTGGTTTTGTGGCGCACTACATGGCGCGCACCGACCCCGACGTGCAACCCGTGCTGCCCATGCTGAAGCCGCCCCCCTTACCCATTTGGCTCACGGTGCACCGCGAGATCCGTACCAGCGTGCGCATCCGCGCGGTGTATGATTTTCTGGCGGAGGCGGTGCCGCAGGCGCTGTAGCCGAGAGAAGTGATCGGCTTGCCGTGAATCTTCTTCGGGACTCTGTCAGTCCCAATCGGAACGAAACGGCACCCTCGGCACGGGGTATCAGGAGTAGAACGCACTGTTCCACCGCCGGGGGCTTATCGCACGCAGGCAAAACCGCTCCAATACACGCAGGAGCACCACCATGACCACTTCTTCGCCCATCCTGAACACGCAGCCCCTCGGCCCGCTGTGGCCGACGCTCGATCCGTTTTTGTTCTGCGCCCACCATGACGACGCCTACCCGGCGGGCAATGGCGCGTTTGCCCCCGCCGTGTCGCTGGACGGCCGTCAGATCGGCAGCGACTTCAGCCGCAAGGACGGCTGGAGCATGTACCACGGCGATACCGTACCGGGCTTTCCGGGCCACCCGCACCGGGGTTTCGAAACCGTCACGTTGGTACGCAAGGGGCTTATCGACCATTCCGACTCGCTGGGCGCTGCAGCGCGGTTTGGCGGCGGCGATGTGCAGTGGGTCACCGCGGGCAAGGGCATCGTGCACTCCGAAATGTTCCCGCTGCTGAACGCCACCGCGCCCAACCCGCTGGAGCTGTTCCAGATCTGGCTGAACCTGCCCGCACGCAACAAGATGGTGGAGCCGCACTTCACCATGCTGTGGAACGAGCGCATTCCGCGTCTCGTCCACCACGACGACGCTGGGCGCGCCACCACGGTGACGGTGGTGGCCGGTGCGCTGCCGGGGGCACCCAGCCCGCTGGCGCCGCCCCCGGAGTCGTGGGCCTCGCAGCCCGAGGCCGACGTGGCCATCTGGACGCTGCGCATGGACCCCGGCGCCCAATGGACACTGCCCGCTGCGCAGGGCCAGGGCACGCGCCGCATGCTGTACTTCTTTGCGGGCGAGGGCCTGCGTGTGGGGCTGCAGGACGTGGGCCAGCACGCCGCGCTGGAGCTGGTGGCGAACCAGGACTGGCCACTGACCAACACCGGTGCCACACCCGTGGAATGCCTGTTGCTGCAAGGCCAGCCCATCGCCGAGCCCGTGGCGCAGTACGGCCCGTTTGTGATGAACACACAGCAGGAGATCATGCAGGCCATGCAGGATTACCGCCGCACGCAGTTTGGCGGCTGGCCCTGGCCCGAGAGCGACCCCGTGCATGGCGGTACGGCAGAGCGTTTTGCCCGCTACCCGGGCCAGAGCACCAGGGAATTCCCGGCCGCAGGAGCGTAACGCCCGGGTGGTGGACAATCCCGCATTTCCCTCTTCTTGCCAAGAAACGCCGCATGAACATCACCAAGGACACTGCTGTCACCATCACCTACAAGGTCACCACGCCCCAGGGCAAGCCGCTGGATGCAGGCAACCTGGCCTATCTGCATGGCGGCTACGAAAACATTTTTCCCAAGGTCGAAGCCGCGCTGGAAGGCCAGGCGGCAGGCTTTGCCACCACGCTGGACCTGGCCGTGGAAGACGCCTTTGGCGAGCGCGACGAGGGCCTGGTGCGCACCATCCCCAAGAGCGAGTTCCCGCCCGGCGTGAAGGTGGGCGGACAGTTGCAGAGCGTGGGCAACGACGGCCAGCCGCAGGTGTTCAACGTGGTCAAGATCAAGGGTCCCGAGGTGCACCTGGACGGCAACCACCCGCTGGCGGGACAGGCGCTGAAGTTCAGCTGCAAAGTGACGGAAGTGCGCGCAGCGTCGCCGGAGGAGATTGCGCACCGCCATGTGCATGGCGCGCATGGCCACCACCATTGATATCATTTTGATAGCTGCTGGCGCTTATCCTGTAAGCGCTGGAGGCCAAAAACATCATAATTATTGCCCGTAAGGCACAGCTTGCGGGAGCCCCCTCCGCTGAACGTGCTGGGGCCAGGCGCCGTGGCCCTCAGCGCTGCAAGAACCGCTGCACCACCGCCACCGTCGCCGCCGGGTCCTCTTCCTGCGGCACATGGCCCAGTCCTTCAAAAACGACGAGCTGCGAGCCTGCAATGTCGGCGGCAAAACGCTTGCCGTTCACGGGCGGGATCAAGCGGTCGTGCGCGCCCCACACAATGAGCGTGGGCAACTTCAGGTCGCGGATGTCCTGCTCGCGCCCCGTGTTGTGTTGCGCCATGCGCACCGCCAGCGCATGGCGGTTGCCCGCGCGGCGGGCCAGGTCGCTGTAGCGCTGCACCAGCTCGGGCGTGACCCGGCTGGGGTCGCCATAGACGTTGCGCACCGATTTTTCGACCATGCCGGGCGGCAGCAGATGGCCCATCAGCGCACTCAGGCCCGGTGTGCGCGCCACCCGAAAGGCCAGTGGCATCGATTCGGGTTCAAAGGCGTAGCCCGCAGCGTCCACCAGAATGAGCTTTTCCACCCGCTGCGGCGCGGCGTGCGCCGTGGCCCAGGCCACCTCGCCACCGAGCGAATTGCCGCCAATGACGAACCGCTGCACCCCCAACTGGTCGAGCAGCGCCAGCACCAGGCGCACATAGACCGCCATCGAATAGTCGTCAGCGGCATTCGGGCCAGTGAGGCCAAAGCCCGGCAGGTCGAAGCGGATGACACGGCGGGTGGTGCGCAGTTCCTCGGTCCAGCCGTCCCAGGTGTGCAGGCTGGCTGACGTGCCGTGGACCAGCACGAGGGGCGTGGGGTCATCGCGCGGGCCTTCGTCGCGCAGGTGCACGCGCAGGCCTTGCACCTCGATGAAGGTGGACGGTGGTTGGGCCCAGCGCTGTTCCAACTCGGTCGTGGGCAGATCGGGGGCCCAGGACCACACCAGCACCGCGGCAATCGACAGCACCAGAAGCGCCAGCAGGGCCAGAGCGATGCGCAGGCCTGTTTTCATCGTCGTCTATCCGGCGCTGCCATCGAGCGGCAGAAAGCGCGGCGCGGGCGCCACGTCCAGGCCTGCACCGGCCGACGACACATAGGTGCCCCGCGCCACGTTGTGCGGGTGCGCTGCCGCCTCGGCCACGCTGAGCACCGGCGCAAAGCACACGTCCGTGCCTTCCAGCAAGGCGTCCCAATGCGCGCGCGGCCGGCTGGCAAAGAGGGCCGTCAGGCGGTCCTTGAGGGCGGGCCAGGCGCGCGGGTCGAACTGTTTCCCCAACGGAACGTCGGCGAGGCCGAGTTTTTCCATCAATAGCGCATAGAACTGCGGCTCCAGCGCACCCAGCGTGATGCCGCCGCCGTCGGCGCAGCGGTACACGTCGTAGAACGGCGAATCGTGGAACGGGCTGGGGTGCGGGCCGTCCAGCATGCCGCTGCCGCGAATCCACTGCGCAATGCCGCCCAGCATGGCCACAATGTCCACGATGGCGGCGTCCACCACGCGGCCCTGGCCGCTGGTTTTGGCCTCCAGGATGGCGCAGACCATGCCAAACGCCAGGCCCAGCGCGCCCCCCGCATCACCCACCACCGTGGGCGGCACGATGGGCCGCTCGCCCCGGTGCGCCGAGAGCGAGAGCATGCCGGTCAGCGCCACGTAGTTCAGGTCGTGCCCGGCCGCCTGCGCCAGCGGGCCGCTCTGGCCCCAGCCGGTCATGCGGCCGTAAACGATGCGCGGGTTGGCTTTGGCGCAATCGACCGGGCCCAGGCCCAGGCGCTCCATCACGCCGGGGCGGTTGCCTTCGATCAGCGCGTCGGCCTGCGCCACCAGGGCCAGGGCTTCGGCGCGGGCGGCGTCCTGCTTGAGGTCGAGCAGCACCACGGTTTTGCCGCGCCGCAGGGGGTTGTCGCCGCTGCCGCCGAGCTGCGCCGCCACGGCGCCCTGCTGCGGGCGGGCAATCACCGTGACCTCGGCGCCCATGTCGGCCAGCATGCGCGCGGCCAGCGGGCCGGGGCCAATGCCTTCGAATTCGACGATGCGGATGCCGGAGAGGGGTGGGGTCATGGAACGTTTTCCTCAGAGCATTGAACTGGCGAGCATTCTGGCAGGGCCCGGAGGCCGCACGCCAGCGACCTGCGCACTCAAAGAGCGGCTTCGAGAATCGCCCGGCTGACTTCCGGCGTGATGGCGCGCTGCTCGCCCAGCTTGACCATGCCGTGCTCGGTCAGGGCCTTCACCACGGCATCGACGGCGTCGCTGCCCAGTTCGTACGCCGACAGGCGCGTCGGGATGCCGACACTTTCGAAAAACTGCGCCGTGCGGGCAATGGCCGCGTCAATGCGTTCATCGTCGCTGCCCTCGGTGATCTGCCAGACGCGCGCGGCGTACTGCAGCAGCTTCTCGCGCTTGGCCTCACGCCGCGCCTGCATGACCTGCGGCAGCACGATGGCCAGGGTGCGCGCATGGTCGATGCCGTAGAGCGCGGTCAGCTCGTGGCCAATCATGTGCGTCGCCCAGTCCTGCGGCACACCGGCGCCAATCAACCCGTTGAGCGCCAGCGTAGCCGTCCACATCAGGCTGGCACGGTTGTCGTAGTCGGGCTCGCCTTCCTGCATGGCGCGCGGCGCCAGTTCAATGAGCGTCTGCAGCAGGCCTTCGGCAAACCGGTCTTGCGCCGGGGCGTTCACCGGGTAGGTCAGGTACTGCTCCATGGTGTGCACATAGGCGTCCACCAGGCCGTTGGCAATCTGGCGCAGGGGCAGCGTATAGGTCTTGGTCGGGTCGAGCACCGAGAACTGTGGAAAGCACAGCGGGCTGGAGAACGCCAGCTTGGCGTGCGTGGCCTTGCGCGTCACCACGCCACCGCTGTTCATCTCCGAACCCGTGGCGGGCAGGGTGAGCACGGCGCCCATGGGCAGGGCGCGGGTGATGTTGCCGCCGCGCTTTTCCAGGATGCTCCAGGTGTCGCCCTCAAACGGCACGGCAGCGGCAACGAACTTGCTGCCATCGAGCACCGAGCCGCCGCCCACCGCCAGCAGATAGTCGATGCGCTCGGCACGCGCCATGTCCACGGCGCGCGAAAGCGTTTCGTAGGTGGGATTGGGCTCGATGCCGCCAAACTCGAACACGGTGCGCTCACCCAGCGCCGCCAGCACTTCAGCGAGTGTTCCGGTGCTGCGCGCGCTGCCGCCGCCGTAAAGCACCAGCACGCGGGCATCCTGCGGTACCAGGCGTGCCAGTTCGGCCACCTTGTTCTGGCCAAAGACGATGCGGGTGGGGTTGTAGAACTCGAAATTCAGCATGGGATGCTCCAGAAGAAGGGGGTGGCGCGCTGGGGTGCGCGGCGTTGGCCCATGCTACTGCGCGCGGCATGCAAGCCGCTGTAACGCGGCGGACACCCTTGCGCTGCAGGTGGAAAATCCAGCCGTCAAATGCTATCGCTTCAATAGCTATAAGCGCTTGTCCAGTAAGCGCCAGACGCCATTTTTGCTGTAAACATCAATCCTGGCGCAGCAGCGCCTGGCGCAGCAGGCGGGCAGCGCGGTCGCGGATGTGCAGGGGGCTGTGGCCCGGGAAGGGGAAGGAATGGGCCGCCGTGCAGGCGTTCAGAAAGTCATGCAGGATGGCCGTGTCATCCACGGTTTGCGTGCCCACCTTGTGGAACTCGGGGTGCCATTGCGTCGCAGCGATGTAGCCGCCGCGCCCGCGCCCCGGGCGACGGCGGATGGCCTCGGGCACGCCATCGGGATGGCTGAAGGCCTCGACCACAAAGTCAGGCGCAATCTGCTTGATCCCCTGGTGGTGGATGCTGTTGACGCACACGCGCCGCTGCCCCGGATACAACTGCGCCAGGCGCGTGCCCGGCACGATGTCGATCTCGTGGAAATGCTGGTCGTAGGTGCTGGCGTTGCGGTGCAGTTGCGCACCGGGGTGCTGCTCCTGCAGGTCCTGGTACAGCGTGCCGCCAAAGGCCACATTGATGAGCTGCAGCCCCCGGCATACGCCAAAGATGGGCTTGCCCGCCTGGGCAAAGGCTTCGACCACGGCCAGGTCGTACAGGTCGCGCACGCGGTCGCCCTGCCACTCGTCGCGCAGGGGGACTTCGCCGTAGCTGCCGGGCCAGACGTCGGCGCCGCCGTGCATGACCACGCCGTCGAGCCAGTCGGCGTAGTGCGCCAGGGTCACATCGCCACGCGCCGTCTCGCCCGTAGGGCACGGCACCATGACGACCATGGCCCCGGCAGACATGATCCAGTGGGCAATGGACTGCTCTACATACTGAAGCGTCTTGCCGGTGAAAAGGGAACGTTCGGGGTCGGCGTGCTGGAAACAGGCCGACAAACCGATTTTGAGACGGCGCGGTGCAAACATGCTTCTTTGTAGCACTGCACCCGCTCTGCCGGTGTAGGAGCAGGCCACGACCTGTATATCAACCCCTGCATTCGTGACTTTGTGTTGCTTTTCCCTCCATTGCCACCGGACAAAAGAAGACTTCGCACCACATAATTTCCGGCGCAATGTGCGGCACTTTCCCAGCCGCATCCGTGAAGGAGCACCCATGCGATTTGCGCTGCACCAGCGTAGCCTTCTTTCCGCGCTGCTGGCACTGGCCTGGCCCCTGCAGGGCCTGAGCGCTGTTCCGGCGGGCGCTGCCGCCGAAATCATCAGCCTGCAGGGCCAGGGCGATCAACGGACCGCCAGCACGCCCGAATGGCACCCCGCCCGGCCGACACAGATACTGTCGGCAGGAGATTTCGTACGTACCCGCGAGGCCGCCCGCATGGCCCTGGTGTTTGCCGACGAAACCCAGTTGCGCCTGCACCAGAACACGGTGCTGCAGGTCAAGGCCATCGCCTCGGCGGGCCAGCCGCTCACCACCCTGCGCCTGGATTCCGGCCGCGCCTGGACGCAGACGCGCCGCCCAGCGGGCAGCCCCTTGCAGATGGAAACCCCGGCCGCCACCGCCGCCATCCGGGGCACCGACTGGGACATTCGCGTGGAGCCCGATGGCCGCACGCTGCTGACGGTGCTGTCGGGAACGGTGGAGTTTGGCAACGCGCAGGGGCGCATCGCAGTGGGTGCCAACGAGGCAGCCTACGCCGAGGTGGGCCAGGCCCCCGTCAAGCTGGTGCTGGGCCAGCCACGGGATCGTGTGCAATGGGTCAACGCCTTGCAGGCCGACCCTGTGCCCCACCTGGCCGCAAGCCCCCTGCCCGCCGCGCTTGAACCCGTGCGCGCCGCACTGGTCGCCCACGACCTCGATGGTGCGCGCTCGGCACTGGAGCAGGCGCGTACAGGAACGGCACCGCCATGGGTCGCCGCCATGGAGGCAGCCATCGCCCTGCAATCCGGGGACTGGCGCAACGCCCACGACCTGCTCGCGCACCCCTTGCCCGGCCAGGCACCGCTGCCCGTCTGGCTCATGCAGTCCGATCTGCTGCTGATGGAGGGCGAAGGCCTTGATGCCATCCACCGACTGCAGCGCGCATTGGAGCAATGGCCCGCCCACCCCGCACTGCTGGCGCAGCTGGCACGCGCACAGCTGCTGACCGACCGCGTGCCCGAGGCCGAGGCCACACTGGCCACCGCACAGGGTGTGGCAGACCCCGATCTGGCGATCGCCCGCGCCGCACTGGCGCGCCGCCAGGGCAACGCGCCCAAGGCACTGGCCGCCTACGCCGACGCAACGGCACTGGCGCCGCGCGACGCCCGCGGCTGGCTGGGCCTGGGCAGCGTGCACACCGAGCGCGAAGACACGGTGCCGGCCCGCCAGAAGCTGCATCAAGCGCTGGGGCTGGACCCCCATATTGCAGGAGCCCAAGGCGAGCGCGGCACGCTGGAGACCTTTGCCAACCGCTTCAGCGAGGCCGAGGCCGCCTTTGCCAGCGCGCTGGACGACCACCCCGCCGACTATGTGGCGCTCACCGGTCAGGGGCTGCTGCGCCTCAAGCAAGGCGAACCCCAGGCTGCACTGGATGCGTTTTTGCGTGCCGGTGTGATGGAGCCGCGCTATGCCCGTGCCAAGACCTGGACCGCCGTGGCTTACTACCAGCTGGGCCGCCACCAGGACGCCATCACCACGCTGCAGCAGGCGGCCGCGCTGGACGACAGGGACCCGGTGCCGCACATGCTGCTGGCGCAGATTTACACCGACCTGTTCCAGCCCGGCGAGGCCGTGCAGGCGGCGCGCGCCGCCGTGGAGCGCATGCCGTACCTGAAGTCGCTCAACCAGGTGGCCAACGACCAGAAAGGCAGTGCCAACCTGGGCGCATCGCTGGCGTTTTTTGGCATGGAGGACTGGGCGCTGGAGATGGCGCAGCAGAGCTTTTATCCCTACTGGGGCGGCAGCCACCTGTTTCTGGCCGACCGCTACGCAGGCGAGTTCAACAAGAACTCGGCGCTGTTCCAAGGCTTTCTCACCGACCCCATGGCGTTTGGCGGCAGCCAGCGTTACTCGCCGCTGCTGCAGCAGCCCGGAACCCATGGCTCGGTGGGCGTGACCCTGGACCATGCGTTCTACCGCATGCGTGCGCCAGCCGTCACGCTCAACGGCCTGGACAACAGCCATGTGCCCGTGTCGTGGTTCTTCAAGGCGCAGACGGCCGATGTGAGTGCCTACCCCTTTGACCTGCAGGTCAACCGCCTTCCTGCCATGCGGGCGGGCGAGGGAGACCTGCGGGCCCACGCCATCACCGCCGGGGTGGGCATGCAGCCCACCGAGCGCATCAACCTGTTTGCCTACGCCAACCAGTTCAGCCTGCGCCTGCGGGGCCAGAACACGCTGGAGACCGCGCTGGACGATACCGTGACCCAGGGCGCCCTGGGCATGGCCTACCGGTGGGGGGCCACCGAGCAGACCTGGATCAAGCTGGGCCGCAGCGTGGACAACCTGCAATTGCTGCGCTACCCCACGGCCTACATCGAGCCACCATTCCTGAGCGTCATGGGCGTGAGCAGCGCCCCGCGCAAGGAGTTCAGCGACCTGCAATTGCGCCACACCATGGACACCGCGCCCGGCAGCCGCTGGAGCGTGACGCTGGAGCATGTGCGCGAGCGCCAGAACAACCTGCTGGCCGGCGAGGCCGCCGTGGTGGCGGACATTCCTGGCCTTGGCCTGTACCGCGATTACCTTGTCCTGGCGGGCTACAACCGCATTAACCGCCGCTACACCGGCCTCACCCTGGCCACCACGCAGCGTCTGAACCCAGCGCTCAGTCTGGACGCCGCCCTGGGCCTGCAACAGATCCGCCATCGCGTGGACGGCCTCACGCGGAGCTATCTGGTGGGGCTTGACCAGTTCAGCGAAGAACAGGCCCGCCGCGCGGACACCGAGCGCATGGTCACGCCGCGCCTGGGGGCGGTGTGGCAACCGGCCGCAGGCACCACGGTGCGCATGGCGTACCAGGATTGGTTGCGGCCCCTGAGCGTCTCCACCCTCGCCAGCGTGGAGACGGCGGGCATCCCGGTGGAAGACCGGCTGGTGGAAGCCGGTGGCCGCCACAAGCGCGCAGTGGCGCAACTGGGCATGGAGGTGGGCGCCAACACCTTCGTGGGCCTGCGGGCCGACCACCTGCGGGTGAACAACCCCGGCACCGTGGGGGTGGACCTGCGCACGCCGAGCCTGCCGTTCCTCGAAGAAATGCGCAATGCGCAGCTGGTCAACCTGTCCACCAGCGACCTGCTCGAAGACACGCCGAGCTTTGAGCGCGGCACGCTGCAGACCCTGGGCGGCACGGTCAACCACATGTTCGGCCGCCGCTGGTCAGCCTATGCCAAGTACCTGTACCAGCACAGCGAAAGCCGCACGCTCGACGGTGGTGCCGAGGTGGTGGGGCGCATTCCCTACATCCCCCGCCACACTGTGGCGCTGGGCGCCACCTGGGCCAGCGCGCAGCGCCTGTACCTGAGCGCGCGTGCGGTGTACCGGTCCGAGCGGTTTGAGGACAAGGAGAACCTCACGCGCCGCGCGCCGGGCTGGGGCGTGGACCTGATGGGTTTCTGGGAAACGCAGGACAAGCGCTGGGTGCTGGGCTTTGCGGCAATGAACCTGTGGGCGCCCCATTCCGACCGGCAAAAGACCCGCTATGTCCTGGATGCGCGCTACCGCTTCTGATCCTGCAGCGGTGCCCCACGCCCGGCAGCGCCAGCGGTGGCTCTCGCTGGTGGCGGGCGTGCTGGCGCTGCTGCTGGTGGGGGCTGCCACGTTCAGCCGCCCCTGGCACGCGCTGGAGTTCAAGACCTTTGATGCGCTCACGGCGCT
>JAPKHH010000111.1:0-10889 GCA_026647025.1 Giesbergeria sp.
GGCTTTCATCGAACTCAATCGTCCCCAGCAACTGCCAGGGAATCACCGTCGCCGTGTAGGCGAGCGATAGCAGGATGATTCCCCGTTTTTGATAGCGGCTGTAACCGAGCGCCAGCCATATTAAGGCCGTAGATGGCTTATCTTTTGAGGTAAAGCGAGGCGAAACGTTGGGCCTGGTGGGCGAAAGCGGCTGCGGCAAAAGCACCACCGGCCGGGCGATTCTCCAGCTTTACCGGCCCACGGCAGGGTCTGTCCAGTTTGAGAATACGGAGTTAACTGCTCTTAAAGGCGAAGCCATGCGCAAAATGCGCCGTAATATGCAAATGATTTTTCAAGACCCCTATGCTTCGCTTAACCCCCGTATGACCGTAGGCAATATCATTGGCGAACCGCTGGAAGTGCATAACATTGCCGGCGGCAAAGAACGCCGCGAGCGGGTGAAAGAACTGCTGGAAGTGGTCGGCTTGAACCCTTATTTTATCAATCGTTACCCGCACGAATTTTCCGGCGGACAGCGCCAGCGCATCGGCATTGCCCGCGCCCTGGCCGTGCAGCCCGATTTTATTGTGTGTGACGAACCTATCTCCGCCCTGGATGTGTCCATTCAGGCCCAGGTCATTAACCTGCTGGAAAAACTGCAAGAAGAGTTTAACCTGACCTATCTGTTGGCGCTCGTCGTACTGCCAACGCCCGGCCACGCGCTGGCGCAGGCCCAGTTCTTCGAGCAGGTCCTGGACTTCGCGGGCGTCGTTCCCCGGCACCGGCAGGTAGTGCGCGCCCAGCGGGCAGGCAATGCCGTTTACGCTGCCCCCACGGCTGTTGCCGCCGGGCTGGTCTTCGAGCTCAAGCAGCACAAAATCGTCGATGCCCGCCAGCCGCAGCGACCGCGCCGCTGCCAGCCCGGCCACGCCACCCCCGGCGATGATGACCTGCGCGCGCCGCACCACGCCGGGCGCGGGCAGCTTGCCCGACTGCAGCCGGTCGCGCAGCGCATGGCCGCGCGCCAGGTCGATACCCGCAAAGCCGCCCTGCAGCGTGCGCGGCGCCTCATGGCAACCGGCCAGAGCCGTGGCAGCGGCAGCGGTGGCAAGAAACTGGCGGCGTTGCATGGTGTGTGCCTTGGAAGCAATGTTCAGTGGGCCATGACCTTGCCCCACTCGCGCTCATAAGTGTGCACCAGCACCTGGTTGGACAGGCGGTTTACCTCGGCGGGCACCCGCGCCATGTCCAGCGGAAAGTCAAACAGCAGCGGCAGCGTGCTGGCGCTCAAAAACTGCAGCCCGCCGGGCAGCGCCTCGGGCAGGCGCCAGGGCCGGTGGCTGGCCAGCACAAAGCCCCATTCGCCAAAGCTGGGCACATGGGCATGGTAGGGCGCCGCCTGCAGGCCGACCGACTCGATGGTCTGCACCACGGTCCAGAAACTCTGGCGTGCCACCAGGGGCGACGTGGTCTGCACCACGGCATAGCCGCTGGCGGCCAGGCGCCGGTCGAGCAGGGCGTAGAAGCTGTTGGTGTAGAGCTTGCCAATGGCAAAGTTGGTGGGGTCGGGGAAGTCCACCACGATCACATCAAAGGTATCTTGAGCCCCCACGTTTCCCGCTGCGCGTGGTTCGCTGCCCCCCGAGGGGGCGCGATTCGCCTTGGGGCGGCCCGGCGGCGAATCCTCGCCCTGCTGCAGCCACTGAAACGCGTCGGTGTTGACGACGTGCACCCGCGGGTCGGCCAGCGCGTGGCCGTTCAGCCGCGCCAGCGTGGCGTTGTCGGTGAACAGTCGCGTCATGGCCGGGTCCAGCTCCACCAGCGTGACCGATTCCACCGAGGGATATTTGAGGATTTCGCGCACCGCCATGCCGTCGCCGCCGCCCAGCACGGCCACCTTTTTGGGTGCACCGTGCGCAGCCATGGCCGGGTGCACCAGTGCCTCGTGGTAGCGGTACTCGTCGCGCTCGGCAAACTGCAGGTTGCCGTTGAGAAACAGGCGGTGGCCCAGCTTGCCATCCGTCACCACAATGCGCTGGTAGGGCGACGCGGCCGTAAACACAATGCGGTCCTGGTAGAACTTGTCTTCGGCAAAGGTCGTGATCTGCTCGGCCCCCACCAGCGCCGCCAGCAGCAGGCCGACCACCATGGCACAGGCCGCAGCATGCGCGGCGAACCGCCGCAGCTCCCAGCGAAACAGCCATAAGGCCCACACAGCCACCAGCGCGTTGAGCAGCCCGAACAGCAGCCCTGTGCGGATCAGCCCCAGCTGCGGCACCAGCAGCAGCGGGAACGCCAGCGACACCGCCAGCGCGCCCAGGTAGTCAAACGTGAGCACCTGCGAGACCAGGTCCTTGAGCGCCACATTGCGCTTGAGGATGCGCATCACCAGCGGAATCTCCAGGCCGACGAGCGTGCCCACCACCAGCACCATGCCATAGAGCAGGAAACGGAACGCCCCCGGCGCATAGGCGTTGGCCAGGAACAGCACCGCAGGCAGCGTGCCGCCAATCAGCGCCACCAGCAGTTCGATGCGCAAGAAATGCGCGGGCAACTGCCGCTCGAAGTAGCGCGAGAGCCACGAACCCACGCCCATGGCAAACAGATAGGTGCCGATGATGGTGGAAAACTGCAGCACCGAGTCGCCCAGCAGATACGACGCCAGCGCCCCTGCCGCCAGCTCGTACAGCAGGCCGCAGGCGGCCACCACAAAGACGCTGGAGAGCAGGGCGATGTCGATGGGACGGGGGCCGTGGGGTGTGAATGCCTGGCTGTTAGCTTGGGACATGTGGTGAGCTGAATTCTCAGGGCAGGCCGTAGCAGTTACGAAGTTGTTGTACGACCGTGGCGTGGTTGCTTGAGAGGTCGTTCAACGTCCAGGTGCTGAAACTCTGAAACACCCGCACCGAATGGCTGAATAGCTCAATGTTGGATTTGAAATACTTCTCTTTTTTCAGCGTGAAATCCAGGTTGCCCTGGGATGAATTCTTGCGCCGTGACAAAAAAATCAGGTTCCCCAACTTATCTGTCCATTCCTCGCGCTGGGGGTCGGTGAAATCCTTGCGCCACTGGCTTTGTACATCAGGCGTTTGCGGCAGGATATGTTCAATGCTCAGTGTGGGCGGCGGCTGAAACCGCGTGGTGTGGCCGTGGCTGAGCAAGTCCAGCTTGAGCAGCAGGTAGCGCGCAAAGCGCCGACCATAAACTTCACCATCAAAGACGCTTCGCAGGCCAGTGGCATGGAACTGAAACACGGGATCAGCAAACAGCGTGTTCAGATCAGATATGGATTCAATGGTCTGGATGATGGCGTTGGCGTTTTGCACCCGGTCAGTGGGTGTCAGTGCCACCATCCAGTCGGCTGAGATCTTGTTGTCCAGCAAACGCAAAAACTCCATCAGCCGTTGATTTCCGTGGCGATCGTAGAAGGCGAGCAGCGGCGCAATCCAGTGCTCCGCCTCCAGGCCCAAGCGCATCAGGGTGAGCTGGTTGTCGATTTCATAGCTTTGCGCCACGCTGAAATGGTCTTGGTCGAACAGGGCCAGGTAATGCCGGTAATGGCGGTCGATGAAATCGAACGTTGCTTTGCCCTTGGTCAGCAGCGGTGGTTTGGGGTGGTAAGTCTGCGTGCTGCGGTCAAATTCACGTGGGTGGTAGATGTATTCCTCGTACTCCTGGAGCAGGTTCACGCTCGCCTTTTGCTTGACCAGGATGGTGCGTATGTGCGACAGAAAAACATCGAATTCCTCGCCGAAATGGTTTTCTGTTGCCTCCCACCTTTTGGCCTGCGCCGCCCGGTCGGCCTCTGGCAGTGCTTTGAGGTTCTGCGCTTTCAGTATGTCGCTGTTGCGCAACTTGATGCCCCGGTTGTTCATCACCGTGAACAGGTGAAAGGCGTCTTCCAGGCCTTCGGCGGCCACATAAATCATCAGCACGTTGGAGCGCAGGAACGGAAAAAACGCATCCACCGGCGTGCCAGCAGCAAAGAACGCATGGATGCGCAGCAAGGCTCCCGCCATGTGCCGCACCGAGGTATCGCCGTCTTTTTGCCCGGCCAGGAGCTTGAGCTGGTCTTGCATTAACGTGCCGCCGTCCTTTTGCACGAATTGCTGCACGAAGTCGCGTACTTCGTCGCGGATGTCGAACACGATGCGGCTGCGTTCGGGCACGTTGTCATCTGGGTTGGCCATCTGGTAGAGGCTGTCCTGGCAGGTCTTCTTGCGTGCCCCGTTGCTCGCCGGGGTCAGGTCTCGGATGACTGCGGTAATCAGGAACAGCGTGGTCAGGCGCTGCTGGCCGTCGAGCAGGTCGTATTCCTCGTAGCTGGTGGCATCGGTCTGGCGCTGGTTTTTCTGCAGCACCATCGAGCCCAAAAAATACTGGGCCTGGGGGTTGGATTCGCGGGCGCGGCGTACATCCTCCAGCAATTCCCCTACCTGGTCATCACCCCACACATAGGGGCGCTGGTATTCGGGAATGCGGTACCACTTTTGGAACACATCCTTGATGAAGAGCTTGTCGCTTTCGATTTTCTGGCTCATGGCAATGGATTGGGTTGGGGGAGATGAAGTTGAGCGCGCCTACTCATGCCAGCACGTCATCGAGTTGCTGGGTCAGGTTTTTGCCGCTCTGCGCCATGGTCAGCCAACCGAATACCGCACGGCCACCGCTCGTGCGTGCCCACAGCGCGCCCACTTGGCTCTTTTCAATCTCGTACGGGTCGCTGAGCAGGTGGGCGCCCTTGAACTCCAGCAGCGCCACGCGGCCGTCCTGCAGTTCGGCCACAAAGTCGGCAAAAAAGCGCCCGCGCGATGTGGGCAGGGCAAAGCCGCAGGGCGTGGTGTCGAGGTTGCGCACCCATTGTTTGACCTTGGGGTGGGCGTCGATCAGCTGTGCGCACTGGAACTCCTGCCCGCCGTCCTTCAAGTCGGCCAGCACCGGGAAGTAGTGCTTGGCGAACTGGTAACGGCCCTGATAGCGTGTCGCCACCGGCACTGGGTAGCGGCCGGGTGTGAACACATGCGGGTGCGTCCAGTCGGGCTCCACCAGCCAGGCCCCGGCCTCGCCCTGCTGCAGCACGCACTGGCGAAACTGCCGCTGGGCTGCCGCGTCGCGCAGGTCGGCCACATGCGCGGCAATGCTGCGCGCCAGCTGAAAGCGCGCCTGCGCCAGCGCGACCAGTGATACGCCGCAGGCATGGATTTGGTGGTTCACCACGGCGGCCAGGTAGGCACGGCGCTGGGGCTGTGTCAGCTCGTGCAGCGCTTTGAAAAGCGACTGGTCCAGCCAGTGCACCAGCGTCTCGGCGGTGATGCTGCTGTGGCCGTAGTCCATGGGCATTTGCTGCACGTCGGCATGGCGCAGCGTGACGCGCTCGCCCTGCAGGTCGATGGTGAACACATCGGACTCCTGCGCCACATGAAAGCCGGGCAACTGCACGGCCTGGGGGCTGAGCAAATCGAGCTCCACAGTCTCCAGCACGGCCTCGCGCTCCAGCGGCCACAGTGGCGCTTGCTTTTGCGTGCGGTAGGCCAGCGGGGGCAGCGGCGCAAAGGGCACGCCGCGTGCGGCCGGGGCCACGCTGGCAGCCACCAGGGCGTTGTGCTGCGCCACCTGTTCGCGCAGTTGCTC
Source organism: Giesbergeria sp. (assembly GCA_026647025.1). Lineage (GTDB taxonomy): Bacteria > Pseudomonadota > Gammaproteobacteria > Burkholderiales > Burkholderiaceae_C > Simplicispira. The sequence continues at coordinate 5,611 of JAPKHH010000111.1, forward strand.
CTGTTTCTTGGGGCCGCGCACCTGGGCCAGCATCAGCGCCTCGGTGCCCTCGGCAATGTGCCCGGCCACCACCAGTTGCGGCGCACCGGCAATCGTGTGCACCTGCACGCCGGGCAGCGCCAGCAGCTCGGGCGTGGCTTCGAGTGCTTCAAAATTGCTAGCTATCAGCGCTTGATGAATAAGCGCTACAGGCTGATTTTGTTCAAAATCTTCACCAAACAAAGGATAGGCGGCTGGCGCCGCAATCATCGACGCCACATCCAGCGCCTCAAACCCCATATGGTGGATCAGCCGGTCGGCCAGTGCATGCGCCGCGCTGGAAAACTCTGCCGCGCACACATGGGCATAGGCGCGGTTGAGCGCCTCGCGCCCGCGCCGCCGGGCCTGCGGCATGCGCAGCACGCGGCCCAGCAACTGCTCCACCGCCGTGGCGCTGGTCATCTTTTGCAGGCTGCACAGCACGTAGGCAAACGGGCAGTCCCAGCCCTCGCGCAGCGCCTGCACGGTAATCACATAGCGCACCGGGCAGTTGCGCGCGGCCAAATCCAGGTCGTCGAGCCCGCGCGTGGTGCCTGTGGCGACGACGATCTGATCCTCGGGCAGCTTGAGTTCCTCAATGAGGTAGCTGCGCAGCGCCTCGGGCGGCATCTCGTCGCCCTGGTTCTGCGCCTGCAGCAGCACGATGGGGCGCACATAACCGTGGCCGTCGGCCTCGTCTTTCAGGGCCTCGGCCTCCAGCTTGCGCTGCGTCTGCACCGCGCCAAACACCGCCTGCGGCCAGCCTTCGGGGTGCTCGGCCAGCACGATGGGCAGCTTGATCATGTCCTCGGCAGCCAGCTCTTGCGCGCTGACGTGGTAGAGCACATTGGTCTTGTGCGCCAGCGGCGTGGCGGTCAGTTCCAGAATGAACGCCGGGTTCAGCCGCTGCAGCGCGGTGAAGCTTTTGTCCGTCTTGGTGTTGTGCGCCTCGTCCACGACCAGCACCGGCCGCTGCAGCGCCAGCCAGTTGGCCAGGCTCCAGCGCGGCTGGCCGACAAAGCCTTGCAGCACGCCGGTGCTGTCCTGCGCCGCGTCGGCCTCTGTCACCAGCGCATCGGGCAGGGTGCGCAGGCAGTCCAGGGCGCGCCCACCGTCCTGCGCCAGCGCGCCTTTGAAATGCGGCTCGAAGCGTTCCGAAAAGCTGTACACCGTGCGCTGGCCCGCGTCCTCGATGCGAAAGCTTTGCATGGTCGCTACCACCACCACGGCGGTGCGCCCCCAATCCGGCGGGGCGATTTGCGCCACGTCGTCGAGCGTGCACACCTGGAGCTGCTCGCCATAGGCCTCGGTCAGCGCCACGCGGTACGGGTGGCCGGGCGTTTGCAGGGCTTTGAGGGTTTGCTGGCGAATCGCGTCGCTGGGCACCAGCCACACCGCCACCGGCGCATCCACATGGCACCACTCGCGCGCCAGCAGGGGCACGGCGTGCGCCGCCAGTACCGTCTTGCCGCCACCCGTGGGAATGCGCAGGCACACGCAGGGCAGCTCTGCACCAAAGGCGTCAGGGTTGTAGGGGCGGCCCGCCTGCTCGGCAAACGCCAGCGCCGGGCCTTTGCGCTCGGCGGCGCGGGCAAAGGCGGTCAGCGCGTCCAGGGCTGTTTGCTGGTAGGACTTGAGGGTGAGGGGGGTCATGGATTGGGGAATGATTGGGGAATGATTGGGCAGAAAACAGCCTTTTTCCAAATGCAACTCGTTGATATTAAAGAGATTTTCCAAATCTCATTGGAAAGAGACCACCTTTGATTGGGTGGTGATTGGTGGTCATTGGGGGTGTTTGGGTGACACGTCGCCCGGCGCCAACGCCCACCGGGCCGCCTTGGTTTTTCCACCAATATTCTGAATTCGTCCTTCCTTGGTCATTTCCTTGAGGAGGGTCCGGACGTATTCCTTGCGCTGGGCCAGATCAGGAATCCACAGTTGCAGTTTGGGCAGCAGCAGTTCATCCACCTTGGCGCGTGGCTGCGGCCCCAGCGCCAGCAGCCTGCACAAGGCCATTTTGTAATCATCGGCATCAGGGCGGCGCCGATTCAGGTACGCCACCTCCTGCCCGGTCGCTACTGCCAACTGGGCCGAGATATGCAGATTGGGGCTACGGCCCTCGATCAAGCCGACCCGGCGCAGCTCAGCCACTTGCGCCGTATCCAGCTTGCGTTTCTTTTGCACCCGGTCGAGCCACAGCACATGCTCAATGGGCAAATCCGTGCGCTCCATCAGCCAGTGGCTGTAGTTTTCGTCAATCTCTTGTCCGTACACATTGAAGACCGTGCGCAAGGGTGAAGAGCCCTCATAGTCCGGCAGCGGCAGAAAGCGCCGCCGCTGCGCCAGCACCATGTCATGGATGCCAAAGCCCACCTTGTCGATCATCCCCACCTCGGCCATGGCCTTGGCCAGGCGCTCATTGCGGTAGCGGGCGGGGGTGCGCGTGCCGCTGGCGTAGTCGTCGGGCTGGCCGTCGAAGAAACCGCCCAGGTTGATCATGCGCACCAGCCCAACGGATTCCTCTACGACGACACGACCGCACTGCGCATAGTCCTGGTGTGCCAGACAGTTGTGCAGCCCCTCCAGCAATACCGTGTTCGTGTCGTAGCGCGGCAGGGTCACGGCAAGCAACTCATTCGCCGGGAACAGCTTGATGTTGGGATTGCGAATGCGCTGCGCTACCTCAGTGGTCGTCAGCAGGAAAGGGGGATGGAAATGTTCTGCCACACGCTCGGCTGCCACCTTCCAGGTAATTTCGGCTGGGTGCGGAGACAACAATGCCGAGGCACGCTCGGGCAGGCCCAATAGCAGCAAACAGGCACGGGAGATGTGACCGTGCGTGGTCAGACCAATCTTGTCCAGCAGCTTTTCTGCGCTCCATTGTGAAATTTGGGCCGCCCAGGACTGGCGCTGGTGCTTCTCAAAGTATTTCTCGCGCGCTTTGGCGATGGCCGCCTCGTCCAAATCATTCAGGGTGGCGCCGGGCACCACGGCTGCGCTCCAGTCTTCGCCCACCAGCGGCTCGGCCAGGATGGCGCGGCGCCTGTCCTCGCGTAGTTCCACTAGGCTGTCGCCGTCGCGCTGCCAGGCCTTGTCATGCGCCAGCACCAGCTCTCGCGGTGCGTGGTGCGGCACATGCACCAGCCACACCACGGCGCCGGTGTCGCTGGCGCACAGCTCCTGCACACGCAGGCCCATGGAAGGCAGGCCGGGCGTCTTTGCCAACACACGATGCAACACATTTTCAGCCGTGTAATCCGCAAAGTCCTGAATGCCGGTGACGGCCAGCGTTGTGTCTTGCGCGCCAACGACCACGCATCCGCCGTCCATGTTGGCGAGCGCAGAGATATACGACACCAAATCCTCGCCCTTGCGCCCGGAAATGTTGGATTTGAGACTGCGCCACTCTTTCCACTCGCAGCGCTCATCCTCCTTGGGAAACTGCATACGCAGCCAGACCTGGAGTTCTTGGGCGGTGGCAAATGTTTCCATGGCTCACCTCGCCTTCACGTCATACGGTATGTGCTTGAACACCACCCGCGCCTGCGCCAGCCGCGCGGGGCCCAGGCGGCAGGCTTCGCCGTAGACCACCAGCGGCGCTTCGGGGTGCGCGGTGCGGGCGTGCAGGGCCAGCAAGGCGTCGAGCACGGCCGAGGTCAGCACATTGCCGCTGGCTGGGCGCTTGTCGCCCAGGATGCCGTTGAACAGCAGGTAGTACGCCGTGCGGCTTTGCAGCACGGGGGCGGGAGGTGCTTGCGGTGTGTCTGAAATTTCAGATGAAATGGGCCTCTCGCGCCCGTCTGGCAAGCGCAAGCAGCTATCAAAAACAGAGTGTGTGCCCAGATAGGGCGTGCCGCTCTGGCCTTGGGCGGCGTCGAAGGCGGTGCCCGTTTCCTGCTGCCAGATGAAGGCGGCCAGCGTGGCAAAGCGCACGTCGGGGTGGATGCAGCCGTCGGCATCAAAAATCGGTGCGCCCAGGCGCATGAAGCGAAAGCCCCCGCCGCCCTGCCAGTTCACCGCCTGGCTGATGCCGCCCTGCTCGCCATCAACCACCTTTTGCAGGCGCGGCAGGCAGTGCGTGGCGGCGTGCTCGCCCATTTCAATGCCAATCCAGCGGCGGCCCATCTTGTGGGCGACGGCGGCGGTGGTGCCGGAGCCGAGGAAGCTGTCGAGGATGAGGTCGTTGGGGTTGGTGGCGATGTGGAGGATGCGCTGGATCAGGCGTTCTGGCTTCGGGGTCCCGAAGCTGGTTTCACCACCGAAAAGAGTGTTCGCCTCTTTTTTTGCTTCGTCGGTGTGACCTACTTCTTCCGATGGCCACCATGTCCAGGGAGCCAGTCCCGGCACTTCTGACAGGTAGCGAATGATATTTGGCTGTGCATCCCCATTCTTGCCAAAGTAAATCCTGCCTTCTGCAAGTAAGCGCTCATAGGTAGCCCTGGCGATGCCCCAACACCGCCCGTCTGGGGGGAAATGTGATTTGCCGCTAGGTGTGACAACTTCGTAGAACTGTTCTGGCGTAGCGTGGCCTGCCTGTGCCGTCATCGGCACAGGCCGCCAACGCCCTTGTGGGTCGTTGTTGGGGTTGCGGTAAACCTTGGCCTGTTCCTCGTTCATGGGTACCAGATTGCGCTCACGCTTGAAACGTTCTGGATTTCGTGCATACACATGAAGGTAGTCATGCACATCGCCAATCGATTCACGGTTTTCTCGCGAGTAGCGCTTTTGCCAAACGCAACTCGCCACAAAATTCCCCCGCCCAAACACCTCATCCATCAGCACCTTGAGGTAATGCCCTTCGTTGTCGTCAATCGTCACCCAGATCGAGCCGTCTTCGCTCAGCAGCTCGCGCAGCAGCTGCAGGCGCGGCAGCATCATCGACAGCCACTGGCTGTGCTCCAGGTTGTCGTCGTAGTGCTCGAAGGCGCTTTTGGTGTTGTAGGGCGGGTCGATAAAGATGCATTTCACCTGCCCCCTATAAAACGGCAGCAGCGCCTTGAGCGCTTCGAGGTTGTCGCCCTGGATGAGCAGGTTGTCGGCGGCGCGCTGCGCATCGCCATGGGTGCTGACGGGCTCCAACAGGCGGTAGGGCACCTGCGCGGCGGTGGTGAAGGCTGCGGCGCGGTTGAGCCAGTCGAGGGTGGGCATGGGTGCGGTGGGAAGCTTGGGCACACCGATCCATCGTCCACGTGGAGGCCCCCGTATTCGGTCGCTTGGAGTCTGGCGCGAAACTGCACGGCATAGCTATCCCCTTACCGTCC
>JAPKHH010000112.1:0-10561 GCA_026647025.1 Giesbergeria sp.
GCCTCCATGTTGTGGTCAGCGGTGAGGGAGCAGGTGTTGATGCTGACCTCGCGTATGCGTGCCGGGCCAGTTGTTCTTCCAACAGTGCAATTTCATGATTTGAAGAAGCATGGAAAAACAGATCAGCAAGGCGTGGCTACTGCGGCGGCCAAGAAAGGGCGCAGGAGCACAAAGAGTGCAGTCGTGCTGAAGGATCAAAAATGACTACCTTGGCTTCTCTATCGGTCGAGAATTTCGTCGGCTTCCAGCAGCGACTGGAGTGGCGCGACCATGCGTCGCTCAATGTGATCATTGGCGTCAACGACACCGGCAAGACGCACCTGCTCAAGCTGCTCTATGCGATGGCTCGCTCCATTGAGGACTACTCGAAAAAGCAGTCGGGTCCAGAACCCAAAGAGTTGGCAGAGCTTCTTGCAAGCAAGTTGCGCTGGACGTTCTTGCCGCAAAAGATGGAACTGGGTCGTTTGGTGTCGCGGGGGGCAGGCAATAGGTTTGTCGCTGAACTGCGGTGGAACGGAAATGGTCGGCTGAAGTTTGGATTTGGCCGTGACACCACCGTGCGCATCACCGAGATCGAGACCAATGAGTTGGGCCAGCTCTCAGGTCATAAAGCTACTTTTTTACCCCCCAAAGAGATCTTGTCGATCTTCGACGCCATCGTGGCAACGCGCGAATCACAGGAAATTGCCTCTTTCGACGACACCTATTACGACCTAGTGCAGGACTACCGGCAGCCGCCCACCAAAGGCGGATGGAAGGAGCACATCAAACGGGTGTTTCAACACCTGGAAGATGTGACGGGCGGTGGCGAGGTTGAGATGCAGGCGGATGGATCGATCATGTTCCGGCGCGGCAAAGAGACCTTCAACATGCACCAGACGGCAGAAGGCATCAAGAAAATTGGCATTCTGTCGCGACTGATGCGTAACCGGCGCTTAACGCCTGCCGGGGGATGCATGCTGTTTGTAGATGAGCCAGAGGTGAATTTGCACCCCCAGGCGATTGTGTTGTTTGCGGACATGCTGCATGAGTTCGCACAGTCGGGTGTGCAGGTGTATCTGACGACGCATAGCTTCTACATGCTCAAGCGCCTGGAGCAGCTGGCGCGTAAACACAGGGCCGACTATTCGCTGCTGGATTTGCGCAAGCTGGATTCAGGGGGGGTTGGGGGCGAGGTGACTCGTCTGAAAGACGGTTTGCCTATGAACCCCATCGTCGAGGAGTCGCTCCGGTTGTATGAAGCTGATGTGGCGCTGGACTTGGGAGAGTGATCCGTGGCTGTCTATGAAGAGTCCGGACTGCGATTCGACCTGCCAGAAGGAGCGCATTTCCGTTTGGCTGCTGCAGCCAGCTATCGTCCTTTGAGCGGGCAACATCTCAAGGAGATGGATTTTTGCTGGGTGCACGAAAGCAGACTGGTGTTGCTGGAAGTCAAGGACTTCACCGAGACCACCGCCATGTTGAAAGGAGCTGATTTCGTTCCGGCCAAAAACCAGCCCAGCCCTTGGCGTTTTGATGAACTGGTGTGCAAGATTACCGACACGCTATTGATGATGCTTGCGGGCTGGAGCGGTAACCCCTGGGGCAAGGGACTGCTTGCCGAATTGCCAGCAGCGGTGCGCAAGCCCGTCAAGCTGGTATTGGCAGTTGGGCTGGATCTGCCTGCGCATCTGAAGGTCTATTTGGGGGCGCTCAAGACAGCCTTGAATGACCGACTCAAGGGACGGCTCAAGCTGGTTGGCGTCGAGGCTGTGGCCTTGATGGATTACGACACTTTAATTTCACGCCCCACCTTTAGTCCCTATGTTTCTCGCCTGGCACCAGCATTGCCGGATGGCATCCAGGGGCAATGAACGCGGTACCTCCCACATGACATTGATCAAAGACCTCATCCATATCCCCGAACGGGTGCATCAGGGCGACTTCGTTCTGCAACTGTCCAAGGGCGTGACCGAGCCGGAGCAGACTCTTCACGATTACGTGGTTACGCCGCAGCTGGTGGATGCCTTTGCCAATGCACTGGGTTTCATCCAGCAAGCAGTGCAGACCGGTGGCAGCAAAGCGGCCTACCTGCATGGCAGTTTTGGCTCCGGTAAGAGCCACTTCATGGCCGTGCTGAACCTACTGCTGGCGGGCAACACCCAGGCGCGGGCCACACCTGAGTTGGCCGATGTGGTGGCCCGCCACAGCTGGACGGATGGGCGCAAGTTCTTGCTCGTGCCGTACCACATGATTGGTGCGCGCGATATGGAGTCGGCCATCCTGGGGCAGTACGCTGAGTTCGTGCGCAAGCTGCATCCCGATGCACCGGTGCCAGGTTTCTATCTGGCCGAAGGTATGTTCAAGGATGCGCGCGAAATGCGTGAGCGCATGGGCGACGAAGCGTTTTTCGCGAAGCTCAACGAAGGCGGCAGCAGCGGTGGCGACAGTGGTTGGGGAGCGCTCGACAGTGGCTGGGATGCGGTGGCCTTCGAGGCCGCAATGCTGGAAGCGCCCAACGGCGAGGAGCGTTCGCGCCTGGTGGGGGATCTGATCGGCAGGTTCTTCACGGCATACCGGACGCTGGCGGGCAGCGGCGAATCGTTCGTGTCGCTCGACGACGGCCTGAGCATCATGAGCCGGCACGCCAAGGCGCTGGGCTATGACGCCGTCATCTTGTTCCTGGACGAGTTGGTGCTCTGGCTGGCCAGCCATGCGGCAGATGTCAACTTTGTCAGCCGTGAGGGCACAAAGCTCGTCAAGCTGGTGGAGGCGACCAATGCCGACAGGCCCGTTCCGTTGATCAGTTTCGTGGCGCGGCAGCGCGATCTGCGTGACCTGGTGGGTGAAAACCTGGCGGGCTCGGTGCAAGTGCAGTTCAGCGATGTGCTCAAGCACTGGGAGGCTCGTTTTCACCGTATCACGCTGGAAGACCGCAATCTGCCCGCCATTGCAGAAAGGCGCGTATTGCGCCCGGTGGACGAAGCCGCGCGCCAGACCTTGCAGGGCACCTTCGACGATTTGCTGAAAATGCGCAAGGACGTGCTGGACACGCTGCTGACCACCACGGCCGACCGCGACATGTTCCGCAAGGTGTACCCGTTCTCGCCGGCATTGGTGCAAACCTTGATTGCCGTGTCGGCCGCCCTGCAGCGCGAGCGCACGGCACTCAAGTTGATGCTGCAGCTGCTGGTGGACCGCCGCGAAGATCTGGAGCTGGGCCAGTTGATTCCGGTGGGCGACCTGTACGACGCCATTGCTGAGGGCGATGAACCCTTCAGCGAAGGCATGCGCCTGCACTTTGAGAATGCTAAGCGCCTCTACAACCAGCGCTTGCTGCCGATGCTGGAGCGGCAGCACAACGTGACCTGGGATGCGATCAAGCTGGGGCAGGCCGACGCGGCAGCGGCCAAGAACTTGCGCAATGATGCCCGGTTGCTGAAGACGTTGCTGCTGGGGGCCCTGGTGCCCGAAGTGGAATCGCTCAAGGCTTTGAGCGCGCAGCGCCTGGCGGCCTTGAACCACGGAACCTTCCGCTCGCCCATCCCGGGGCGCGAGGCGCAAGACGTGTTGCGCAAGTGCCGTGACTGGGCCAGCGAAATCGGTGAGATCAAGATCACTGAAGACCAGAACCCGATCATTTCCATCCAGGTGACGGGTGTCGATATCGAGCCGATTCTGCGTGCTGCAGAGGCCAACGACAACCCAGGCAACCGCCGCAAGCGTATTCGCGAGGCGTTGTTCAAGGAATTGGAAATTGCAGACACGGGAGACTTGTTCAACACCTACGAGTTCAACTGGCGCGGTACGAGGCGTGAAGTCGAGCTGCTGTATGAGAACGTGCGCGAGATGACCGATGACCGTCTGCGTGGCCGCTCCGGCACGTGGACGGTGGTGCTGGACTTCCCGTTTGACGATGCCAACTTCGGCCCGGCCGATGACCTGGCGCGACTGGGGACCTATCGAGGGGGCGATACCAAGACGCTGGTGTGGATTCCCTCGTTCCTGAGCAACAAGGCCCTGGCCGACTTGGGGCGTCTGGTTGTGCTGGACTACATCCTGCAGGGTGATCGCTTTGATACCTATGCGGGCCACTTGTCGTTTGTGGACCGCGTGCAGGCGAAGGCACTGGCCCGCAACCAACTCGAACAGCTGCGCATCAAACTGCGCTCACAGCTGGAAGTGGCCTACGGCGTCAGCACAGAACCGCAGGACGCGATCAACATCCCGTTGACGGCCGACCAGCAGTTCCGTTCGCTGGACCCGACCCTGTCGCCAAGGCCCCCTGTGGGTGCCGACTTTAGATCGGCTTTCGAGAGCCTGCTCGGCCAGTTGTTTGCCCATCAGTATCCGGCCCACCCTGAGTTCGACACCGAAATCAAGCCGGCCGTCATTCGCAAAATCTGGCCTGAGGTGCAGAAGGCGATAGAGGCGCCAGGGCAGCGCGGGCTGGTGCAGGACACCGGTGTACGCAAGCTGGTGCGCTCCGTGGTCAACCCTTGCCAGTTGGGGCAGATGGCTGAAACGCATCTGCTGATCGAGCCACATTGGCAATCTCACTTTTCACAAAATCACGCGCGAGACGGTGGCGGTGCCATCACGGTCGCCAAGCTGAGGCAGTGGATCGACCTACCTAAACCCATGGGGCTGCCGCTGGAGCTGCAGAACCTCATCATTTTGGCGTTCGCTGCATCCACCAGCCGCCGCTTCACCATGCGTGGTGGGCCATTCGAGCCGTCGGTGGACAGCATGCCCGACGAGCTGGAGCTGCGTGAGCAATCGCTACCGAATACGGCCGACTGGCAGCTTGCGTTGCGGCGCGCGTCCAGCTTGTTTGGTTTGACTTTGGGCCAGACGCTCAATGCTGCCAACGTCGGCAAGCTGGTTGATGAGGTCAAGCAGAAGGTCGGGGATAAGCGCGACGCAGTAACCCGTCTGGTGGTTCAAGTGCGGGATCGTGCGGGACGATATGCAGCCGGGACAACCGGCGCGCGCCAGCAAACCGCAGAGTCCGCTCAGTCCCTGTTGGCTGCTGTGGCCTCGGCTGCCGATTCAGAGCTTGTTGCGGCGCTGGCCGGGGCCGATCTTCAGACCTCGGAGGCTGCTGTCGGACGTGCCTTGGGTCAAGCGCAGGCCTGCGCCGATGCGCTGGAATCGGGCAGCTATTGGCAGCTGTTCGACGTGGTGCTGAAGCTGAGCGATCACCGTGCGGAGGCGGCCCACGTTATTGGGCATCGTTTGGCCGAAGTGCTGATCAGCGACGAACATGTGTTGGGATTGAAGGGCAGGCTTGATGAGTTGCATCGTGACGCGATGGCTCTACTCGCCGTCGCGGCTCCAGTGTCTGCCCCCGTGGCGGCTGCTGTGCCCCCGCCGGGTGTGCCTGCACCTGCACCAGTGGCCATTCCGCCTGTGTCGGCCAATCTGGCGCATGAGGTGGTGGCCGAGAAGCAGCAGTTGCATCTGACAGGCGCTGAAGCCGTGGCAGCGCTGGAGGAATTGAAGGCCCGCATGACCAGTGAGCGTGATCTGGAGCTGACGCTGAGCTGGCGTCTGCAACGCAAGGGCACTCAGCTATGAGCCTTTCGACGCCACAGATCAAGGCGCAGTTGGAGCGGGTGCTTGATAGCGACCCCACAGCGCAGGCCGTTGCAATTCGCGCTACCACCGAACAGGTATGGCCAGAGTTGGTTAGCGCGCATGGGCGGTCGTTCTTGCTGAGGTGGTGCGAATCGTCATTGGCCATCCGCGAGGCTCTGTGTGAACTTGAACAGCTCACGCCTTCATCCTCGGGCATGGCACTGCTCACACCTTTGTCAACGCATGAGGTGGCGGAAGACGTGGTTGCCAGGCTGGCCCGCGCGCGGGTGTTTCAGCCTGAGGGGTGGGACATCGTTCGCCTGATGTTCCAGGCCCGAGAGACTGATGCACGTCTCGGCCGCTTTGCGTGGATGCCTCAGGCATTGATCGATGGGGCAGCCCAGGGCGAATACCCACCTGTGACCAACGGTTTTTTGGACCTTGAAACCGCTTGGCGCGAGGTGTTGGCGCGGTTTGTCGGGATCGACGTTGCACGGCCAGACGCGGTGACGCTGCTGACCTGGTCGATGAAGCCAGATTCAGATCCTCGATTGGGACCTCTGTCGGCTGCTATGCGCTCAGCCATCCTGGAATGGCTGGCTGAGAGCGCAGGTGCGGTCGGTGCCATGGTGCTTGGCTGCGTTGAAGCGGGACGCACGGGCGATGCCTTGCCGCTTGGGCTGGTCAGTGGTGTGATTTTCTCGGCAGACGGAGAAGGGCAGTCTGCACTGGGTCAAGCGGCAATCCGCTTGGAACGATTTGTCAACGACAAGCATGTCGGTGTGAAGGAGGGCCGCGATTGGGCCGCTGCTGCAGAGCAGGGGGTGAGCCGTCTGGGCGTGGATGCTTGTCGGGCCGCGCTGGACCGAGCTGATGCGCTGCTGCGGGACCTGCGAATATCGGAATTTGCGCAGTTGAGCGATGTCCTGCCATCAGCGCTGGATCAGCGTCTCAAGGAGTTCGCCCGCGCATTGAGTGCGCACGTGGCGGAGCCCACCGAACCCAGCCTACAGCAGGTGGAGGTGCAGGCCGAACGTGCGCTGAAGCACACATTGATGAATGGGCAGGGGCCACGCAGGGAGCGTGTCGAAATGGCGCGGCGTTTGGCACGCTGGTTGCTCAGCCCAATGGCCTCTGGAACCTCGCTCCCAGAAGCAGTGCAATGGCAAGCTGACGAAGGCGCATACGTTGACTGGGCCCGATTCAGATTGCTGGGGGGCGATGAGTTGACTGAGTTGTCGGATGCCTATGCGGCTTGCCGCCGCGCTGCTATCGCACGGCGTGACAGTTTTGCCAAGGTTTTTGCCCTGGCGCTAGCGCAATGGAATGCGCAGACCCCCGAGAATTCCGGGCGAGTCGTAGTGGTTGAGCAGGCCTTGGATCGCGTGGTGGCGCCAATCGCTGCAACGCAGCCTGTTCTGTTGCTGGTGATGGATGGTTTGAGCAACAGCATTTTCCGGGAGTTGTTCGCGCGGGCTACCAGCCATGGCTGGACCGAGCTGGTGCCCAGGTCGCAGGAGAAGCCCTTTGTTGGCGTTGCCGCCTTGCCAACGATCACGGAGGTGAGTCGAACCAGCTTGCTGTGTGGCCGGCTGACCACGGGGGCGCAAGCCCAGGAGCGGCCAGGCTTTGCGACGCATCCGGCATTGATGGCAGCCAGCCGAGCAGAGTACGCCCCCAAGCTCTTTCACAAGGGCGATCTAGCAGATGCGGGGAATCTTGCTCAGGAAGTGCGCACAGCGATCGCGAACCCAAAGCAGCAGGTGGTGGGGGTGGTCTACAACGCCGTGGATGATCACCTCAGTGGGCCGGATCAGCTCAACCAGCGTTGGACCTTGGAGGACCTGCGTTTGCTGCTGCCTTTGTTGAGGGAGGCTCGCGAGGCCCGACGCGTCTTGATCATTACGGCTGACCATGGCCATTTACTGGAGGATGGGACTACGCAGGTTCCCGGGGGCGAAAGCGATCGCTGGCGACCAGGCAGTTCTGCGATATCGATTCAAGAGTTGGCGATCAGCGGTGGTCGCGTCGTTACGAGCGATGGCACCAATGCGGTGGTTTGCCTTTGGGGTGAATGCAGCCGGTACGCAGGCCGCAAGAATGGGTACCACGGAGGGCTATCCCCCCAAGAGCTGACAGTGCCAATGAGTGTTTTCGCTCCGTTGGGCACCAGTTTGGCAGAGTGGAATCCTGCGCCGCCAAGCCAGCCAGAATGGTGGGAGCTTCCACTGCTTTCGCAATCCGACAAACCTACGGTTGCTGCAACACCACAAGCTAGGCCAATCCTAAAGAAATCGGTCCAGACCGAAGCACAGCCAGGTCTTTTTGCTCCTGTTGATTTGCCACCCCCCGCAGTGGATGTGGTTGCTCAGGACTGGATCGCCGGCCTGCTGGCTAGTCCGATCTATGCGTCGCAGCGTCAACTGGCAGCGCGTGTAGCTCTGCCAGACGACCAGATGAGGCTTCTGCTGGAGGCGCTGGCCGAGCGTGGCGGTAAGCTGTCCCGGACGGCTCTGGCGAATCGGTTGTCGCTGGCCGAAGTGCGCATGGGAGGTCTTCTGAGCGCCGTGCGTCGGATGCTTAACGTGGACCAGGCAGCGATCCTGACCGTTGATGAGGCTGGAGGCTCGGTCGACCTCAACATCACCTTGTTGCAGCAGCAGTTCAAATTACCCAAGCACGGAGGGGCGCGATGATCAGTCCGGCCCGAAGAGAAGACATCGTCAGTGCGCTGCGCAGAGGCACTGTTCCAAGCAGTGGTCTGGATGCGCTGGCAGTCGGCATTGAGGCTTTTGCACCCACGCTGAGTGAAGAGCTGGAGTCAGTGGCCACCGGCCGAGGCGGCTTCAAGGCAGTGCGAGGTGAATATGGCACCGGGAAAACTTTCTTTGGGCGTTGGCTGCAGGAGCGTGCGCGGTCTAGAGGTTTTGCCGCAACCGAAGTTCAGATCAACGAAACCGAGACCCCGCTTCATCGGCTGGAAACGGTCTACAGGCGGCTTGTCGAGCACCTGGGCACAGCGGATATGGCCAGTGGCGCGTTCAGAAACGTGATCGACGGTTGGTTTTACGCGCTGGAGCAGGATGTGCTGGCCGACCCTTCGGTGGACCCAGACGATGCACCGGGGCTGCTGCAGAGGACGGATGCGCTGATGGAAGCCCGTCTTACCTCCATTAGCAAGACGGCTCCGGCGTTTTCGGCGGTGCTGCGCACCTATCGACAGGCCCTGGCCAACAACGATGGCATGCTGGCAGAGGGTCTGATCAGCTGGTTGGCTGGGCAGCCCAACGTGGCCGCCAGCGTTAAGCGTGCCGCCGGTATCAAGGGCGATCTGGACCACTTCGGTGCCAGCAACTTCCTGGTGGGCCTGCTCACGATCTTGCGAGACAGCGGATTCGCAGGTCTCGTGTTGGTGCTGGACGAGGTGGAAACCCTACAGCGCATGCGCACCGACACCCGCGAGAAAGGGCTTAATGCCCTGCGGCAGTGGATCGATGAGATCGATGCGGGCCGCTATCCTGGCTTGTACTTGGTCGTTACCGGTACGCCGGCGTTCTTTGATGGCCCCCAAGGGGTGCAACGCCTGGCTCCGCTGGCCCAGCGGCTGCATGTGGACTTTGGTACGGATCGCAGATTTGACAACCCCCGCGCTGTCCAGATCCGCTTGGCCCCGTTTGACCACATTGCGCTGCTTTCGGTGGGACGGCGTGTTCGCGACATTTACGCTGAGGGGCGCGAGCACGAGCAGCGCCTGCGGTCTGTTGTGGATGACAGCTATTTGGACACTTTGGCCCGGGCCGTAGCGGGAGGTCTTGGTGGAAAAGTGGGTGTGGCGCCTCGTTTGTTTTTGAAGAAGCTCGTCGCAGATGTTCTGGATCGCGTGGATCTGCACGCGGACTTTGATCCCCGTCACCACTATGCGCTGACCCTTGCTGAAACTGAGATGTCTGCCTCTGAACGGGCTGCGGCCAGTGCGAACTCCGTGGACGACATCGAGCTGTGACCGAATTCGAACAATTGCATCCATCCCTTCAGTACCACGTGGTCAACACGTTGGGCTGGAGCACGCTGCGCCCCACGCAGTTGGCTGCGATTGCTCCGATTCATGCAGGGGAGCACTGCCTGCTGTTGGCGCCCACCGCAGGAGGAAAGACCGAGGCTGCAGCGATTCCTCTTCTGTCCAGGATGCTGAAGGATTCCTGGCCGGGAACCAGCATCCTGTACATCTGCCCCATTAAGGCGCTGCTGAACAATCTAGAGCATCGGCTGACCCACTACGCTGGGCTCGTCGGCCGTACGGTGGAGGTCTGGCACGGAGACGTATCGCAATCCCGCAAGAAAAAGGCGTTGAAAGAAGCGCCCGACATCCTTCTGACGACACCGGAATCGATCGAAGCGATGCTGATTTCCGTCCGCGTGGACCGTCCTACTTGGTTTGGCAATCTGCGCGCCGTGGTCATAGACGAATTGCATGCCTTCGCCGCAGATGATCGTGGCTGGCACATGAGATCAGTGCTGCAACGGCTGGAGCACTATCTGCCGCAACCGCTGCAGCGCATCGGTCTCTCAGCGACGGTCAGTAACCCGCAAGAGCTTCTGGAGTGGTTTGCTCCGGTTGGAGCGCGGCAGGTAGTGGGCAGCGCCTCCGTAAGCACCGAAGCTGATGTCACCATCGATCACGTCGGCAGCCTCGAAAACGCAGCGACGGTGATTTCTCGCCTTCACCGCGGTGAGAAGCGGCTGGTGTTCTGCGACTCGCGCAGCAGCGCGGAGCAGTTGAGCAGCATGCTGCGCGCCAAGGACGTGCGGACCTTCGTGAGCCATGCGTCGCTGAGTGCATCCGAGCGTCGGCAGGCTGAGGCGGCGTTTGCTGAAGAGAAAGACTGCGTCATCGTCGCTACATCAACGCTGGAGCTGGGAATTGATGTCGGCGATCTGGACCGGGTGATTCAGATCGATTCACCCTCTTCAGTGTCTTCTTTCCTGCAGCGCATGGGTCGCA
>JAPKHH010000113.1:0-10415 GCA_026647025.1 Giesbergeria sp.
GCGGAGCAATGGCGCGCACGCACTCGATCTCGGCCGGGTAGGTGGCGCCCACCACCAGGCCGAGCTGGCCGTTCTTGTTCCACGGGCCCTGCGCCAGGCGCGCGATATGTTCGTACAGCAGGGGCTGGCCGTCCACGCTGGCCAGGCGCTGGTTCTGGAAATCATCGCCACCCGGGTTGGAGGTGCGGCACAGCAGAAAAGCGCCCTTGCCGGGGTAGCGCAGGTAGGGCTCGACCGAATCAAACCCCATGAAGGGCGAAAGCGTGACCGCGTCGGCACCATAGCGCTCGAACGCCTCGCGGGCGTACTGCTCGGCGGTGGAGCCGATGTCGCCGCGCTTGGCATCCAGAATCACGGGCACATGGGGCGCGTTTGCGCGCATGTGCTGCATCAGGCGCTCGAGCTGGTCCTCGGCACCGTGCGCGGCAAAGTAGGCAATCTGCGGCTTGAAGGCGCACACCAGGTCGGCCGTGGCGTCCACGATGGCGGCGCAGAAGTCGTAGATCCTGCGCACGTCGCCCTGCATGCCGGCGGGAAACCGCGTGGGTTCGGGGTCCAGGCCCACGCAGAGCATGGACTGGTTGCGTGCGGCCGCATCGCGCAGCATGTCGAGGAAGGTCATGGGGGGATTTTATGCAGAGCGCTCGAAGTGGAACACGGCCGTGCCGGCGCGCGCATTGGGCAGCCAGCGCACGGTTTCGCCTTCGTGCAGGCCGAAGGAGTCCAGGATGCGCAGCGCGTTCTTGCCGGCCAGCACTTCAAAGTCCTTGTACGTGCCGACGCGGATGTTGGGCGTGTCGTACCACTGGTAGGGCAGGCGGCGCGTGACCGGCATGCGCCCGCGCAGCACCGACAGGCGGTTGGGCCAGTGCGCAAAATTGGGGAAGGCGACGATGCCCGCACGCCCCACGCGGGCCGTTTCGCGCAGCATGGTTTCGGCATTGCGCAGGTGGGGCAGGGTGTCGATCTGCAGCACCACGTCGAACGAGTTGTCCTCGAAAATGGTCAGCCCCTCCTCCAGGTTGAGCTGGATGACGTTGACACCCCGACGCGTGCAGGCGAGCACATTGGCGTCGGCTATCTCCACGCCGTAGCCGCTGCAGCCGCGCGTGCGCTGCAGGTAGTCGAGCATGGCGCCGTCGCCGCAGCCCAGGTCGAGCACGCGGCTGCCTTCGGGCACCAGGCGCGCCAGCGCCTCCATGGTGGCTTTCTCGGTCATGCCAGCTCCTTTGCGATGCGGTCGAAATACGCGCCCACCACGCCCAGGTAGCGGGCGTCGTCGAGCAGAAAGGCGTCGTGCCCGTGGGGCGCGTTGATCTCGGCGTAGGTCACGCTGCGCCGGTTGTCGAGCAGCGCCTTGACGATCTCGCGCGAGCGCTGGGGCGAGAAGCGCCAATCGGTGCTGAAGCTGACCAGCAGAAAATGCGCCCTGGCGCGCGCCAGCGCCTGGGTGAGGTCGCCGCCGTGCCTGCGGGCCGGGTCAAAGTAATCCAGCGCGCGGGTGATGAGCAGATAGGTATTGGCGTCGAAATAGTCGCTGAACTTGTCGCCCTGGTAGCGCAGGTAGCTCTCGATCTGGAATTCGATGTCCTGCGTGCTGTAGTGGTAGTCGCGCAGCAGCGTGGCCGGGTCGGCGGACGGCGCTGCCTGGCCTGCCAGCAGCTCGGGGGGCCGGAGGCTGCGGCCAAACTTCTCGTTCATCACGTCGTCGCTCAGGTACGTGATGTGGCCGATCATGCGGGCGATGCGCAGGCCGCGCTTGGGGATCACGCCATGCCGGTAATAGTGGCCCCCATGGAAATCCGGGTCGGTCACGATGGCACGGCGTGCCACTTCGTTGAAGGCGATGTTCTCGGCCGTGAGGTTGGGCGCGCTGGCCACCACCACGGCGTGGCGCACCCGCCCGGGGTATTGCAGCGTCCACGACAGTGCCTGCATGCCGCCCAGGCTGCCACCGAGCACGGCGGCCAGCTGCGCAATGCCCAGCCGATCGAGCAGCCGCGCCTGGGCGTCCACCCAGTCTTCCACCGTGACCACGGGAAAGTCGGCGCCATACACCTGGCCGGTGTCCGGGTTCTCGTGCATGGGGCCGGTCGAGCCAAAGCACGAGCCCAGGTTGTTCACACCAATGACGAAGAAGCGGTCGGTGTCCACCGGCTTGCCCGGGCCGATCATGTTGTCCCACCAGCCTTCGCTTTTGTCCTGGCCCTCGTACACACCGGCGACATGGTGCGAGGCGTTGAGGGCGTGGCACACCAGCACGGCGTTCGAGCGCTCGGCATTGAGCGTGCCGTACGTCTCATACGCGAGGGTGTAGTCCCGGATCGACGCACCGCTTTGCAGTGCCAGTGCGTCGGGGAAATGCATGAATTGGGGGACGGCAATCATTGGCATAAAAAAACCCGGTAACGCTAAAAACGGTACCGGGTGGCATGTCGGACGGTCTTTAGCTGAATTTATTAAGCGCCCGCAAGCTGTGGCAAATCGGCGCGTGGGGTAACTATAGCAAAGCGCGGCCATCCCTTCCCACGACAGGGGGACGCTCCCGCAGGCGCACCTGTTTTGCCGCCTCTCGTACCCGCCTTCCGGGCGCTTTGAAAATAAATACGTGGCGACCAGGGGAATTGATTGATAATGGGCTGGTTTTTCCGCCGGTATTTCCGACAGGGACAACAGTGAGTCAGCGGTGAATGGTCAGTTTCGCGTCTTTGAAGTCGTCACAGGTTTGTTGATTGCGTCGGACTCCATCGCGTTTTTTGTTTTTTCAGGAGTCCTTCATGGGCAACAAACTTTACGTGGGCAACCTGCCCTATTCTTTCCGCGACAACGATCTGGAGCAAACCTTCAGCCAGTACGGATCGGTTTCCAGCGCCAAGGTCATGATGGAGCGCGACACCGGTCGTTCCAAGGGCTTCGGTTTTGTGGAAATGGGCAGCGACGCTGAAGCCCAGGCCGCCATCGCTGGCGTGCATGGTCAGAATTTCGGCGGCCGTGACCTCGTGGTCAACGAAGCCCGTCCCATGGAGCCCCGTGCTCCCCGCAGCGGCGGCTTCGGCGGCGGCGGTGGTGGCGGCTACGGTGGTGGTGGTGGCGGCGGCTACGGCGGTGGCCGCAGCGGTGGCGGCGGTGGTGGTGGCTACGGCGGTGGCCGCAGCAGCTACTAAGCACAGCCAGCAGGGGCCCTGCGCCCCTCTTGCCTGCCAAAAAGGAGCCTTCGGGCTCCTTTTTTTGTATCTTGTCGTACCACAGATCGTAAAAACCCTTGCTACAGGCCCAATACCCGGGGTCATAATGCGCCAGCGGGAATGGCCCGAATCTGGTTTGCGGTGATCCTTCTGTTGCACGCATAGAGCGTCGTCGAGATGAGCTGGTTGCGTTTCCGGGACTCCATCGCTTTTTCTTTGTGTTTTTGAGGAGTCCCTCGATGGGCAACAAACTGTATGTGGGCAATTTGCCATACGGCGTGCGCGACAACGACCTGGAACAGGCCTTCAGCGCCTTTGGCAGCGTCACCAGCGCCAAGGTGATGATGGAGCGCGACACCGGCCGCTCCAAGGGTTTTGGTTTTGTCGAAATGGGCAGTGACGCCGAGGCCCAGGCCGCCATCAATGGCATGAATGGTCAGTCCCTCGGTGGCCGTGCCATCGTGGTGAATGAGGCCCGCCCCATGGAGCCTCGCCCCCCCCGCTCAGGCGGTTTTGGTGGCGGTGGCTACGGCGGCGGTGGCCGCAGTGGCGGCGGCTTCGGCGGCGGCGGCGGTCGCAGTGAAGGTGGCTATGGCGGTGGTGGCCGTGAGGGCGGCGGCGGTTATGGCGGCGGCGGCCGCAGCGAAGGCGGTTTCCGCAGCCCCTATGGTTCTGGCCCCCGAGGGGGTGGCGGCGGTGGTCGCGGCAATGGCGGCGGCTACGGCGGCGGCGGCAACAGCTACTGAACGGCGCCTTGCGCCCTTCTTGAAAAGCTCCTTGGGGAGCTTTTCGCGTTTTCAGCCCCCTTCGGCCTGGCGGTGCTTGCGCGGGCGCCCTGCCAGCAACCGGTCAAACAAGGGGTTGGGCAACAGCCGCAGCACCTTGGCGACCACGCCCATCTGCCAGGGGATGACGCGGTAGCTGACGTCCCCCTGGATGGCGGAAAAGGCCTTGTCGGCAAAGTCCTCGGGGCGCATGAGAAACGGCATGGCATAGCGGTTCTTGCGCGTCAGCGGTGTATCGATGTAGCCGGGACAAATGGTTGAAACGCCCACCCCGGTGCCGCGCAGTTCCCCGCGCAGGCTTTCGCAGTAGCTGATGAGTGCGGCCTTGCTGGCGCAGTAGGCTCCATGGCCGGGCAGGCCCCGGATACCGGCCACACTGCCAACGCCCACCAGCCGACCGCTGCCGCGCTGCACCATGGCCCGGACAAAGGGCTGGAACGTGGCGGCGGCGCCCACGGTGTTGGTGGCAAAGACGCGCGCCATGGTGTCCAGATCGGCGCGTTCGGCCGTGTCCACGCCCACGCTGATGCCCGCATTGGCGATCACCACATCGGGCACGCCCTGGTGCTGCATGCAGGCCTCACCGGCTGCCACGATGCTGTCGATGCTGGAGACATCTGCGCTATAAATTTCATAGCTATCGGCACTCAACCCATTTGCCTCCGCCCATGATTTCATCTCCGAAGTTCGACGCGCCACCAGCGCCAGGCGCCAGCCTGCACGGTGGTACCGGGCTGCCAGGGCCTGGCCAATGCCGCTGCTGGCGCCGGTGATGAAGACAAGCGGTGGGGTCATGGAGGCTCCGGGCGGGATGCTCAACGCACGGGGGCAAACTCTCCCCGGACGCGGCCGCGCAGTTGCAGCACCTGTTCGAGGTTGTCGTATTCCATGCTGTCGGCAGTAAAGCGGTTGTTGCCGCGGGTGAGAGTGACCGGCTGGTCTGAGCGCACCCGTTCCAGCTGGGGCCAGGCGTGCAGGAAGTTGCCCCGGAATTCCATTCGCGGCTGGGCAGCACCGCGGGCAGGCTGCATCGCTTCCCGGACCACGATGGCATTGCCGTGGAGTTGAACCTCTGTGCCGTCTGCATTGCTCACCGCGTGGTCGGCAGAGCCCTGGATGACATGCCCGGCCTGTGTGACCGAACGCAGGCGCACGGCATCGATTTCCAGCGTATCGGTATCGGGATAGTGGCGCGCGACGGCCCCCCGGACTTCATTGTGCAGGCGGCCGTCGCCAGCGAAGCTCTTGACCGAGAAATCCTTCATCAGGTAATCGGGTTCGTGCCGCGCCACCGTGTCGGCGTGGGGCAGCGCCACTGCGGGGGCGTTGCGCACCAGCCACCAGGTGCCCAGCGCCAGCAGGCCCATCAGCAACACCGGCAGGTAGATCGACAGCCGGTCCCAGGCATGGCGCAGAACCCCGATCATGTGCAATAGGACTCCAGCAGGGCGGCATAGCGGCCGCTGGCCATGAGCAGCAGGTCGCAGAACTCACGGGCGGCGCCCTCACCGCCGCGCGCCTGCGTGACATGGTGGGCGCTGGCCAGCACTTCGGCCTGGGCATTGGCGGGCGCGCAGGCGAAGGCGCAGCGGCGCATCACAGGCAGGTCGGGCCAGTCATCGCCCATGGCCGCAGCCTGGGTCCAGTCCAGCCCCAGCGTGGCCAGAATCTGCTCAGCGGCGGGGCGCTTGTCCTCGGTGCCATAGACGGCGTGCTCCACGCCCAGGGCGCGCAGACGCGTGCGCAGCGGCGCTGAATCCCGCCCCGTCACCACGGCGGGTACGATGCCCGCCTTCTGCAAGAGCTTGAGGCCGTGACCGTCCAGCGTGTTGAAGCGCTTGAGGGTCTCCCCCGTTTCGCTGAAGAACAAGCCGCCATCGGTCAGAACGCCATCGACATCGAAAAAGGCCACGCGCACGTTCTGGGCCACGAGCAGCAGCTCCGGGGGAAATTGCAGTACGGGCAAGGTCATATCACCTTCGCACGCATCAGATCGCCAATGTGCACGATGCCCTGGAGCCTGCCGTCGGCATCCA
The DNA here is from genome assembly GCA_026647025.1 of Giesbergeria sp. Lineage (GTDB taxonomy): Bacteria > Pseudomonadota > Gammaproteobacteria > Burkholderiales > Burkholderiaceae_C > Simplicispira. Next base: position 6,007 of record JAPKHH010000113.1, read on the forward strand.
CCACCAGCACACCGGTAATGCCATGGGTTTCCATCAGTTCGGCGGCATCGACCGCGAGGGCGTCCGGGGCAATGCTGCGCGGGCCGGCGTGCATGACCTGCTGCGCCGTGGCATTGCGCAGGTCGGCGCCGGCCTCGATGCGGCGGCGCAGATCGCCATCGGTAAAGATGCCCAGCACCTGGCCCTGCCCATCGACCACAGCCGACGCGCCCAGGCCCTTGGCACTCATCTCACGCATCAGCACGCCGAATGGGGCCTCGGGTGGTACCCGCGGCACCTGGTCACCGGTGCGCATCACATCGCTGACGTGGGTGAGCAGCTTGCGCCCGAGCGCACCGCCCGGGTGCGAGCGGGCGAAGTCCTCGGCCCGGAAACCGCGCGCATCCAGCAAGGCGACGGCCAGCGCATCGCCCAGGGCCAGTTGCGCCGTGGTGCTGGTCGTGGGCGCCAGGTTCAAGGGACAGGCCTCGCGTTCGACACTGCAGTCGAGCACCTGGTCCGCATGCTGCGCCAGCGAGGACTGCAGGTTGCCGGTGATGGCAATCAGGGGCACGCCCAGGCGGTGCAGCACCGGCAGGATGGCAGTGAGTTCAGCGCTTTCGCCGCTGTTGGAGATGGCCAGCACCAGATCCTGCGCGGTGACCATGCCCAGGTCGCCATGGCTGGCCTCGGCCGGGTGCACAAACAAGGCCGGGGTGCCGGTCGAGGCCAATGTGGCGGCAATCTTGCGCCCGACATGGCCGCTCTTGCCCATACCCATGACGACGACACGCCCCTGGAGCTGCAGCATGGTCTGCACGGCTTGGGCAAAACGATGGTCCACCCGCTGGCCCAGTGCACGCAAGGCCGCGGCCTCGATGTCGAAGGTTTCCCGGGCCAGACGCAGGGCCTGGGCGGCATCAAAAGGGCGGGTGGCGCCGGTGGCAGCTAGCATGGGCCCGATTCTATCGGGCGGCGCCGAAAACCTCGGATAGCATCGGTGCATGTCTTCTCTTGCCCTGACCTTGCTGTACCTGCTGGCCGCAGTGCTGGGCGTGGTGGTCTGCCGCAGCCTCAAGCTGCCTCCGATGCTGGGCTACCTGGCAGCGGGCGTGCTGATCGGGCCCAATGCCCTGGCGCTGGCCCAGAACTCCGAAAGCGTGCGCCACCTGGGTGAATTCGGCGTCGTCTTCCTGATGTTCGCCATTGGCCTGGAATTCAGCCTGCCCAAACTGCGCGCCATGCGCCGCCAGGTGTTCGGCCTGGGCCTGATGCAGGTGATGGTGACCATGGCCATTGCCTTTGGCGGCACGCTGGCCCTGGCCGCCTTGCTGGGCGGCGTATGGGACGTGGGCTGGCAAACGGCCCTGGCGCTTTCGGGCACGATGGCCATGAGCAGTACGGCCATCGTGGGCAAGCTCCTGGCCGAGCGCGCCGAAATCGAAAGCGACCACGGACGACAGATCATGGGCATTTTGCTGTTCCAGGACCTGGCTGTGGTGCCCCTGCTGGTGCTGATTCCTGCCCTGGGATCGTCGCCCGACCGGCTGCTGGTGGCTCTGGGGCTGGCGCTGGTCAAGGCCACCGTACTGGTCGGCCTGCTGCTGACCGGCGGACAGAAGCTGATGCGCTGGTGGCTGACCCTGGTGGCGCGGCGCAAGAGCGATGAACTGTTCATGCTCAATCTGCTGCTCATCACCCTGGGCCTGGCCTGGCTGACCGAGCTGGCAGGCCTGAGCCTGGCCCTGGGGGCCTTCATCGCCGGGGTGCTGGTGTCGGAGACGGAATACCGCCACCAGGTGGGCACCGATATCCGGCCGTTCCATGACGTTCTCCTGGGGCTGTTCTTCATCACCATCGGGATGATGCTGGATTGGCACATCCTGCTGGAGCAATGGGCATTGGTGCTGGGCCTGCTGGCAGTGCCCTTGCTGCTCAAGCTCAGCATCATTCTGGTGCTGGCGCGCGGCATGGGTGCGACCACCGGCGTGGCACTGCGTACGGGGCTGTACCTGGCGCAGGCGGGCGAGTTCGGCTTTGTGCTGCTCTCACTCACGCAGCAAAACGGCCTGATCCGCCCGGCGCTGATGAACCCCATCCTCGCGGCCATGGTGCTGTCGATGCTGGCCACGCCCTTCCTCATCATGTACAGCAACCGCATCGTGATGAAGCTGGTGGCCAGCGACTGGCTGCAGCAATCCCTGCAGATGACCACGATTGCCCGCAAGTCCATCGACACCAGCAGCCACGTCATCATTTGTGGCTTTGGGCGTTGCGGACAGAACCTGGCCCGCATGCTGGAGCAGGAGGGCATCGCCTACATGGCGCTGGATCTGGACCCGGACCGTGTGCGCCAGGCTGCAGCTGCGGGGCAGTCGGTCGTGTATGGCGACGCCTCGCGCCTGCAGGCGCTGATGGCCGCAGGCCTGGTGCGGGCCAGCGCCGTGGCCATCACCTATCTTGACATCCAGTCGTCCCTGAAGGTGCTGGCCAATGCCCGCGCCCACGCGCCCCAGGTGCCGGTGGTGGTGCGCACGCAGGACGACATGCATCTGGACAAGCTGCGCTCGGCCGGCGCCACCGAGGTGGTGCCCGAAGCCATCGAGGGCTCGCTGATGCTGGCCAGCCATGCGCTGGCGCTGGTGGGTGTGCCCATGCGCCGTGTGCTCCGCCTGGTGCAGGACCAGCGCGATGCGCGCTACAACCTGTTGCGCGGCTACTTCCATGGTGCCGACGACGACACCGTGGCCGAGCGCGACCAGGAGCGCATGGCCACGCTCACCCTGCCACCCGGCGCGCAGACGCTGGGCAAGCCCCTGGGCGACCTGGCTTTGCACGCCATGGGTGTGAGCGTGGTCAACTTGCGCCACAGCAATGGGCGCATGTCCATCGTCCGGGATGCCACCGTGCTGGCGGAAGGCGACACACTGGTGTTGTCCGGGCATCCTGCCGCGCTGGCCCTGGCGGAAGACCGCCTGTTGCGGGGCTGAAGAACGGCATGGGCGCCGTCAACCTTGCGCCATGTCCTGCGCCGGCCCCGGTCGGCCAAACAGATAGCCCTGGAAACGCTGGCAGCCGTTGCGCAGCAAAAATTTGCGCTGACCCTGGGCTTCCACGCCTTCGGCCACCACCTCCAGTCCCAGGCTGTGCGCCAGCGCAATGACAGTGCATGCAATGGCGGCATCGTTGGGGTCCGTGAGCACGTCACGGATGAACCCCTGGTCGATCTTGATCTGGTCCAGCGGCAGTCGCTTGAGATAGCTGAGGGACGAGTACCCGGTGCCAAAGTCGTCCAGCGAGAAACCCACCCCCTGGTTGCGCAGCACCTCCATTTTGGTGATGCTGTCCTCCACATCGTTCAGCAGCAGGCTTTCCGTCAGCTCCAGTTTGAGCAGGCCCGGATCGGCGCCGGTCTGCCGCAGAATCGCCAGCACCTGGCGGGCATAGTCGGGGTGGCGAAACTCACGCGCACTGACGTTGACCGAAATGCTCCAGTGGCTGGTGGCGGCATGGGTGCTCCAGTGCACCAGTTGCTCGCAGGCCGACTCGAGTACCTGGCGCCCGAGCGGCAGGATCAGCCCCGTACTTTCGGCCAGCGCAATGAAATCGCCGGGATAGACCATGCCCCGCTGGGGATGCGCCCAGCGCACCAGCGCCTCGGCACCCAGCACCGTGCCGCGTGCATCCACGAGCGGTTGGTAGTGGAGCAGGAATTCGCCCCGCTGCAAGCCCTGGCGCACATCGGCCTCCAGGGCCGAGCGCGCTGCCGCCGACGACTGCATGGCCGGATCGAAAAAGCACATCGTATTGCGCCCCTGCGCCTTGGCCTGGTACATGGCCAGGTCGGCGCGCTGGAGCAGTTCCTGCACTGCCTGCTGCGTGCTGTGGAACATGGCAATGCCGATGCTGGGCGTGCTGTGCATCTCGCCCCCCTGAAAGTCATAGGGTTGGTTGAGTGATGCCAGAATCTTCTGCGCCACGGTTTCCGCCTCGGCCGCTGCATCGGTCTCCTTGCCGTGCAGGCCCTGCAGCACCACGACGAACTCATCACCGCCCAGCCGGGCCACCGTATCCGTGGCGCGCACGCAGCGGGCCAGTCGCTCACCCGCCTGCACCAGCAGCCGGTCACCCCATTCGTGCCCCAGGGTGTCATTGACACGCTTGAAGTTGTCCAGGTCCAGAAACAGCAGGGCCCCATGGGCCGCACTGCGCTCGCAGACGGCGGCAGCTCGTTCCAGGCGTTCGAGCAACAGGCGCCGATTGGGCAGGCCTGTCAAGTCGTCGTAGAACGCCAGTCGTTCGACTTCTGCCTCGATTCGCTTGCGCTCGGTAATGTCACGTGCCAAACCACGGTACCCCTGAAAGCAGCCTTCGCTGTCGAAGATGGGCTCGCCGCTGACCGACACCCATAGTGCCTCGCCATCCATTCC
>JAPKHH010000114.1:0-10123 GCA_026647025.1 Giesbergeria sp.
GTAGGGTTCTTCGCCTACGGTAAACCATAATTTTTTTTCTAAGGCAAGGGTTTTAAAATGCTCTTTTTGTTCGGGAGTAAAAAAGTAAAAAATAATTTGATGGATATCGGTCGGATGTTCCTTATAATTTTTTAGCTCTAACATACAAACTAAGAACCAATAAGTATTTTTTTGCCCACTACTAAACGGGAGTTTCTACTTATGCCATTTAGTTCACAAAGCCGTTTAATGGTGGTGCCGTATCGTTGTGCAATTTCGTATAAATTGTCTCCTTTTTGAATGGTGTGGTGTTTAGTGCCTTTTGGAATGGCTGAGTAACTCCATTTGTTTTTGTATAACAACAATGTATCGCTGTACAGCTTTTCTTCTTTTAGATTAATGATGTAGCGAGGATTCAACGCAATGCTTTTGTATCGTAGTTCAAAATGTAGGTGGCTTCCTGTTGAGTTTCCGGAGCTTCCGCCTAATCCAATCATTTGCCCGGATTCCACCACATCACCGGGTTTTACTTTTATTCTGTGCAGGTGGGCATAGAGCGTTTCCATTCCGTTGTAATGTCTTATCACTACTACTCTTCCATACCCTTTATAGTTTTGAGCAAACCGAACCATGCCGTCAAATGAAGCCACCACAGGGTCCCATACGTTTAAATCAATATCAATACCGGCATGTGCCGCCCTGCTCGGCCAGCCGGTCGTGCAGGCTGGCGGTGGTGTCCGTGGGCAAGATGTCCATGGCCTCGCTCAGCAGCATGTCCCCAGTGTCCAGGCCCGCATCCATCTGCATGATGGTGACACCCGTTTGCGCATCACCGGCCTCGATGGCGCGATGGATGGGCGCCGCCCCCCGCCAGCGCGGCAGCAGGCTGGCGTGGATGTTCAGGCAGCCCAGCGGTGGCAGGTCCAGCACCCATTGGGGCAGGATCAGGCCGTAGGCGGCCACCACCATCACGTCGGCCTGGACGCTCCGCAGTACTGCCTGGGCACGTGCCGCGTCGTCCGGAAACTTGCCGTCCAGGCGCAGGCTGCGGGGCTGCTCTACAGCCATGCCCTGCTCCAGCGCATATTGCTTGACGGGTGACGCCTGCAACTTCAATCCGCGCCCGGCAGGGCGGTCTGGCTGCGTCAGCACCAGGGGCACGCTGAATCCGGCCTGCACCAACGCCTGCAATGCAACGCGGGCAAACTCCGGCGTACCGGCAAAAACGATGTTCATTCGAGCCTAGCGATAGCGCAGGTCAGCCGCCGGGTCATCGGCGAAGTCCACCCGCAGCACAACGCCCGCAGCATCCAGGAAGATGCGCGCCCGCCGATGCGTGCCATACGACTGGAAGAAATACGTCCACACACTGCCTTGCTCACCCTCTGAAGCGCGGCGTGCTGGAGGGCCGAATGTCTGCTGCACATCGGTCGCACGCCACTGGCCCGCGACGATGGCGCCCAGCCGCTGCTCCGTCAGCACCTGCTCCATCCCGACCAGCTTTCCCGAGACGTCGAAATCCAGGCTTTGCACCTGCCCCGGCTGAGGGCGGTACAACAGCCGCTGGCCCTTGGCCAACTGATATATCGCAACAGGCTCACCCTGGCGCGCCCGCACGTCTTCCACGGCGTCGCCCAAATGCACGGCCGTGGAAGTTGCGCAAGCAGATACCCACAGGGCCATCGACACGCCAGCCAGACCAGCGACGAGACGGCGCATCATGCGCGCTCCTCGCGCTGGCGCTTGAGCATCTTGGATTTGATACGGTTGCGCTTGAGCGGCGACAGGTATTCAACAAATACCTTGCCCTGCAGGTGATCGAGTTCGTGCTGTATGCAGACAGCCAGCAAATCACTGGCCTCGATGGTACGCTCCTGTCCCTGGGCGTCCAGCGCTTGCACGCGCACCGCATCGGCGCGCTCCACACCGTCGTAGATCCCCGGCACAGACAGACAACCCTCATCGCCCCGGTGCTTCTCGGGGCTATACCAGACAATTTCTGGGTTGACCAGCACCAGGGGTGCATTGCGCTCCTCGGAGACATCGATCACAACCACTCGCTCATGGACGTCGACCTGGGTCGCCGCCAACCCAATGCCATGGGCGTCGTACATGGTTTCCAGCATGTCCGATACCAGTTGACGCACACGATCATCGACCTGCTGCACGGGCTTTGCCACGGTGTGCAGACGGGGATCGGGATAACAAAGAATAGGAAGAATTGCCATGAGCGCACTTGAAAGATGTCGCTATTTTCGCCACTTTTTCGGGTCTGCGCAGCCCGCATACCCAATAATCATTGCCGAATCAAGGGCTTGAGCAGAGAATCTCAGTTGATTTGTAATGTATTTTGCCGCACGCGCCCTTCTCTGGGGTGTGCTGCGGCGCCAGCGAGGGGGCCTTCAGCAATGCAAGAAAACAGGAACAATATGGCGGCAATCACCAGCGTGCGGCGGGCTACGGCAGGCGCGATCGCCTTCCTCTGCACCGCCCTGGCTGCCACGGCGGTCCAGGCACAAACCCCACCCGTCACGGCGACCCAGCGCAGCACCGCCGAACAGGTTGCGACCCAGGGGGTGCCGCTGGCCGAACTCGCCGCCGATGCTCCCGACATGTACGTCGTCAAACGCGGCGACACGCTCTGGGATATCTCGGGCATGTACCTCAAGCGCCCCTGGCGCTGGCCGGAACTGTGGGGCATGAACCTGCAGGCGATTCACAACCCGCACCTGATCTTCCCTGGCCAGACCCTGTACCTGGACAAAACGGGAGGGGTTGCCCGCCTGCGCACCACAGCCTCTGGCGAACCAGAAACCGTTCGGGTGTCGCCGCGCACGCGTTCGGACAGCCTGTCCGACACTGCCCTGCCCACACTCAAACCTCACCTCATCGAGCCCTTCCTGGCAGAGCCCCTGGTGGTTGACGCGGAAACGCTGAAACAGGCGCCACGGATCGTCGGTACGTTTGAAGAGCGCGTGCTGATGAGCACCGGCGACCGCATTTATGCCCGTGGCGATGCCGCCAATCCGCTGCGCACCGACCCGGGCGAACCCCGCCAGTTCCGCGTTTTCCGTGATGCCATCGCGATGAAGGATCCACTGACGGGCGACATCCTTGGCTACGAAGCGCAGTATCTGGGCAAGGCGGTCCTGGTACGTGGGGAAACCTTCGAAGACAGTTCCAACGGCAAGGGCGGCATGGTTTCCGAATACGTTCCAGCATCCCTGGACATCACCGGCATCAAGGAAGAAATCCGGACGGGCGATCGTCTGCTGCCCGCACCCGCCCGCACCTTCACCAGCTACCTTCCCCATGCACCGCAGCTTGACGTCGATGCGCGCGTGGTGTCGATCTATGGCAGCTCTGCCATGGCCAATGCGGCACAAAACAACGTGGTGGCCATCAACCTGGGTGAGCAAGACGGTATCGAAGTGGGCCATGTGCTCAGCCTGATGACCAAGGGCAACCGCGTCCGGGACGTGAACGATGGCGTGCGTACCGAGATCAAGCTTCCGAGCGAACGCAACGGCATGGTCATGGTGTTCCGCACATTTGATCGCGTGGCGTACGCTCTCATTCTGAATGTCAGTGTCCCGGTGCGCGTAGGCGACCGCCTGGTCAACCCCGACTGAGAAACCACCGTCCCCCGCCGCCTGACACCCTGAGCAGAATCGGCCAGGCCTTGCCATGGAACGCGATGAACTCGCTGCGTGGCTGCGGCTTTCGCTGACACCGGGCGTTGGCAACCTGTCCGCGCGGCGCCTGCTCGCCGCGTTTGGCCTGCCTGCTGACATTTTTGCGCAGCCGCCATCCATGCTGCAGTCCTGCTGCAGTGCAGCACAGGCCAGCGCGCTGCAAACCATTCCTGCGGGCTACGCGCCCTTGCTGGACACCACCTGGCAATGGCTCCACGCAGCAACCCCGCCCGAGAGTCCGGCGCGTGCCATTGTTCCTCTGGGCGACCCGCGGTACCCCCAGGCCCTGCTCGAAACCGACGATCCGCCCTTGATGCTCTACCTCATGGGGCCCGCACATTTTCTGCAGCCGTCGGTTCTTGCGCAAATGCGCTGCCTGGCCATGGTGGGCAGCCGCAATCCCACGCCCCAAGGGCGGGAGAACGCCCGCCAATTTGCCAAGGCCCTCCGGGACGCTGGTTTGACCATTGTTTCTGGGCTCGCACTGGGTATCGACGCCGCCGCACACGAGGGCGCGCTTGCAGCGCCCACAACGCACGATGCGACACCGGCCACCATCGCTGTCATTGGCACTGGCCTGGACCGTGTCTACCCCCGGCAGCACCTCGACCTGGCCCGCCGGATCGCTGCGCAGGGGATCTTGGTCAGTGAGTACCCGCTGGGCACACCGCCATTGGCCGCCAACTTCCCCAAACGCAACCGCATTATTTCGGGCCTTGCCCAAGGCACCCTCGTGGTCGAAGCCGCGCCCGCATCCGGGTCACTGATCACGGCCCGCCTGGCCAGCGAGCAAGGGCGCGAGGTATTCGCCATTCCTGGCTCCATCCACTCGATACAGTCCCGGGGCTGTCATGCGCTCATTCGCCAGGGAGCCAAATTGGTGGAACTGGCGCAGGATGTGCTTGAAGAGCTGCCCTGGCCTGCCGGGGCTGTATGCCCTCCGGACACGCAAGAGGCCGCACCCCATGCCAACGACCCAGAACCCGAAAACGAGGCACTGTTGGTTGCCATGGGGTTCGACCCCATCGGCATGGATGCCTTGCAGGCACGCACCGGGCTGGACACAGCGACGCTGCAGGTGCAGCTCCTGGATATGGAACTCGCAGGGGCCGTGGCGCGCTTGCCTGGCGGCCTCTTTCAGCGCATGGGCCGCGCCTGATTTCGACGGCCCGCGCAGCTATCCCAGCAGGCGCTCCGGGTTGGCGTTGAGCTTGGCGAGTGCATCGCGCGTCGCGCGCACGGTCAACCCTTCTTCTTCGCGCGCCACGAGCAACCCCGCCTGCAGGTAGGCGCCCAGGCGACGCAGCTGGATCAGATAGCTGCTGCCATCCGTCGCAGCAAACAGGTGCAACTGCTTGCGCTCGCTGTGCCACGCGTATTGCACCTGGTTGCTCGACCCGTTGTGGTCCAGGGTGAACCAGGTACCCACTTGCAGTTCCTGGGCCCAGGCCACCATCGCCTCGTCCACCGGCGCACCATTGTCTGCCACCACATGAATGGAAGATGCATCAATCCCCGTCATCATTTCGATGCTGTCCGCATCCAGCGGCATGTCGCCCATGACGGCGTCGCCAATGTACTCTTCCAGGTTCGCCAGGCGCTTGGCCAGCGCCTCGATATGCTCCAGTGGAATCGCCGCCGTCTTGGACAGAAAAGCCTCGGCCAAGGTATCCGTCAATGCCTTGATCTGGGCATCCTGCGGCGCGCCCGTCATGCCCAGCAGGGTCAACCCCTGGCGCAGGCGCTGCAGTAACCCCGGCAGGCTCTGGATGACCTGGGCGCGTTCGCTGCGGTTGGGTTTGGCGCTGGCCGCCCAGACCAGATCGGCCGCCGTCCGCTTGAAGGCGACCGTATCGGCATGCTGCGGCCCTTCACGCACTGCCGACAGCGCCAGCACCTCTGCCCAGGTCTTGAACAGAAATTCCCGAATTTCGTCGCGCACCGGCATATCCTTGAGCATGGTGCGCAATTCGATCGTGTAATTGATCGCCAGCGCCTCCTTTTGCTCCACTTGCTGGGCCACACTCACGAGACGCGACGTCGCCTGCTTTTCCGTGAGGAACTTGGCCAGAAATTTCTCGAACTCGTCATACACCAGCTGGAACACCCGTCGCCCGGTCTCGGGGTACTGCTCGATCACTTGCACAATGCGCTTGACTTCGGCTTCCAATGCACTCCCCGAAATGGACGCAGCATCAAAACCCAAGGCACATGAGCCCATGCGATCGATGAGCTGGCGGGCAGGGTGGGTCAGGTTGCTGAAAAACTCGGGTTCCGCCAATGCCACCCGCAAGACCGGCACCTGCAGGCGCGCAAACCAGACCCGCACGGCCGACGGAATGCGATCCTCCGCCAGGATGCTCTGGAACATCAGGGCCACCACCTCGATGATGGCCTTTTCACCCTCGGTGTCCGCTTTTTTCTTGAACTCGGTGGCACGGTTGCGCACCACACCAGCCAGTTGCACCACCGCCGCCGGACTGTAGTCGGGCACGGCGCCACCCACGGTGCTGTAGTAAGTTTCCGCCTGCACCCGATGGGCTGCCAAGGCATGCGCCAAGGCCGCCGACGCGGGCGGCGCATTGACCATGTCAAAACCGGTGGCAGAAGTCGTCAGAAGGCGGCGCAATTGCCCCACCACGCCATAGGCCCGCTGACGCGCCCTGGCCAATGGCGTCATGCCAGACAGTGCTGCAGCATGCGCCATGCCATGCATTGATCCAGGATGCGCCATGCGCGAAGGCATTCCGCGCCCCGACGCCGGTACCATGCCGCGCTGCGAAGCCATCGCGTCCTGGGACTGCTCCAGTGCCCGCGAGGCCGGACCGGCTTGCAGCGCTCCCGCACCGGACGTTGGAGAGCGGTTGATCCGGACCCGCAAGTCCTGCTGCGCCTGGATACCCTGGGCCTGCAAAAAGTCATTGCAGGACTGGTAAACCTTCTGCATCAGGTCCGCCAGTTCGCGCTGCAACGGATCCACAATGGTTTGCAGATCTGCCCGGGGCAAGCCTGCCTTGACCCAGCTCTCCACCATCTTCAAGGCAACGGTTTCCGGGCGCAGGATGTCGGTGGCCGACATCTCTACCCCCTCCAGCGCCTGAACGCGCAGCCGCAGAGATTCGAAGTGGCTGCTGACCCGCTCCATCACGGTCAAGGCCATGCGTGAAGCGAGAATCTTGTTTTCGACGACATCGTCGTCCACCAGTTCAAAGGACAGATCAAAGCCAGGACGGCCGGACGGCGTGGCTATCGCGGCCACATCCAGGGCAGCACGCCATGCACTGGTCACGCCCCGCAACCAGCCGCCACTGCTTTGCTGGTACATCTGCCAGGCGTCACGCCGGTTCTGCATCTCGCGCTGCGTTCCGGTCTGGGACATCAGCGCGGTGAGGAACTCCATAAGGGCCTTGTCCACCCCCGACAACCCGGTGCACAAACCCTCCACCATGCGCTCGCGCACCTGTCTGGCCAGCCTGCGCTGGGGATGGAGGGGTGCTGTCGGCATGTGCATCAACCGATATTAATCCGGGATGACGATGGATGGGTCAGACCGTCGCTCCGGCATTCGGATCATTGGGGTCTCCCTCCTTGCGCGTCGTCTTGATCAGGTCTTCGCGCCGGACTCCCAGCCACATGGCAATTGCTGCTGCCACAAACACCGAGGAATAGATACCGAACAGGATGCCGATGGTCAGTGCCAAGGCGAAATAGTGGAGGCTGGGGCCACCAAAAAACAACATCGACAACACCATCGCCTCGGTCGATGCGTGGGTGATGATGGTGCGGCTCATGGTGCTGGTGATGGCATGGTCGATCACCTCGTGCGTGCTCATCTTGCGATAACGACGGAAGGCCTCTCGAATCCGGTCAAAAATCACGACCGACTCGTTCACCGAATACCCCAGCACCGCCAGCACGGCGGCCAGCACGGAGAGCGAAAACTCCCATTGGAAGAACGCGAAGAACCCCAGGATGATGACCACATCGTGCAGATTGGCAATGATGGCGGCGATGCCGAATTTCCACTCGAAGCGCAGCGCCAGATACACCACGATGCCCAGCACCACCATGCCCAGCGCCATCAGGCCGCCATGCACCAGTTCCTCGCCCACCTGGGGCCCGACGAACTCGGTACGGCGCAAAGTCACTTCGGGATCGGCCGCCTTGAGCGCGCCAATCACCTGTTCGCTCTGCTGCGCCGAGGAAATGCCTTTTTGCACCGGAAGGCGGATCATCACGTCGCGCGAGGTGCCGAAGTTCTGCACCTGCACGTCCGAATAACCCAAGCCCGTCACGGTCTCCCGCACCTTGGCCAGTTCAGCAGGCTGGCTGTAGGCCACCTCCATCACCGTACCACCGGTGAACTCCACCGACAGATGCAAACCGCGGGAGAAAAGGAAGAAAACCGCCAGAGCGAAGGTAATGAAGGAAATCGCGTTGAACACCAACGCGTGCTTCATGAAAGGGATGTCTTTTTTAATGCGGAAGAATTCCATGGTCTTCCTCCTTTATTCCGGACGGGTCAAGGCCGTCGCCGTGTTTTCGGGCTTCCAGATCTGGCCAATCGACAGGCTCTTGAGCTTCTTCTTGCCGCCGTACCAGAGATTGACCAGGCCGCGCGAGAAGAACACGGCAGAGAACATGCTGGTGAGAATGCCGATGCAGTGCACCACGGCAAAGCCGCGCACCGGCCCCGAACCAAAGGCCAGCAAAGCCAGGCCCGCAATCAGCGTGGTCACGTTCGAGTCGAAAATGGTGGCCCACGCACGTTCATAGCCGGTTTGAATGGCCATCTGGGGCGAAGACCCTTCGCGCAACTCTTCACGGATACGCTCGTTGATCAGCACGTTGGAATCAATGGCCACGCCCAATGCCAGCGCCATGGCGGCAATACCGGGCAGCGTGAGGGTGGCCTGCAGCATGGACAACACGGCAATCAGCATGAGCACGTTGACGCCCAGGGCGATGCTGGAGAACACGCCAAACAACATGTAGTAGACACACATGAAGGCCGCGATGGCCAGCATGCCCCACACCACGCTGTTGATGCCGCGCGCGATATTGTCCGCACCCAGGCTGGGGCCAATGGTGAACTCTTCAATGATTTCCATGGGTGCAGCCAGCGAACCGGCGCGCAGCAACAGTGCGGTGTCGTTGGCTTCCATGGTGGTCATCCGACCCGAAATCTGCACCCGCCCGCCGCCGATCTCGGAACGGATCACAGGCGCGGTCACGACCTCGCCCTTGCCCTTTTCGAACAGGATGATGGCCATGCGCTTGTTGATGTTCTCCCGCGTCACGTCGCGGAAGATGCGTGCGCCTTTGGCGTCGAGCGTGAGGTTGACCGTGGGCTCCTGCGTCTGGCCATCAAAGCCTGGCTGCGCGTCGGTCAGGTTCTCGCCGGTCAGGATGACCTGTTTCTTCACGATCACCGGCTGGCCGTTGCGCTCCAGATAGCGCTCCGAACCAAACGGCACCGGGCCCTGGCCGGACTCTGCGGCCCGCGCCTCGGTGCCTTCGTCCACCAGGCGCACTTCCAGCGTGGCAGTGCGGCCCAGAATGTCCTTGGCCTTGGCCGTGTCCTGCACGCCAGGCAGCTGCACGACGATACGGTCCAGTCCCTGCTGCTGGATCACCGGCTCGGCCACGCCCAGCTCGTTGATGCGGTTGTGCAGCGTGGTGATGTTCTGCTTGAGCGCCTGCTCCTGCACGCGGCGCGTCGCCTCGGGCTTGATGGAGGCACGCAGTTTGAACTCGGCCCCCTCGGGCACCGTCGTCACCTGCAGATCAGGAAACTGATCGGCGATCAGGTTGCTGGCCGCGGTGCGCGTGGCTTCGTCGCGCACCTTGATGTCCACGGTCTGCCCATCGCGGCTGATGCCGCCGTGGCGGATGTTCTTGTCGCGCAGCGTGCTGCGCAGATCGCCGGCGTACGACTCGGCCTTCTTGGTCAGCGCCGCCTGCATGTCCACCTGCAACATGAAATGCACACCGCCGCGCAGGTCCAGCCCCAGATACATGGGCTGCGCATGCAAGGCCGTCAACCAGGTCGGTGAGCGCGAAATCAGGTTCAGCGCCACGATGTAGCTCGGGTCTTGCGGATCGGGAATCAATGCCTTCTGGATCGCGTCCTTGGCCTTGAGCTGGTTGTCCGGCGTATCGAAGCGGGCGCGCACCGAGTTGCCGTCCAGGCTGACGAAATCAGGCGTGAGGGCGGCCGCCTTGAGCGCATCTTCCACACGCTGCAGCACCGCCCCATCGACCTTGACGGTCGCCTTGCCCGACGACACCTGCACGGCAGGCGCCTCACCAAAGAAATTGGGCAGGGTGTAGAGCACCCCCACCAGCAACGCAACCACCAGGATCGCGTACTTCCAGACCGGATAACGGTTCATGATCGCACTTTTACCTCAAGGACAGGGACAGGACAGGCCGCTGTGCAGCCGTCC
>JAPKHH010000115.1:0-10063 GCA_026647025.1 Giesbergeria sp.
TGGATCAGTTAGGCCTGTGGAGATGAGCGGCCGCCAGTAGGCGACACCAACCCGTGGGGCCGCGTCAGCGACCCCGTTTAGCCGCTTTGAGCGGCTCACATACCGAAAGCCCCCGGCTTTGCCGGGGGATGGTTACTCCTTTCGTAGATAAATCCATGCTGGCACAGCACTGTGCTGGTAGTTGCAGCCAGCGTTTTGCTGCATTTTCCAACGGGGTGAGCGCACCCGTTGTTAATAGCGTGATCGCAGCAGTGAAGTCGGGCTTGTTGTTGTCCGGGGCCAGCATGTTGGCTGCTTCCAAAAGGCGTCGCGTGTGTCGTGCCACCGGCTCCCCGGTTGCAATCAGTTCGATCGCAGGGCCGAGCAGGCGGCGCAATTCGTCCTGCACAAAAACATAGTGGGTGCAGCCCAGGACCAGGGTGTCTATTTCTCCGGGCTGGGACCCAAAACGGCCCATGGCGCCCGTATAGCGTGTGCACAGCGCCAGGGTTTCGGTCGCGGTGGGTGCTGCAGGGATGGCCAGCGCAGTGCTGCGCTCGATGGCGTGGGCCAAACCGTCACAGGGTTGTACGATGAATTCGGCTTGTCCGTGCAACGATGCCAGCAATTTGGCGAATTTGGTGCTGGTCAACGTGCCGCGGGTCCCGATCACTCCGATGCGTTTGGTTTTGCTGGCCATCACAGCAGGTTTGAGTGCAGGCTCTACGCCCACCACAGGCAGGGTGGGGTGGCGTGAGCGGGCCTCGTGGATGGCTGCGGCCGTGGCTGTGTTGCAGGCCACCACCAGTGCCTTGATGTTGTGGCGCTGGAGCAAGTAGTCGGTGATGGCGTGGGTGCGCTCTGCCACAAACGCGTCTCCCCGTTCGCCGTAAGGCGCATTGCCGCTGTCGGCAAGGTAGACAAAGCGCTCGTGGGGTAGTTCTGCTCGTAGCGCCTGGAGCACACTCAGTCCTCCGACGCCGCTGTCGAAGACTCCGATGGGCTGCTGGGCTGTGGGCATGGGCATGTGCCTGCCAGCCGGTGTGGCTGGCAGGATGGGAGCATCCTTCAGGTGGCGGAAACGCCAATGCCTTTGAATTCGCCCGTGGCAATGCGTTTTTGCCATTCGGCCGGGCCGGTGATATGGGCGCTGGTGCCGCCCGCGTCCACGGCCACCGTGACAGGCATGTCCACTACGTCAAATTCGTAGATGGCTTCCATGCCCAGGTCGGCAAACCCCACCACTTTCGCGGTCTTGATGGCCTTGGAGACCAGGTAGGCCGCGCCGCCCACGGCCATCAGGTAGGCCGACTGGTGCTTCTTGATGGCCTCGATGGCGACCGGGCCGCGTTCGGCCTTGCCGATCATGGCGATCAGGCCCGTCTGGGCGAGCATCATTTCGGTGAAGCCGTCCATGCGCGTGGCAGTGGTCGGGCCAGCGGGGCCGACGGCTTCATCCTTGACTGGATCGACCGGGCCGACGTAGTAGATCACGCGGTTGGTGAAGTCCACCGGCAGCTTCTCGCCCTTGGCCAGCATGTCCTGGATGCGCTTGTGCGCGGCGTCGCGGCCTGTGAGCATTTTTCCGTTGAGCAGCAGGGTGTCGCCGGGCTTCCAGCTCGCCACCTCGGCGGGCGTGAGGGTGTCCAGATTCACGCGCTTGCTCTTTTGGGTGTCGGGCATCCAGTCTACCTGGGGCCACAGGTCCAGGCTGGGTGGGTCGATATAGACGGGGCCGCTGCCGTCCATCACGAAATGCGCATGGCGCGTGGCGGCGCAGTTGGGGATCATCGCTACGGGCTTGCTGGCCGCGTGCGTGGGGTACATCTTGATCTTCACGTCCAGTACCGTGGTCAGGCCACCCAGGCCCTGCGCGCCGATGCCCAGGGCGTTGACCTTGTCGAATAGTTCCAGGCGCAGTTCTTCGGTCTGGGTGAGTTTCTCCCCCCGCGCGCTCTTCGCCTGCAACTCGTACATGTCGATGTCGTCCATCAGGCTTTCCTTGGCCATGAGGACGGCCTTCTCGGCCGTACCGCCGATGCCAATGCCCAGCATGCCCGGTGGGCACCAGCCGGCACCCATGGTGGGCACGGTCTTGAGCACCCAGTCGACCACACTGTCGCTGGGGTTGAGCATGACCATCTTGCTCTTGTTCTCCGAGCCGCCGCCCTTGGCGGCGACGGTGACATCGACCGTGTTGCCCGGCACGATCTCGGTAAAGATCACTGCCGGGGTGTTGTCCTTGGTGTTCTTGCGGGCAAACAGCGGGTCGGCCACCACGCTGGCGCGCAGCGTGTTGCCTTCGTGGTTGTAGCCACGGCGCACGCCTTCGTTGATGGCGTCGTCGAGGCTGCCGGTAAAGCCTTCCCAGCGCACATCCATGCCGATCTTGAGGAAGACGTTGACGATGCCGGTGTCCTGGCAGATGGGGCGGTGGCCCGTGGCACTCATCTTGCTGTTGGTCAGAATCTGGGCCATGGCGTCCTTGGCTGCAGGACTTTGTTCACGCTCGTAGGCGCGGGCCAGATGCTGGATGTAGTCGGCCGGGTGGTAGTAGCTGATGTATTGCAGCGCGGCGGCAATGGATTCGATCAGGTCGGCTTGGCGGATGGTCGTCATGGCGTGGGGAAGATCAGGTTACGCGAAGCCTTGGATTATCCCCCCTGGGCTTGCGCGGATCTGTCGCCTGGTTTTTGGAAGGCGTATCCTGCGGGGGCCGCCATTGCACAGGAGATGCCATGTCTGACAGCACGAAGCCCGAAACCACCACCTTGCGCATGGAGTTCGACAGCTTTGGCCCCATCGAGGTACCGGAGGAGCGCCTGTGGGGAGCGCAGACACAGCGCTCCCTGGAGCATTTCGCCATTTCGGGCGAGCGCATGGCGCCTGAACTGTTGCGCGCACTGGCCCAGGTCAAGCGCGCTTGCGCCTACGTGAACCACACCCTGGGTTTGCTGGATGCGGCCAAGACCACGGCCATCGTGGCGGCGGCGGACGAGGTGATCGAGGGCGGGCTGGGCGATGAGTTCCCCTTGGTCGTTTGGCAGACTGGCTCAGGCACCCAGACGAACATGAACATGAACGAGGTGCTGGCCAACCGCGCCAGCGAGATGCTGGGTGGCGCCAGAGGCCCGGCGCGGCTCGTGCACCCGAACGACGAAGTGAACCGGAGCCAGTCGAGCAACGATGTTTTTCCTACGGCCATGCACGTGGCAGCAGTCGATGCGCTCACGCGCCAACTGCTGCCGGCCTTGCACACGCTGCGCGCCACCTTGGCCGATAAGGCCGAGACATTTGCCGACATCGTGAAAATTGGCCGCACGCATTTACAGGACGCCACGCCGCTGACGCTGGGGCAAGAGATTTCGGGCTGGGCCGCGCAGCTGCAGCATGCCGAGCAGCATGTGCGGGCCGCGTTGCCGCATTTGTACGAACTGGCACTCGGGGGCACAGCGGTGGGCACGGGCCTGAATGCCCCGCCGGGTTATGCGCAGGCTGTGGCACAGGACCTGGCCGATCTGACGGGCTTGCCTTTTGTCACCGCCCCCAACAAGTTCGAGGCCCTGGCCAGCTGCGATGCGCTGGTCCATGCCCACGGCGCACTCAAGGGGCTGGCTGCCAGTCTGATGAAGATCGCCAACGATGTGCGCTGGCTCGCCAGCGGTCCCCGCAGCGGCCTGGGCGAGATTGCCATCCCCGAGAACGAACCGGGTTCGTCCATCATGCCCGGCAAGGTCAACCCTACGCAATGCGAGGCGCTGACCATGCTGTGCTGCCAGGTGATGGGCAACGACGTGGCCATCAACATGGGGGGGGCTGCGGGCAACTTTGAGCTGAACGTGTTTCGCCCCATGATTGCGCACAACTTCCTGCAAAGCGTGCGCCTGCTGGCCGATGGCATGCGCAGCTTCAACGACCACTGTGCGGTGGGCATCGCGCCCAACCGTGCGCGCATCACCGAACTGGTGGAGCGCTCACTCATGCTGGCGACGGCGCTCAACCCGCACATTGGCTACGACAAGGCCGCACAGATTGCCAAGGCAGCGCACCAGCAGGGGCTGAGCCTGCGCGAGGCTGCCATTGCCAGTGGCCATGTCACTGCCGAACAGTTCGACGCCTGGGTGCAACCGGCCCGCATGGTGTAGCCCGCGCTTTGCGTGCCGCGTGTCGCCCTTGTGGCGACAGGGGCGATGGTGTGGATGGCAGGGCCGCGCTGTATACTTTAAATTCATTCAATATGAATCTTTAGCGCAAACCACCGCTTCATCACCATGAACCACGTCCATACCTCGCCCGACGCTATCTATCCCTTTGACGCACGCGGCGTTGCCAAACGATTCCGCCATGCGGCCATTTTTGGCGCCCTCGATTCCCTCAATCCCGGCGAAACCATGCGCTTCGTGAATGACCATGACCCGCTGCCTTTGCTGCAGCAACTGCAGATGCGCTACGGCGAGGCGGTGCACATTGAATACCGCCAGCGTGAGCCAGGCGCCATCGTCATTGACTTTGTGCGGCAGTAAAGCCTGGCACAGGTGTGCGGGCCGTGTCTGAGCCCGCCCATTTGTACACTATAAAAAATATAGCTGCTAGCGCTTTACAGGTAAGCGCTGGAGCCATTTTTTACATATTTTTTTCAGGCAGGGCCAGCACCAGCTCCGCCAGCGCTTCGATGCCGCTGGGCGACAAATCCGCCGCCTGCACGGTCTGCCGCTGTGGCCACTGGAACAAATGTGCGTTTTGCGACCGGGTGTAGAGCGGGTCGTAGTGCAAGGCCATCAGTTCGGCAAACAGGGGTGGCAGTGCGCCCTCCATGGCCCAGGCTTGCCAGCGGTCGATGACCTGCCTGCCATGCAACTCGCGCAGGGTGCCCAACTGTGTTGCCAAGGCCGTCGGGTCGTCGCCCAGGTTGGCATAGTCGCGCAGCAGAAATTCCAGGCGTATCGCGGGCGTAGCCTGGATTTCAATGCAGGGGCTGGCGCGCAGGCGCTTCACCAGCGCTTGCGGCACCGCCACACGGCCGATGCGGCTGCTTTCGGCTTCCACAAAGATTGGGCGTTGCACGTCCAGCGGCTCCAGTGCTTGCGCCAGCAGGGACTCGAACGCCGTTTGCGATGGTTGCGCCACGCCGGGCCAGGCGCCCAGCACCGAGCCGCGGTGCCGTGCATAGGCCTCCAGGTCCAGCACCTGCGCACCGCGTGCGGCCAGGGCTTGCAGCACCCGCGTCTTGGCACTGCCGGTGGGGCCGCACAGCACACGCAGTAGCAGTTGGGGTGCGAGGGCATCAATGCGGTCGATCACGTGGCGCCGCCATGACTTGTAGCCTCCGGCCAGTTGCTGCGCATCCCAACCCACCATGCGCAGCCAGGTCACCATGGAGCCGCTGCGCATGCCCCCGCGCCAGCAGTACACCAGCGGCTTCCAGGCAGCCGGTTTGTCGGCAAACTGCTCGCGCAGGTGGCGCGCCAGGTTGGCCGCGACCATGGCGCCGCCCACACGCCGTGCCTCGAAGGCGCCTTGCTGCTTGTAGAGCGTGCCGACGATGCGTCGCTCCTCGTCATCGAGCACTGGGCAGTTGATGGCACCGGGCAGATGGTCGAGCGCGAATTCGGCGGGCGAGCGGGCGTCAATCAGCGTGTCGAAAGCGTGGCGGTCTTGCACGCGTACGGGGCCGCGGTGGTTCATGGGAGAACTCCAGTGGAGAAGGGCGGGGCGGTGGCATGGCTGGCACAATGACCGCCATCATGACCGACTCCCCACCTGTGATCGAAGAAGCTATCAAACTCACCCAGTTCGCCCATGGCGGGGGGTGTGGCTGCAAAATTGCGCCGGGCTTGTTGCGTGAGATTCTGGCACGCGCGCCGCAAGGCCTGGTGCCGCCTGAACTGTTGGTGGGCACCGAGACCAGTGACGACGCTGCGGTGTACCGCCTGAACGATCAGCAGGCCCTGGTGGCCACCACCGATTTCTTTACCCCCATCGTTGATGATCCGTACGACTTTGGCCGCATTGCCGCAACCAATGCGCTGTCCGACATCTATGCCATGGGCGCCACGCCCATCCTGGCACTTGCGCTTGTGGGTATGCCCATCGCCAAGCTGGCGCCCGAGGTCATAGGCCGCGTACTCGAAGGCGGCGCCGCCGTGTGCCGCGAGGCCGGTATCCCCATCGCAGGGGGGCACAGCATCGACGTGCTCGAGCCTATCTACGGCCTGGTCGCGCTGGGCCTGGTGCACCCGCGGCGCGTACTCCGCAATGCTGCTGCACGGGATGGAGATGTGCTTGTGCTGGGCAAGCCGCTGGGGGTGGGCGTGCTTTCTGCTGCCTTGAAAAAAGGCGTGCTCGGCGTTGACGGCTATGCCGAAATGCTGCGCCACACCACCCAGCTCAACCGTGTGGGCGTGGCACTGGCGCAGATTGACGGTGTGCATGCCATGACCGACGTGACCGGCTTTGGCCTGGCGGGGCATTTGCTGGAGATCTGCCGGGGTTCGAAGTTGTCTGCTCACATCGATTTGGAGAGCCTGCCGCTCATTGCCAGTGCTGTGGCTTGGGCCAAAGACGGCGTTGCCACGGGTGCATCGGGCCGCAACTGGGCCGCCTACGGGGCCGAGGTGCATTGGCCTGAGACTGCGCCTGAATGGCAGCGCACCCTGCTCACCGATCCGCAGACCAGCGGCGGCCTGTTGGTGAGCTGCGCGCCGGGCGCTGTGGATGCCGTGCTGCGCGCTTTTCATGGCGATGGTTTCGCGCAAGCGGCCATCGTGGGGCGCATGCAGGCCTGCACAGCAGGGCAGGTTCCTCGGCTGCATTGCAGCTAGAACGGCTGGCTATTGTGCTGGCGCTGGCACATCCATCATGCGCGCCACGTACCGGGCGATCAGATCGATTTCCAGGTTCACCTTGGAACCCGCGCGCAGGTGGCCCAGCGCCGTGTTCTGCACGGTGTGCGGAATCAGGTTGATGCTGGCTTCGCAGCCCTGTGCCACGTCTGCAATGCGGTTGACGGTCAGGCTTACGCCGTTGATGGTGATCGAACCCTTGTAGGCCAGGTAGCGTGCAAGGTCACGCGGAGCCAGTACGCGCAGTTCCCAGCTCTCGCCCACCTGGGTGAAGTGCGTAACTTCGCCAATGCCGTCTACGTGGCCCGACACCATGTGTCCACCCAGGCGGTCGTGCGCGCGCAAGGCTTTTTCCAGGTTGATGGGGCCGGGGGCGTCGAGGCCCGTGGTCTTTTGTAGCGACTCCGCTGAGATGTCGATAGTGAACTGCGGCAGGGCGTCATCCATGCTGGTGACCGTCATGCAGGCACCGTTCAGCGCAATGCTGTCGCCCAAACCAACATCGTCCAGATAGCCCGCAGGCGGAGCAATGACCAGGCGCTTGCCATGTACAGGCGAGTCGCCCAGGGTGTGCACGGCGGCGATCTGCCCCATGCCGGTGATGATTCCAGTAAACATGGCGTGGATTGTGGCAGGGTTTGGAAGTGATTCTGCGCGGCAACGATGCGTCAAAACTTGTCGCGGCCCTGGACGCGGGCGAGTATGCGCAGGTCGGGCCCCACCCGGTCAACGGCGTGGAAATCCAATGCCAGCCCCTGGGCCAGAGAATCGAGCGGCACCATGTCGGCCATGCCACGACCGGGACCCAGCAGTTGTGGCGCCAGGTACAGCAGCAGCTCATCGACCAGGCCCGCCTGGAGCAGTGCACCATTCAGCCGGTGCCCCGCCTCCACATGCAATTCATTGATGCCGCGTGCACCCAGATCGCGCAGCAGGGCGGGCAAATCGACCCGGCCGTCGGTGCCTGGCAGTTGCACCACGGTGGCCCCACGTGCTTCGAGTGCCGCTTTGCGGGCCAAAAAATCAGAATCAAAATGGCCTGCAGCGTAGATGGTGCAAGCGCGGCCAGCTATAAATAAATGAGCATTTGGGTTGGTCAGCAAATGGCTGTCGAGCACCACCGCCTGGGGTTGGCGCGGCGTGGCCACGGAGCGCACGTCCAGGCGCGGGTTGTCGGCCAGCACCGTGCCGATACCCGTCAGCACCGCACAGGCGCGCGCGCGCCAGGCATGGCCATCGGCCCGGGCTGCGGGGGATGTAATCCACTGGCTGGTGCCGTTGTGCAGCGCTGTCGTGCCATCGACCGAGGCTGCCACCTTGACCCGCACCCAGGGCGTGCCGCGCACCATGCGGCTGAAAAACCCCAGGTTCAACTCCTGTGATGCGGCAGCACCTGGTCCCACCTCTACGGCCACCCCGGCCGCACGCAGTCGGGCAAAGCCCTTGCCAGCCACCAGCGGGTTGGGGTCTTCCAGGGATGCCACGACTTTGCCAATGCCCGCAGCGACAAGTGCATCGCAGCAAGGCCCGGTGCGCCCCTGGTGGGCGCAGGGCTCGAGCGTGACATAAGCGATGGCGCCGCGCACATCCTGCCCGGCGGCGGCCGCATCCCGCAGTGCCATCACTTCTGCATGCGGCCCCCCCGCTTGCTGCGTGAACCCTTGGCCCAGCACCCGGCCATCAGGCGCCGTGATCACGCATCCCACGCGGGGATTGGGGCTGGAAAGAAAAAGCGCCTGAGCGGCGAGCCCAAGCGCTTGGTCGATAGGGTGGGGCGCAGTGGTTGTCATGGCGCCCGGGATGGTAACGCAGGTGCTATTTGCCCCAGCATTCTGTGACAGTGGCGCCATGTGTTAGCGGCGATGCATCGCGAACACCAGCCTGGGTGAGCGTGTAGTTGCCGCACTTGTCTCCAGTTTGCGCGCCCTTGGGTGTGGCGGTCAGCGTAAATGTACGGCCATCTGCAGAGGCTATAGTGATGTCGTAGCGGTCTGAAGGAATCTTCTTCAGCGTGGCTGGAAAAGCTGCCGCGAGTGGGTATGTGCCGGTGGACGTAGCTGCGCGCTCCATCCATTGTGCAGCCTGCAACAGTCCGGCACGTGCTTCTGCGCGATGACCACGTCGGATGTACTCGTTGTAGCTTGGTAGGGCAATAGCCGTAAGAATACCGACGATGGCCACAACAATCATGACCTCAATCAGGGTAAAACCCTGCTGTTCATTACGCATGGGGTATTTTCTCCTCATCTGATGTGTCGATTATTGCAGTTGACGCCAGCTTGGACGCATGGGTTGCTCAGGCATGGGTGCAAAGATGTCTTGTTTTCCATCTGCACCGGTAGCTACGTTTCGGATATTCCCTGAAGCATTTTTTCCTGTCGTATTACTGATGGCACCACCTGAAGTGCTCATGCGTGAAACACCTTGGTCTTCGCCTGCTGAATTGATATACAAACCATCACCATTGGCATCCATCACTTGAACACCAGGGCGTTTTCCATCCATGATGTTGAGGAATGTGCGGAACTGCTTTTCCTGTTGGGGTGAGGGGTTGCACAGTTCCTCTGCCGAATTTCCTCCAGATGCTGGAATTTGAGAGAGCACCTCCAAGTTATTGCTGCCATCATAGAATGCAATTGGCTTGAGCAGGCGTTCCCCTGGTTCCGGGAGCGTGAAATACCAGCCTTTCTTGGCACCTGCGCCGGTGTAGTTCACTGGGTTTTGGCTCATCTTCCAGAAAGTGCGGCCGCTACTTGCACCAGCACCGGCTATAGAGGTAGCAACCATGGTTTGTTCCACTAAGTTGCTGGTGCCTGTTCCGGCGGTAGTCGGGGTAAAAGCAGTGTCAATAGTCACTTTCCCAGAAACAAGTTTGTAAACTGTGTTGTCCAGTACCGAATAAATGGTTTGCTTTGATGTGGTATCTGTACGATCAGCTTCTGTAATATTACGCCCAGTACCAAACGCCACCATCATCCCACCAGCACCACGATCATTGGCTTTAACCGTTGGAGGAGCTGTAATGGGCTGTTTCGTACTCGAAGCTCCAGAAGTATATGCTGCTTTGTACAAAGGATTGCCGCTGAAAGCGACGCCCCAATCGCCAGAATTGCTGGATGACAAATCAAATTTCCAGAGATTGCCTTTTAAGTCTCCGGCATAAACCACATCGGGTGTGCCATCACCATTAATATCCACCAATCGCGGTGCTGATAGACCATTTTCTTGGGCATCATCACCAC
>JAPKHH010000116.1:0-10032 GCA_026647025.1 Giesbergeria sp.
CGGCTGCCACATGGCCAGCGGCGACCCGGCCCCAGAACACGCGGCGGCCCTGGGTGGTGTCGGCAGACGACGAGAACTTTTCGACCCACTGCACCGGGAAGGCCAGCGGCAGGCCGGTGTCGGCGGGCGTGTTGGGCAGCAGTTCGAGGATTTGCAGCAGGCTCGGGCCTTCGTAGCCGCACCAGCCGCTGTGGCGATCCACCACGTTCCAGCCCTTGAGGGCCGAGACGGGCACGGTGGCGGCCACCTGGATGCCGGCGTCCTGGGCGAACTGCGCCAGCGCGGCGCCGATGTGCTGGAAGGCGAGCTGCGGGTCTTCCACGGCGTCGAGCTTGTTCACGGCAAACACCAGCGAATGCACGCGCAGCAGGTGCACCAGCAGGCTGTGGCGGCGCGTTTGTGGCAGTAGCGCGAGTTGCGGGTTTTTCCAGTCGAGCTTGGTGGCATCCACCAGCACCACGGCGGCGTCGGCCTGCGAGGCGGCGGTGACCATGTTGCGTGTGTACTGCTCGTGGCCCGGCGCATCGCCGATGATGAACTTGCGCTCTTCGGTGGCAAAGTAGCGGTAGGCCACGTCGATGGTGATGCCCTGCTCGCGTTCCGCACTGAGGCCGTCGGTCAGCAGAGCCAGGTCCACCTCGCCACCACGCTGCACACCGGCCAGGTGGTCCTGCAGCACGGCGCGGCTGTCCACCAGCAGGCGACCGATCAGCGTGCTCTTGCCGTCGTCCACGCTGCCGCAGGTAATGAACTTCAGCGCTGAAATGTGGTCATTTAGGGCTGCGGAGCCCGCCGCTGCTGCGGTATCAGCTATCAAATTCGTAGTCATCAGAAATACCCGTCTTTCTTGCGCTTTTCCATCGAGGCGTCGGAGGTCTTGTCGTCCATGCGCGTGGCGCCGCGCTCGCTCACGTCGGCGGCCAGGGTCTCGATCACGATATCGGCCGCCGTGGCGGCCGGGCTCTCCACGGGGCAGGTGCAGGTGATGTCGCCCACGGTGCGAAAGCGCACCTGGCGGGTCTCCACCACCTCGCCGTCGCGCGGCGGGGTGAGTTCGGTCACGGGCACGAGCAGGCCCCGGCGCTCGACGACCTGGCGCGGGTGCGCGTAGTACAGCGAGGGCAGGGCAATCTGCTCGCGGTCAATGTACTGCCACACGTCCAGCTCGGTCCAGTTGCTGATGGGGAACACGCGGAAGTGCTCGCCGGGCTGCAGGCGGTGGTTGAACAGCGTCCACAGCTCGGGGCGCTGGGCCTTGGGCTGCCATTGGCCAAAGCTGTCGCGGTGGCTGAAGATGCGCTCCTTGGCGCGGGCTTTTTCTTCGTCGCGGCGGGCGCCGCCGATCAGCGCGTCGAAACGGAATTCCTCGATGGCTTCCAGCAGCGTGACCGACTGGTGCACGTTGCGCGATTCGCCGGGGTGCGCCAGGCGCACGGTGCCGCGTGCCATCGAATCCTCGACGCTGCGCACGATCAGCTCGGCGCCCAGTTCCTTGGCGCGGAAGTCGCGGAAGTCGGTCACTTCATGGAAGTTGTGGCCCGTGTCGATCATCAGCAGCGGGTAGGGAATGCGGCCCGCGCCAAAGGCCTTTTCGGCGCACTTGAGCATGACCAGCGAATCCTTGCCGCCCGAAAACAGCAGGGTGGGGCGCTCGAAGGCGGCGGCCACTTCGCGCAGGATGAAGATGGTTTCTTCTTCCAGCGCGTCGAGGTGGCGGTTGCTGAGGTGGCTCAGCGTGGAGGTGTCGATGCGGGCGTTCATGGTCGTGTTCGGTCGGGGTCAGTGGGCAAGGTGCAAACCGCATTCGCGGTTGTCTTCACCCTTGGTCGGGTCCACGTAGTCAAAGTTGTTGGGCAGGCCGTGCGCCTTGCAGTATTCGTGCAGGTCTTTGGAGGACCAGTGCAGCAGCGGCGCGACCTTGATGAGTCCGTCGGGGTTGATGCTGACGGGCTCCATCTGCGCGCGCACGGCGGTGTCGGTGGCGCGCAGCGCGGTGAACCACACCTTGGGCGCGGTCTCGCGCAGGGCGCGGGCAAAGGGTTCGAGCTTGACCTCTTCGGTGAAAGCGGCGTGGCGCGGGTCGTCCAGCGCGGGCGTGGGGCCGTCCACCGCCTCGCGGTGCGCGCGCGAGCGGCGCGGCAGGTAGATGTGCAGATTCAGGCCCAACTGCCGGGTCACTTCGTCCGCAAAGCGGTAGGTGGCCTCGGTGTTGTAGCCGTTGTCCATCCACACCACCGGCACATCAGGCCGCGCGCGGGTGACCAGGTGCAGGATCACCGCCTCGAACGGGCGGAAGTTGGTGGTGACGATGGACGGCCGACCCAGGCCCAGGGCCCAGGCGACCAGGGCGCTGGCGTCGCGGCCGAGTTCGGCGTTGACCTGCGCAAGATCGGGCACGGCGGCCTGGTTCATGCGGCCTCCCGGGCAAACAGGGGGCGGGGCTCGTGCACATCGCCCTGGTAGAAGGCGCCAAAGCGTGCAAACTGGCGCTCGGCGGCAGCGGCGTCCACGCCTTCGGCCAGCACGGCGCTGGTGAAGCCGCTGCGGTGCATATGCACCAGCTGGTCGATCAGCACATCGCCCGTGGCGCGGATGTCGCCCGCAAAACGGTAGCGCCGGCGCAGCAGCAGGGCCTGGCTGTAGGCGCGGCCGTCGGTGAACTTGGGAAACTGCAGCTCCACGCGCTGCACGCCTTCGAGTGCGCCGCTGGCCACCAGTTCGGCCAACTCCGCGTCGTTGGCGATTTGCAAGGTTTTTTGGTCTTCAGCGCCCGCAGATATTGCGCTTGCAGCTATTATTTTCATAGTATTCAATCGCTCTCAATCTTGTTCCGCCAGGGCTTCCTGGTCGGCCTTGGGGCGGCGCGCGCTGTTGGCCGCCTGCTTGAACGGGTCGTGGCCGATGCGGCGCAAGGCGTCGATGAAGAATTCGCCGGGCTTGCGCAGTTCGCGGAAGGTGGCGAGCAGGGCTTCGATCACGTCCGGCACTTCGGCGGCGGTGAAGGATGGGCCCACCACCTTGCCGCCAATCGCCGGGCCCGACAGCGCCGTGCCGTCGGAGCCGCCCAGCGTGATCTGGTACCACTCCTTGCCGTCCTTGTCGACGCCCAGGATGCCGATATGGCCGCTGTGGTGGTGGCCGCAGGAGTTGATGCAGCCGCTCATGTGCAGGTCGATCGGGCCCAGGTCAAACAGCTCGTCCAGGTCCTGGTAGCGCTCGGTCACGGCGGCGCCAATGTGCAGCGAGCGGGCGTTGGCCAGCGAGCAGAAGTCGCCGCCGGGGCAGATGATCATGTCGGTCAGCAGGCCGATGTTGGGCTGCGCCAGGCCCAGCGCGCGGGCTGCTTCGTACAGCGCGGGCAGGTCGCTCTCGTGCACCCAGGGCAAAAGCAGGTTCTGTTCGTGTGTCAGGCGTGCCTCGGCCGCGCTGAACTGCTCGGCCAGTTGCGCCAGGGCGTCCAGGGTGTCTGCATCGGCATCCCCGGTGTTGAACCCCGGGCGCTTGAACGACAGGGTGACGGTCTTGAGGCCGGGCAGCCGGTGCCCGCGCACGTTTTGCTGCAGCCAGCGCTGGTAGAGCTGGCCTTGCGCGCTGACCTTGGACGGCAGGTTGGCGGGCTTGAGCGCGGGCACCACGAAATGGCTGCTCACGCGGTCCAGCTCGGCCTGCGTGATGGTGTGCGGTGCACCGTCCTGCTCGACGATGGCTTTGTATTCCTGCTCGACCGCGTCGATGAATTTCTGGCCTTCGCTCTTGACCAGGATCTTGATGCGCGCTTTCCACTTGTTGTCGCGCCGACCGTAGCTGTTGTAGGTGCGTACCACGGCTTCGATGTAGTTGAGCAACTGGTCCCAGGGCAGAAATTCGCGCACCACGCTGCCGATGATGGGCGTGCGGCCCATGCCGCCGCCCACCTTCATCGTGAAGCCCACGGTGCCGTCGTCGGCCCGGCGCGCCTGCAGGCCGATGTCGTACCAGCCAATGGCGGCGCGGTCTTCTTCGGCGCCGTTGAAGGCAATCTTGAACTTGCGCGGCAGGTAGGTGAACTCGGGGTGCAGAGAGCTCCACTGGCGCGTGATTTCGGCAAACGGGCGGGTGTCGACGAAGCCGTCCTCGGCAATGCCTTCGAGTGCGTCGCAGGTGATGTTGCGGATGTCGTTGCCGCTGGTCTGAATGCCGTGCATGCCCACGCTGGCCAGCAGGTCCATCACATCGGCCGCGCGATGGAGCGGAATCCAGTTGAACTGGCAGTTGGTGCGCGTGGTGAAGTGGCCGTAGCCGTAGCGCAGCGGCGGCGCGGGCAGCGTGGCGCCGGGCTGGGCGTCTTGCAAGGCGTTCTGCGTGGCCTGGGCCTCTTCCAGCAGCTCGGGTGTGGGCCGGTCGTATTCGCGCGCAATGTGCGCCAGCGTGCGCAGCTGCGTGCTGCTGATTTCGCCATAGGGCACGGCAATGCGCGCCATGGGGGCGTAGCGCTGGATGTACCAGCCGTTTTGCAGGCGCAGCGGCAAAAGCTGTTCGTCGGTCAGCTCACCGCGCTCCCAGCGCTCGAGCTGGTCGCGGAACTGCTCGGCGCGCTGCTTTACGAATTGTTTGTCGAAGTCGGTGTATTGGTACATGGGGCAACGAGCCTCTTAAATCAAAACCAGTTTGGCGCCCGCCCAGGCGAGCAGCAGCGAGAGGGCAGAGCGGATCAGCCGCTCCGGCGTGCGGGTGACCAGGCGTGAGCCCAGCCAGATACCCGGCAGCGAACCGGCCAGCAGCTGCGCCAGCAGGGCCCAGTCCACCGAGCCCAGCGAGGCGTGGCCCAGGCCGGCCACCAACGTCAGCGGCACGGCGTAGGCAATGTCGGCGGCGATGATGCGCGGCAGCGGCAGGTGCGGGAAGACGAGCAGCAGCACCGTGACGCCAATGGCCCCCGCACCGACCGAGGTAAAGGTCACCAGCGTGCCGATGACCGCGCCCAGCAGCACCGGCAGGCTCCAGTGGCGCGGCTGCGTGGCGGCTGCGCCGCTGCCCTGGCGTGCGGCCATTTCGGCGGCCTGGCGCTGGGCCGAGAACGCCACCACCTTGTAGAGCATGGCGGCCGCGGTGAGCAGCAGGGCCGCGCCCAGGGTGGTGG
The DNA here is from genome assembly GCA_026647025.1 of Giesbergeria sp. Lineage (GTDB taxonomy): Bacteria > Pseudomonadota > Gammaproteobacteria > Burkholderiales > Burkholderiaceae_C > Simplicispira. The sequence continues at coordinate 5,120 of JAPKHH010000116.1, forward strand.
TCATGAGGTGTTGCACCTGCTCACTGGCCGGTCCCAGGTGCTGCAGCAGCCACAGCGAGCTGAGCGCGGCCGGAACACTGCCTGCGCACAACAGGCCCACCACGCTCCAGGGCACCAGGCGCTGGCGGGCCAGATGGACGGTGCCGCCCATCTTGGTGAAGGCGGCAAACAGCAGGTCGGTGCCGATGGCCAGGTGGGGCTTCACGCCGAAAAAGAAGATCAGCACCGGCGTCATGAGCGAGCCGCCGCCCACCCCCGTCAGCCCCACGATGAGGCCCACGGCAAAACCAGCGAAAACGAATGCAAATTCAGGCATGGCCGCGACTGTAGAGGCCATGCTTATGAAAACAAACGATTGTTTTGTGCTTCCTATATGCGAATAAGCTTATTCCGCAGTCGGTATGGGGCCCAGGCGTTCCGTGCCCATGGCACGCGCCAGGCGGGCATCGAGTGGCAGGGGTTCCCCTTGCAGGCGTGCCGCCAGCAATTCGCCGCACAGCACGGCACGGGTCAGCCCGCGGGCGCCCATGGCGGTGCACACCCACAGCCCGGGCAGGCGGGCGGGTGCCACCGGGCCGACGATGGGCAGGCGGTCGCTGGCGGTGCAGCGCACACTGGCCCAGGCGTGCAGGCTGCTGGCTGCGCTGCCGTCAAATGCCGGGCGCAGTGCCGGGGCGGCGGCGGGTACCAGGGCCTGCAGGCGCTGCCAGTTGGTGGCGTGGGCTGCTGCCTGTTCTGCGGGCGGGACGGGCAACCGCTCCTCGTCGCGGTCAAAAGTGGAGCCCATGTACCAGGCCAGGCCACCTTCGCGGGGCACATGGGCCACCAGCGCGCCGTTGCCGTTGACCGGGAACGGCGGTAGCCCGACCGCTTGCGGTGCCTGCGGCCCCCAGGACATCTGGCCGCGCACGGGCTGCAAGGGCAGGAGCGGTGCCTGCACGGTGGCCAACAGGGTGTTGGAAGCCGGGCCGGTGGCCAGGACGACCACTTCGGCCTCGGCCAGCGGCTGGCCTGCCTTGTCGAGTGCCTGCCAGGTGCCGTGGGCGGTGCGCTGCAGCGTGGCCACCGGGCAGTTTGCCTGCAAGGCAATGCCCGGCTGGGCCAGCAGCTTGTGCACCAGGCGCGCGGGTCGCACCCAGCCGGCCCGGGCGTGCCAGCAGGCCATGCTGCCTTCGGGCAGGCCTGCCGCTTGCAGCGTTTGCGGGCTGGCGGCCAGGCTCCAGTCGGCTCCGGGGCTGTGTTCCCAGCCGACAGGCAGGCCCAGGTTGTCGGGCGGGCGGCGCTCGAGCACGCCGCCGGGGTTCCAGTCCAGGCCCGGCTGCAGCAGGGCCTGGGATTGCTGCAGCATGGCGCGTACGCCGCTGCGCGAGACGCGCGAGAACACGTTGTCGTCGCGTGAGAGGTGCGGGGCAAACAGCCCCAGAGGCAGGCCCGAAGCGCCGCCGGCGGGTGCGGCCGCGGCGTCGAGCACCTGCACCTGCCAGCCGCGCCGGGCCAGGCTGGCAGCGCTGGCGGCACCCGCCAGTCCCGCGCCAATGACCAGGCAGCGCGCTGGGGTGGGGTGCTCAGCCGTGGTTTCGCTCGTGCGGCTGGTGCGTGGCTCCCAGGCGGGGTTGAAGGTGGCATGCAGGTTGTCGCGTTTCGGGGGCACGCCCGGCACCTTTTCCACCACAAAGCCGCACTGGGTGAGTGCATCGCGTACGGCGCGGGCAATGGTCCAGGTGGTCAGGCGGGTACCGCGGCGGCAGCAGCGCGCCACGGCCTTGAGGGTGTGGGGGCTCCAGATGTCGGGGTTGGCCTGCGGGCTGAAGCCGTCGAGGTAGACCGAGTCCACCTCCCAGTGCTGCTGGCGCAGCAGGGCCTGTGCGTCGCCAATGCACAGCGTGAGCAGCACGCGTCCGCCGTCGAACCACAGACGGTGCACGCCGGGCAGCAGGCCCCAGTACTGCGCGTGCAGTTCCTGCGCCAGCGGCAGCAGTTCGGGGTGGCGCTGGGCAGCGCGCAGCAGGTCGGCGGCGGACACGGGCCAGGCTTCAAGCGACACGAAGTGCAGCAGCGTGGGCTGCCGGGGGTCTGCGCGCCAGGCGGCCCAGGTGGTGAGGAAGTTCAGCCCGAAGCCAAAGCCGGTTTCCAGAATGCGCCACTGCGCTGCCCCGGCCCAGGCTTGCGGCAGGCCGCAGCCGTGCAGGAACACCTCGTGTGACTGCGCCATGCCGCCGTGCTCGCTGTGGTAGCGGTCGCCAAAGCGCGGGCTGTAGGGGGTGCCGTCGTCGAGCCAGTCAATGCTTTCGGCCATGGTGGGGTGCTGTGCGTCAGAAAATCAATGAAAAAAGGCGCCACGAAGGGCGCCGCAGTGCGTGGGTGTGGCCTGCTTCAGGCGCTGGGCGGCACGTAGCCTTGCACCGAATCGGCGCCGCCGCCAAAGAAGTGCTGTTCCATCTGGCGGGCCAGGTACTGGCGCGCCCGGGCGTCGGCCAGGTTCAGGCGGTTCTCGTTCACCAGCATGGTCTGGTGCTTGATCCAGCCCGCCCAGGCCTCCTTGCTCACACTTTGCCAGATGCGCTTGCCGAGTTCGCCGGGGTAGGGGGGAAAGTCAAGGCCTTCGGCTTCCTTGCCGAGCTTGATGCATTGAACCATGCGTGCCATGGGGTACCTTTTCGATGTTGGAACGAGTAAAAATCGATGGTGCGGTGCTGGGTGTGGGGGACAGCGGCTCGCAGCAATCCTGCGCCGCGCCCCGGAACCACGGGCGTCAACGACCGAACCTTGTGCGCCACTGTAGCAAGATTCCCCTGGCTCGGTCGCTTTGACCCTGTGCGCTGCACCGGCTCTGGTGCGGGTGTGCCCGTGGTCGGGCTCGATGGACCGCCTGGCCCAGGGGTTTGTTCCGGCCACCAGCGCGCGCCTTGCATCCGCACGAGAATGGGGCCCTGCCTGCCGTCAGCCGCCGTTGTCGAGCGTCCCGGGAGTGCCTATTTTTTATGCAAGACGGCCTTCCTCCACCCGCGCGCCTGCGCGCCATGTTTGTCATCGTTCTGGGCATCGCCATGTCGGTGCTCGACACGTCCATCGTCAACCTGGCGTTGCCGGGCATTGCACGCGACCTGCAGGCCAGCGCGGCGCAGTCGGTGTGGGTGGTCAATGCCTACCAGGTGGCCACGCTGGGGTTGTTGCTGCCCTGCGCCATGCTGGGCGACCTGGTGGGTTACCGCCGGGTGTACCTGAGCGGGCTGGCGCTGTTTACCGGGGCTTCGCTGGGTTGCGTGCTGGCCGATTCGCTGCCGACGCTGGCGCTTTGGCGTGCAGTGCAGGGGCTGGGTTCGGCCGGCATCATGGGGGTGAACGCGGCGCTGGTGCGGCGCATCTATCCCGCCCGCTTGCTCGGACGCGGCGTGGCGCTCAATTCGGTGGTGGTGGCCACGGCGGCGGTGGCCGGGCCTAGCGTGTCGGCGGTCATCTTGTCGCTGGGGCCGTGGCCCTGGCTGTTTGCGCTCAATCTGCCGCTGGGCCTGCTGGTGCTGTGGCTGGGTTACGGCGCGCTGCCGCACAACGCCACGGCGCGGCCGCAGGGCATTGGGCTGTCGTGGCCCGATGTGCTGATGAACATGCTGATGTTCGGCCTGGTGTTTCTGGGTGCCGACATGCTGGGCAGGCGCGTGGGGGCGGTGCCGACTGCGGGCGGGCTGGCCACCGGGTTGGCGCTGCTGGCGGCGGGGATCGCTGTGGGGGTGGTGTATCTGCGGCGCCAGTGGCACTTGCCGGTGCCATTGTTTCCGGTGGATTTGCTGCGCATACCGGTGTTCCGGCTTTCGATGTGCACCTCGGTGGGGGCGTTTGCGGCGCAGATGCTGGCCTATGTGGGCCTGCCGTTTTTCCTGCTGGACGGGCTGGGCCGTTCGCCGGTGGAGGCAGGCCTGCTCATCACGGCCTGGCCGCTGGGCACGGTGGTGGCGGCGCCGCTGGCGGGGCGGCTGATCGGGCGTTACCCCGACGGGCTGCTGGGCGGCATCGGCCTGGGGCTGTTCGCCTCGGGTCTGGGCCTGCTGGCGCTGCTGCCGGCCCACCCGACGGGGGCCGACATTGTGTGGCGCATGGCGCTGTGCGGCATGGGCTTTGGGTTGTTCCAGTCGCCCAACAACCACACCATCGTGACTTCGGCGCCGGTGCACCGTTCGGGCGGGGCCAGCGGCATGCTCGGTACGGCGCGCCTGACAGGCCAGACCACGGGTGCCGTCATCCTGGCCATGATCTTCAGCGTGGCCGATGCCCACGATGGGCGCGGGCCCACCATCGCGCTGGGGCTGGCTGCGCTGTTTGCCTGTGTGGCGGCAGGATTCAGCCTGCGGCGCCTGCGCCATGGAGTGCCAGGAAAATACGAATAAAACAGGCTGAAGCGCTGATTGGTAAAGCGCTTGCAGCTATTGAATAGAGAGCAAATGCCGCTTCAGCCCTGCGACGGCGGCAGCAGGTAGGCGTTGATTCTGCGGTCCTGCACGTCGATGTAGTGCTGGCGGGTCAGCCGGGCCATCACGTCCTTTGTCTCTTTGGCGGAAAAGCCGTTCTGCTCGAGCAGGGAGCCCACCAGCGCCGTGAGTGCGTCGAGCGTGCGCGGGCGCGCGTTGCCGCGTTTGCGCAGCCCTTTGAGCACGACCTGCAAGGCTGTGGCGGGTACGGCTGTTGTGGGGGCTGTGCCTGGTGCGGCGCTGGCCGAGGCGGCGGCTTGACGGGCCGGGCAGTGGAATGGCCCCTGCTGCTTGAGGATGACGGTGAGCTTTTCCTTGAGCGACATGCGGCCGAACAGGGTGTTGAGCGCCTGGCACGTGGTGAATTGTTGCAATTTAATTGTATGAGAAAATCTGAAGACCCCGGTAAAATCGGCGTTCTCATGTAAACAAAACGAGGTTAAAACCATG
>JAPKHH010000117.1:0-19249 GCA_026647025.1 Giesbergeria sp.
GTCGTTGCTGACCAGCTCGGCGCACAGGCTCACCAGCACCAGCGCGCAGAAGACGAGCAGGCTCCAGTAACCCAGGCGGTTGCGCTTGAAACGCAGCCAGGCGCGGCGGGAGGGAGAGAGCGAGGGCGAAGGCGAAGAAGCGGTGCGCATGCCGTGGAACGGATCAATCAAACTTCACGCGCGGGTCCACCCACACGTAGCACAGGTCGGAGACCAGTTTGGTCACCAGCCCGATCAGCGTAAACAGGTACAGCGTGCCCAGCACCACGGGGTAGTCGCGGCGGATCACGCTCTCGTAGCTGAGCAGACCCAGTCCATCGAGCGAGAACAGCGTCTCAATGAGCAGCGAGCCGGTGAAGAACGCGCCGATAAAAGCCGCAGGAAAGCCGGTGATGATGGGAATGAGTGCATTGCGCAGCACATGCTTCCAAAGCACCTGGCGCTCCGACAGACCCTTGGCGCGCGCCGTCAGCACATATTGCTTGCGGATTTCTTCCAGAAAGGCGTTCTTGGTCAGCATGGCCGTCACCGCAAAGCTGCCCAGCACCATGGCGGTAATGGGCAGGGTGATGTGCCAGAGGTAATCCACGATGCGCGCGCCCCAGGACAGCTCCTCCCAGTTGGAGGACGTCAGCCCGCGCAGCGGAAACCACTGCAACTGCCCACCAAAGATCACCAGCAGCGCCACGCCCAGCACGAAGCCCGGAATGGCGTAGCCCACCAGGATGAGCAGCGTGGTCACCAGGTCAAAACGCGACCCGGCGCGCACCGCCTTGGCCACGCCCAGCGGCACAGCCACCAGATAGCTGATGAAGAAGGTCCAGAGACCGAGGCTGATCGATACAGGGAGCTTCTCCTTGATCAACGCCCAGACGTCCTTGCGTTGCAAAAAACTCTTGCCCAGGTCGAACCGCACATACTGCTGGAGCATTTGCATGAAGCGTTCGTGCGCAGGCTTGTCAAAGCCATACATGACCTTGATCTCCTGTACCTGCGCTGGCGAGAGCGCCCGGCGGCCCTGCCCGCTGCCAAGGGACGCTTCTTTGCTGGTGAGCTGTGACATCAGCTGCTCCACCGGGCCACCCGGTACGAACTGAATGACCGCGAAATTGATCAGCAGCACGCCCAGCAGCGTAGGCACCATGAGCAGGAAACGGCGGAGTAGGTAGGCAGCCATAGCAATCAATCAGGGAGCGGCGCGCCACCACATGGTCAACAACCAGGAGCCCGCCAACATGTGCGAAGGCAGCGCAGGGGGGTGCTGCAGGTGGTGCTTGCGGGCAATGAAGTATTGACGGCCATAGTACATAGGCACCACAAACTGCTGGTGCCGCAGGTAGCGATCCAGCAAGCGCGCCCCGGCGGCAATAGCCGCTCGGTCGGGGCTGTTGACGATTTCCTCGATCAGTTGATCGATCACCTTGTCCTTGATGCCAGAGAGGTTCTGGCTGCCTTTCTGATCGGCCGACGCAGAACCAAAATCGTCATACAGCTCATTGCCGGGGCTGGTTGAGCCCCCCAGAATGTTGATCGCCATATCGAAGTCAAAATCATCGAGCCTTTTCTTGATCAGGCTGGCATCGCTGAGCCGATAGCGCAGTTCGATACCCAGCCGCGCCAGGTTGCGCGCGTACGGCGCCAGCACGATCTCGGAGCTGCGGTCCGGAATGAGCATGGTGATGACAAAGGCCTCGCCTGCGGCGTTGCGCAGGGCGCCGCTCTCGTACGTCCAGCCCGCTTCGCCAAGCAGGCGCTGGGCCTGCACCAAGTTTTTGCGTAGGCCTGCGGCCGTGGAGCCCGTCTCGGCCGGGTGCACAAGTGGGTCACGCAGTGCCGCCAGCAGGGCCGGGGTCTGGTCCAGGCGTTGGGCGATCTTCAACTCCTGCGGGGTCGGCACCTCGCCCGCCATGAGGTCGTCGGTGTTCTGGAAATAGCTCTGGGTGCGGGCGCGGCGGTTGTAGAAAACGCGCTGGTTCAGCCAGTCAAAATCAAACGCAAGTGCTACAGCGCTGCGCACACGAATATCAGCAAACCGGGGCTGGCGCAGGTTCAGCACCAGGCCCTGCATGCCTGTGGATCGGCGGTGGTTGATCTCGTCCTTTACCAGCTCACCCGAGGCAAACCGCTTGCCCTTGTAGCGCCGCACCCAGGCGCTGATGGAGCCCTCTTCCAAAGCATCGAGATCGCCCGCCTTGACTGCCTCTTCCTCACCCAGTCTGTCACGGTAGTACTGGTATTGCACCTCATCAAAATTGAACAACCCTTTGCGCACGGGCAAGTCAGCGGCCCAGTAGTCCTTGCGCCGCTCGTAGGTAATGGACTTGCCGAAATCCACACGCTTGATCACATAGGGGCCGCTGGCAATCGGAGGGTCCGAAAACACCTCGTCAATTGCCCTGCCGTTGGCCCACGCTTTGGAGAACACGGGCAACTGGCCAATGACCATGTGCAGCTCGGAGTTGCGGCGCTTGAACTCGAAACGAATCGTCAACCGGTTCACCACCACGGCGCGGGCAATGTCGGCCCAGTAGGCACGAAACGTGGGCGACGCCTGTTTGCTCATCAGGGTGTCGAACGAATATTTCACGTCCTCTGCCAGCACCGGGTCGCCATTGGAAAACCGCGCCTTCGGGTTCAGGCGAAATTGCACGCTGAGCCGGTCTGGCGCCAACACCATGTCCTCGGCCAGCAAGCCGTACCGGCTGAAAGGCTCATCCTCACTGGGGGCGGTGAGAGAGTCGAACACCAATCCGTACTCCGCGAACAAGAAACCGTTGCTGCTATAGCCCATGCCGACCGCAACCTGTCCTCGCAAAGTAAACGGATTGAGCTTGTCGAAGCTGCCGCTGGCCGAGAGCCGCAGTTGCCCGCCCTTGGGTGCATCAGGGCGCACATAGTCGAAATGCGTAAAGTTCGCCGGATACTTCGGCTCGTACCCCATGCCCATTCCATGCACTGCCCACGCCGGGAGCGCGGCCCACAGCAAGAGGCAAGTTAGAAGAAATCGCATGCGACAATTCTGCCCTACGTTGGCAGCACTTTCGCGCAGGCAGCGGGGTTGACCCCCACGGCCGGTGGCCTGCCGTTATTTCGCATTCCACAGGAGAACAACAATGGGTTTTCTGACCGGCAAGAAGCTGCTCATCACGGGCGTTCTGTCCAACCGCTCCATCGCCTACGGCATTGCCAAGGCCTGCCACCAGCAAGGCGCAGAACTCGCGTTCAGCTACGTGGGCGAGCGCTTCAAGGACCGCATCACCGACTTTGCCGCCGAGTTTGACTCGAAGCTGATTTTTGACTGCGACGTGGCCAGCGACGAGCAGATCGAACGCATGTTCACCGACCTCGCCCAGGTATGGCCAAAATTTGACGGCTTTGTACACAGCATTGGCTTTGCACCACGTGAAGCGATTGCCGGCAACTTCCTCGACGGCCTCTCGCGCGAAGGTTTCCGCATTGCGCACGACATCAGCGCCTACAGCTTCCCGGCCATGGCCAAGGCCGCGTTGCCGTACCTGAACGACAAATCCTCGCTGCTCACGCTCTCGTACCTGGGCGCGCTGCGCTCCATTCCCAACTACAACACCATGGGCCTGGCCAAGGCCAGCCTGGAAGCCAGCGTGCGCTACCTTGCCGAGGCCGTGGGCCGCACCGAGGATGGCCGCGCCATCCGCGCCAACGGTATCAGCGCGGGCCCCATCAAGACCCTGGCCGCCAGCGGCATCAAGGATTTTGGCAAGCTGCTCTCGCGCGTGGCCGACGCCTCGCCCCTGCGCCGCAACGTGACGATTGAAGACGTGGGCAATGTGGCCGCCTTCCTGCTGTCGGACCTGGCCAGCGGCATGACCGCCGAGATCACCTATGTGGACGGCGGCTTCAGCCAGACCGCCGGCCTGAGCGCCGACCAGGTCTGATCCTGCCAACCCCGCGATGATTGATGAAAATGGCTGCTGGCGCTTATAAATAAAGCGCCAGCAGCTATTTTTTTAATAGCACCCAAACCATGTACCGCAGAAGCTGTCTGGGCTGGCTGGCGCTGTCTGCCCTGCCCTGCCGTGCGGCACATGCGGCTGATACGCCAGCCTTGCTGCTGGCGAATGTGTACCGGCCCGGCATGCCTCTGCAGGATTACTGGGTCAGCGAAAAATACGATGGCGTGCGCGGCTACTGGGACGGCCACACACTGCGCACCCGGGGCGGCGCAACGGTGGCAGCGCCAGCGTGGTTTACCGCAGGCTGGCCTGCCACGCCGCTGGACGGCGAGTTGTGGGCCGGGCGTGGGCGCTTTGCGCATGCCCAGTCCACCACCCGCCAGCAGCAGCCCGACGACACCGCCTGGCGGGGCATGCGCTTCATGGTCTTTGACCTGCCCTCGCATGGCGGCACTTTTGACGAGCGGCTTCCCGCGCTCCAGGCCATCGTCGAGCGCCTGGGCCAGCCCTGGGTGCAGGCCGTGGCACAAAAGCGGGTAGCGAATGACGGCGCGCTGCAGGCCCTGCTGCACCGCACGGTGCGCGCAGGCGGAGAAGGCCTGATGCTGCACCGGGGCCGCTCGCTGTACCAGTCTGGCCGCAGCGACGATCTCGTCAAGGTCAAAACCCACGAAGATGCAGAAGCCCGCGTGATCGCCCACCTGCCGGGCAAGGGTCGCCACGCCCGGCGCATGGGGGCTTTGCTGGTCGAGATGCCATCGGGCCAGCGCTTTCGGCTGGGGGCGGGCTTTACCGATGCGCAGCGCATGGCGCCACCCCCGGTGGGAAGCTGGGTGACCTACCGCTTTCGGGGCACGCACGACGGCGGATTGCCGCGCTTTGCCAGCTTTGTGCGGGTGCGCGAAGACATGCCGGGCTGATCAAAAGCTATATATTTAATAGCTACTACCGCCCTACCACATTGCGCTAGAGGCACTTTTTATCAAAATCTCACACCTCACCCAACGAGGTGAATCAGCATCTGGTTGCGGCAGGCCCGTCAGGCCTGCCTTGCCGGATCAGACGTTGCGGCCGTAGGGCCCGTCATCGCCCACCTGCACCAGGTTCTTGGCGGTTGCCAGCGGTCGGGGGTTCTTGGGTGCATTGCCATCGGCCACGCAATCGGCGTAATAGCGCACCTGCCCCGCTTCGTCTTCCACCTCGACCAGGCCGTGGATGTCTGTCTCGAAGCCCGGGCACAACTTGGCAAATTCACGGGCAAACTTGAGGTAGTCCACGATTTTCTTGTTGAACACCTCACCCGGAATCAAGAGCGGAATGCCCGGTGGGTAGGGCGTGACCAGGCCCACGGTGATGCGGCCCTCCAGGTGGTCAATCTCCACCCGTTCGGTCGTGCGGTGCGCGATATGCGAGAAGGCGTCCGAGGGCTTCATGGCCGGGGTCAGATCCGAGAGATACATCTCGGTGGTCAGGCGCGCAATGTCGTACTTGGAATACATCTCGTGCACATGCTGGCACAGGTCCTTGAGCCCCATGCGCTCATAGCGTTTGTGCTGCTGGCAGAACTCGGGAAGGATGCGCCACATGGGCTGGTTCTTCTCGTAGTCGTCCTTGAACTGCTGCAGCGCGGTCAGCAGCGTGTTCCAGCGGCCCTTGGTGATGCCGATGGTGAACATGATGAAGAAGCTGTAGAGCCCCGTCTTCTCGACCACCACGCCGTGCTCTGCAAGGTACTTGGTGACGATGGACGCGGGAATGCCCGTCTTGTCGAACTTTCCGTCCAGGCTCAGGCCCGGTGTGACGATGGTGGACTTGATCGGGTCCAGCATGTTGAAGCCGTCCGCCAGCTGGCCAAAGCCATGCCACTTGCTGCCGTTCTTCTTGCTGCGGCCATCGCTGCGGATGATCCAGTCTTCGGCACGGCCGATGCCTTCTTCCACCAGTTTCTCGGGGCCCCAGACCTTGAACCACCAATCCTTGGCACCAAACTCGGCCTCCACCTGGCGCATGGCGCGGCGGAAGTCGAGCGCCTCCAGAATGCTCTCTTCGACCAGCGCGGTGCCGCCGGGCGGCTCCATCATGGCGGCGGCCACATCGCAGCTGGCGATGATGCTGTACTGCGGCGACGTCGAGGTATGCATCAGGTAGGCCTCGTTGAAGAGATGCCTGTCGAGCTTGGTGGTTTGCGAATCCTGCACCAGCACATGGCTGGCCTGGCTGATACCGGCCAGCAGCTTGTGAATCGACTGCGTGGCATACGTCACCGAATGCTTGGGGCGCGCACGCTTCTTGCCCATGGCGTGGTAGCTGCCGTAGAACGGGTGGAAGGCCGCATGCGGCAGCCAGGCCTCGTCGAAGTGCAGGTTGTCCACGTAGCCGTCGAGCATGCCCTTGATGGTCTCGGTGTTGTACAGCACGCCGTCGTAGGTGGACTGCGTGAGCGTCAGCACGCGCGGCTTGACCTTCTTCGGGTCCACACCCTTGAGCAAAGGGTTGGCCTTGATCTTGGCCTGGATGGCCGCAGGCTCGAATTCGCTTTGCGGAATCGGCCCGATGATGCCGAAATGGTTGCGCGTGGGCTTCATGAAGACGGGGATGGCGCCCGTCATGATGATGCTGTGCAGGATGGACTTGTGGCAATTGCGGTCCACCACCACCACATCGCCCGGCGCCACCGTGTGGTGCCACACCATCTTGTTGCTGGTCGAGGTGCCGTTGGTCACGAAGAAGCAGTGGTCGGCATTGAAGATGCGCGCGGCATTGCGCTCGCTCTCCCCGATGGCGCCGTTGTGGTCCAGCAGCTGGCCCAGCTCTTCCACCGCGTTGCACACGTCGGCACGCAGCATGTTCTCGCCGTAGAACTGGTGGTACATCTGGCCCACCGGGCTTTTCAGGAAAGCCACGCCACCCGAGTGGCCGGGGCAGTGCCAGCTGTAGGAGCCGTCTTCCGCATAATCGAGCAGCGCCTTGAAGAACGGCGGCTGCACGCTCTCCAGGTAGCTCTTGGCCTCGCGGATGATGTGGCGCGCCACAAATTCGGGCGTATCCTCGAACATGTGGATGAAGCCATGGAGCTCCCGCAGGATGTCGTTGGGCAGATGGCGACTGGTCTTGGTCTCGCCGTGCACATAGATCGGCACCTCGGCGTTCTTGCGCCGCACCTCGCCAATGAAGTTGCGCAGGCTCAGAACGATGGGGTCAAGCCCCTCGCCTACCGTGAACTCTTCGTCGTCGATGGACAGAATGAAGGCGCTCGCCCGGCTCTGCTGCTGTGCAAATTGCGACAGATCACCATAGCTGGTCACACCCACGACTTCGAAGCCTTCGGACTCGATGGCCTGCGCCAGAGCGCGGATACCGAGGCCCGAAGTATTCTCGGAGCGATAGTCTTCATCGATGATGATGATGGGAAAACGAAACTTCATGCGCAGCCTCCGTGCAACCGTGCCCTGCCCGGCGAAAAAACGAAACAGGCGCGAAGTGTAAGGAATAAGCTTGACGCTCCTTTGAACTGCCCTGCTTTTGACCCAGAATGTGGTGCACTAAAGACAAACCCTAACGGAGGTTGCTATGGAGGAATCCACCATCTGGTGGTTGTTGGCAGGCGGCATGGTTGTGGCCGAACTGATCACCGGCACTTTTTACCTGCTGATGGTGGCGCTGGGCCTGGCCGCAGCGGCCCTTGTTGCCCATGCCCACCTGCCCCTGACCGGCCAGATCGTCACGGCCGCCGTGGTGGGCGGTGGTGCCGTGGTTGCTTGGCACTTCGCCAAAAGAAGGCGCCCCGGAGACCCCTCGGCCCGGGCGGACCGCAGCGTCAACCTGGATGTGGGCGAAACCATCGTCATCGACAGCTGGAACGCCGACGGAACCACCACCGTGAAATACCGCGGGGCCACCTGGACCGCCATCCATCGCCCCGGCGTCACGCCTTCCACAGGCGCACACCGGGTCGCAGAACTGGTGGGCAGCCGCCTGCTCGTCGATCCGCTGTAGCCGCTGAATTCCCTCATTTCCCATCGAAAGGCTCCCCATGGAAATCGCCATCGTCCTTCTTGTCATCGCAGTGATCTTCATCGCACGGTCCGTCAAAGTGGTGCCCCAGCAAAATGCCTGGGTGAAAGAACGCCTGGGCAAGTACGCAGGCACGCTCACCCCGGGCCTGAACATCCTGGTGCCCTTCATCGACCGCGTGGCCTACAAACACAGCCTGAAGGAAATCCCGCTCGATGTCCCCAGCCAGATCTGCATCACGCGGGACAACACGCAGCTCCAGGTGGACGGCATCCTGTACTTCCAGGTCACGGATCCCATGCGCGCCAGCTATGGCTCCAGCAACTACATCATGGCCGTGACCCAGCTGGCGCAGACTTCGCTGCGCTCGGTCATCGGCAAGCTCGAGCTGGACAAGACCTTTGAAGAGCGCGACATCATCAACGCCCAAGTCGTGCAGGCCATTGACGAAGCCGCGCTCAACTGGGGCGTGAAGGTGCTGCGCTACGAAATCAAGGACCTGACACCCCCGAAGGAAATCCTGCACGCCATGCAGGCGCAAATCACGGCCGAGCGCGAAAAGCGCGCACTGATCGCTGCGTCGGAAGGCCGCCGCCAGGAACAGATCAACATCGCCACCGGCGAACGCGAAGCCTTCATCGCACGCTCTGAGGGGGAAAAGCAGGCGGTCATCAACAAGGCCATGGGCGAGGCCGAGTCCATTCGCGCCGTGGCGCAGGCCACGGCCGAAGCCATTGAACGTGTCGCCACTGCTATCCGCCAGCCCGGCGGCCAGGAGGCCGTACAGCTCAAGGTCGCCGAAAAAGCCGTCGAGGCCTACAGCCAGGTGGCATCGGACGCCACAACCACACTCATCGTACCCAGCAACATGACCGAAGTGTCGGCATTGATCGGCTCCGCGATGAAGATGGTGCAGGGAACGTCGAAAGCGGCTTGAGGCCACCGACGATTGACAATGCCCCCTTTCCGACAACCGGCAAGGCGATCCCGGTCGGGATTCGCCTTCTCACGCGATTGCTTTGCATGGATTCGCGCCAAGTGAAACACCTTGAAGCCCTCCCCCGAACCCGCTGCAATCAAGTGCAGGCCCTACCGAGTTGACTTTGGGCAGGTGCTTAGGCGGGAAGACAAGCCACCAAAGAAAAAACCCCAAGTGAATCAATCACTTAGGGTTATATATGGCGGAGAGGGCGGGATTCGAACCCGCGGTGGGGATTAGCCCACACACGCTTTCCAGGCGTGCGACTTAAACCGCTCATCCACCTCTCCGAAGCCCACGATTATAGCCCTGTGCCAAGAGTGTTTTGATCTGTAGGTCGCCAAGGTGCAAAAAAAGAATGAAAGAATGGACAGGCACCTACGACCTATCGCAGACAGGGACAACAGACAGGTACGCACTCGTACGCAACCGTTCAACGAAAAGAATCTGCTTGCGACCAATATCGATAGGTTCGCCTTCAAGGATGTGTGATCCCTCGCCCGAGACGAAACAGCCTATCTGTCTCGGCAGAAGCTGCTGGTCGGCACGCGCTGTCCATTTGCCACGGCCACCCGTGCCACATCACTGCGGCATTCGGTGCACTGGCCCACCAGCAGCAAGTCGCCACCCTTGATGGTGCCGCTGAAATTGGTGATCGTTGTTTCGTGACGGCACTGGCCGCACTAGACGTTGGACAGCAGCCGCTGGCGGATGTCGGCGGGAATCGACTCCCAGCGCTGACGGGCGGGCTTGGTGAAAGCGGGCAGTGATTCAATCGCCACGGATCACTCCTCGAACAATTCAGAGTGCGTGCCTGCCCGCACAAAGATGATGGCGTTGCCATCCAGGCGGTAAATGAGCAGGAAATCGCCGCCGATGTGACATTCACGGTGGTCAGCCCAATCACCCTTCAGCGGGTGATCCAGCCATTCAGGCCCCAGCGGCACATCGTTGCCAATGAGCAGCAACATCGCCTCCTTCAGCCGCTTCAGGTCGTAGCGGCTCGAACGCGAGAGGCGTTCCCAGTCTTTGAGGAAAGTCTTGGTGTAATCGCTCGCCCTGGGCAGGCAGCGGCGCCCGCTTACTGCTGGCGGGCTTTTTGGCTTGCGCCGAAACTTGCGTTTTCGAGGTCATCGATCAGGGCGTCTGCAGACTCAAAACGTGCGGTGCGCGCCTTGGCCATGGCGCGGGCTTCTTCCATCGCCGCGCGGGTCTGGGCGTTAGGCACCTTCAACTCCAGCGGGAAGGCCTGGTCGTTGACCACGCGCTTGAGCAGGATGCGTACGGCATCAGACACCGACAGCCCCATGGCTGCCAGAGCCTCGCTGGCTTGCGTCTTGATTTCGTCGTCCACCCGGACGTGCAGCATCGTGGAATGAGCCATGATCGAATCCTCCGTTTCCGCAATTATGTATCTCGATTGAGATACGGGCAAGTAACCGCTGGCGATGCTCTGGCGGCGTTCGGTGCCTGACTGGCGACCTTGGTTGACGGTGAATTGGCACGCGTAAGTTGTTGATTTTGCAAGAGCCCCATCTACGCCTACCCGCAGGCCAAACGGAGAACAGAGACGGCTCTGGCCGAGAAAGTGGCCGATTTCCAGCGTTTCGGCTGGCAGCCACCCGCAGCACCGATGGCCGGAACCCCGCGTGGTGCGGGGATTTCGGGCAAGAAAAAGGGCCCGGAGATTATCCGCTGGCGTCTACTGAATGAACGCTGCAAGTGATTGATTTTCAATGAATTTTCCAATGCAGTTTTGAGATTTGTTCCCCGATTTGTTCCCCGGTGCCGGTCGTGATACCCCGATTTCTGGGGCCAATCTGTGCCCTCAAAATCTGCTCATCCTGCGTTGCATATTTTCTACTCTCTGTTGCATTTTGCCGATTCTGTGTCCCGATCAGCCCCGCGCCAGGTTGTTGATCCTGCGCATCTCTGCCAGCTCGGCATTCAGGGCCTGGGTCAGCTCCCGCAGTTGCGCCCGGTGCCCGCCCTGCCAGGCGTTACGTGACGCCGTCGCCTTACCCTCGGGTGTTCGTGGGCCGGTGCTTTGCTTCCACGGTTGCCATTGCCGGATCAGCTCGGCCTGCCGTTGCCGTCGCTCCAATGTCCAGGGTGTTGCCATGCTGGTGCTCCAATAGTTCGTTTGGTGGACTTTGATTTTTCCCCGCGCTCGCGGGGGTGCCGTTGTTGACCTGCTGGGGGCCGTTGGCAATGTTGGCCTGCTTGATGTAAGGCATGGGGTTTTTCATCAATGCCAGAGTCTCCGCCGTTGCGCGTGCCTGGGACTGCGCTTTGAGTGCCAGCCGCATCAGCACCTCGATGCCCTTGAAAGATTCTTGCCGCCCTGAGCGTTGCGCCAGGTTGTTGAACAGTGCATCCAAGGTCAGAAACTGGTGGGTCAGTACGCGCTCAAACCGGCCCATGTCCCCTGCTACGGTTTCATCCCCTGCCTTGCGCATCGCGGCCAGCAGCTCCGTCACTCCCAGCTCTTTGCCACCGCCTGCATAGGCTTGCATCGTGATTGCAGTAAGTGCGCCGTCGGTTGCCAGCGCGGCCAGCTTTTCGGAATGGTTGTCATCCGGCTGCACTTCAACCCGCAAAGCATTTGGATCAGGTGGGGTTTTGTCCTTGCCCTTGGTGTTTTTGGTGGCTGCCATGGTCTATCCCTTCAAGTCTGAATTCATGCTGCTGTACGCCGTCCATAGCTGCATGCCGATGGCGCAGCACTGCCCGTAGCCCCTGCCTGCGCACTGGCACGCGCTGCATTGCTGGTGGTGGGCCAGATAGGCGCGATCCAACTCCCGCCACGTCGGGCCGGATGGTGTTGGAGCCGGGGCTGGCGCTGGCGCAGGTTCGGATGCCGGGGCCGGTGGTGCAGCGTCAACGATCAAACCCATGGGCAAGCGTGCATCCTCATACCCGTGGCAGCGCTGCAATGTCAGCACCAGGTCGCGGGCCAGGTCAGCATGCAAGCCAGCCGCCCGCGCATTGCCGCAGCGGTAGGAGCCTTCGCCGCGCAGGTGTCGGCACTCCAGGCACAGCCGCCGGTCGTCGTCATCCCGATCCCGGTTCACCAGTCTGTCGGCCAGGCGCTCGGCATCCTGGGCCGATGCACCACGCTGGCAGAACAGGGCTTGCCGCGCCATGAGGGTGTCGAGTTCCTGCCCGTTCATGGCGCTGCTGTGCGGCCAGGCCCAGCGGTCGGGGTCGATGGCTGGCGCATTCGCCGCCGGGGTTTCTGGGTGCGCCACAGCCCCGTCGAATTTCTGAATATGCCCCTGGGGGTACCTACAAAACCCCCTTTCGGGGTGTCTTGGGTGGGTTTCGTAGGTTTTGTAGCCCCTGTTTTTGGGGTATTGTGAATTTTCAGGCGCGCTAGCCAGGTGCTCATGCTTTGCCCCCTGCCAGCAGCGCCGGATGGATCAGGTAGCGCTCGCTGGGCCTGCCGCCTGCCGATCCCGTGGGGGCAGTCTCGCGTGCCAGCCAGCCGTAGTCGGCCAGCAGTTCCGCCGCCTTGCGCACGCTGTCCACCGAATTCAAACCGGCCCAGCTTTTCACAGCCACCAGCCGGGGCGTGAACGACTCCCACAGCACCCCGTCGCCGTCGCACAGCTTACCGCCTTTGATCTTCGCCAGCAGCGCATGCGCGCCGGTGGTCTCCGGGATCAGCGCCGCCGCGTACAGCCGCTCGGCATGGGTACGCAGGTACTCGGCCCATGCCAGCGCCCGGATCAACTCGCGCTCATGGATCACGCCGCCGCTGTCGGGTGTGTCCATCAGCGCAAAGATCAGCGCCAGCGCCGGGATCAGCTTGCGCCACTTCGCCAAGTGCGACACCAGCGCCGGATGCAAATCCTCCCCCCGAATGCCGGTCTCGAACGGGATCAGCCACTCATAAAAAATGGCCTGGGCCTCGGGACTGAATCGCCATTCCTGCGGGTCATCATCGGTCGCGGGCAGTAGTCCATTCAGGCGCTCAAATACGGCCCATGCAGCCTGTTTGGCGGGCGTGTCGGGCCACCGATCCACCAGCTTGAAATCCCGCTCCACGTCAGGCCATACTGCCAGGCCAAAGCGCTGCAACAGGCCATCATCGCCCGCGCCGCCGTTGACGGCCTCGCGCACATAGCTCTGCACCTTGCCCGGTTGAATGCCGCCCAGCATCGCCATGCAGACACGGGGCACATAGCTGTGCCCGCGCCCGATCCGATCCACCGCATGGCCTTGGTTGCCGTCGTAGCCGGTCAGGTAGAAACCGCGTGCGCCTTCCTGCCCTTGCCGATCCATGGAGCACAGCAGCCCGTGAACTTCATCGCGGTACACCAGCAGGCCCCACGGGTTTTCCACCAACAGGTCGGCCAGGGCCTCCACCGTGCTGTCGTTGACCACGTAGCGCCGCATGGTCGGCTCGGTGGGCTGGTCGGTGGGGGCCAGCAGGGAACGGGCTTTGGCGGGGTCTTTTGCCGCCACAGCCGCCGCCTGCTTTTCGTTCGCCTTGCCTGCCAGCTCGGCCACCTTGGTGTCGAGTTCCCATGCTTCGTGCGCCGCCTGCCATTGCTCGCGCTCGGTCGATTCCAGCCGGTGCAGGGGCTTGAGCACCTCGCCCAGCGCCGGGGACTTCATCACGCCAGGGCGGCCCACGATCAGCCCCCACAGATTGGGCACCACGCGCCAATCGTCATGCTGCTTGGGGGCCACCACGGCACGCGCACCGATCAGGCCAGACAGCGCAGTGATGACACCTACAGCCGGGAAGTCAGGCGGGCACTGCATGCGCTCGGCAATGTCCACGATCCAGCCGCGCAGCGCCTCGGGCAACAGTTCGGGGTCGAACGGGGCTACGGGTGGCAGGGCATCGGGCAGGGGCACAGGATCAGGCCGTGCGCCGCTATCGTCCGCCCCCTCCAATGGCGGGAATGCAGGGGCTTGCGCCACGGGTACTGCCGCATCAATGCACGCCTGCACCGCGTCCAATCCTGCCCGCTGGTGCAGGTCGTTGAAGTCGGTTTCCGCCTCGCTGCGCTGCGCTCCAAAGTAAGGTTTTGACAGGTGGCCACCTATGGCCCTTGCCGCCTCGGTGGCCTTGGTGATGCCCGGATTGCCGTCGGTAAAAGCATCATCGTCAGACGCCAGGATCAGGCGCAGCTTGGGGTACTTGCTGTGCAGTGCCTGGGCCACTTCCCGTAGATTGCCAGCGTTGAAAGCCACGGCAACGGCATCGCCGGTGGCCTCATGGATAGATGCGCCCGTAGCGAAACCCTCGCATACGATCAGCACGCCCTTGGGCTTGCCAATCGAGTAATACAGGCCGGTGCGCCGTCCTCCAAGCAATCCCTTCTTGTCCTTAAAGTTCGCTGGGTTGATGCGCTCGATGTTCCACAGCTTGCCGTTTGTGTCGCGCATGGGGACGATCAGAAAACCATCCGGCTCAACCCTTGTTCCGTGGGCATGCACGCCCTTTTTTGCCAGATACGGATGATCTGCCGGGGCTGGTAGCGCGGCTTCCCAGCGCTGCGCCGCCGCCATCGCTGCATCGTGCTGGCGCTGTGCCTTGTCGGCTTCGCGCTGCTGTGCAATGGCCTGCATGCGTTGCAGGTGGGCGCTGCGCTCGGCTGGTGTCATTGACTTGGTGTCTTTGCTGCACCAGGTTTTTGATATCCCACTGCGCCAGCAACCATATGCGCCCGCCGGAACGTCGCCATCATCGTACAGGACGTACCAGCCCGATTGATCCATGCGTTTGCCGTTGGTGCTGAATCGGTACAGCGTGCCGTCGCCGTGGATCACCTCGGGTACTGGCAAGCGATCGCCTGCAATGGCTTGTTGGAATTGTTCGGATGCGATCACAGCCGCCCCCCAATCTGCGCCAGAAACAGCGCGGCATCGTGCAAGTTGGGCAGGTAGCGCACCAGCCCCCAGCGCTCGGCCCAATAGGTGGTTGTGCCGTCCGGGGAAGTGACGTGGTTCAGGTGATGCCCGCGCTGTGCGAATGCAGCTTGCAGGGCGGTAAAATCAGCGCCGTCCGATTTTTGAATAGCGCCCTTGGAGCCCGCCAGCTCCGGGGCGTTTTTGTTTGGGGGCTGGGTCATATTCGCCCCCTCAAACCGTCGCCAGTTGGTCTACCCGCTTGGCATGCAGGCGGTTCACCAGTTCGCGGATTTCGTCATCAGACTGGCCCGCAATGCGCGCCCGGACAATCGCCTTCACCTCGTAATCAGGCCACGCCTTGGCACGCTGCCCAATGGCTACGGGCCGGGTGAAAAGCCCCGCCCGGATGGCGTTGTAGATGCTGGTGTTGCTGCGGTCGCCTGTTTCAGCCTTGCAGGCGTCGATTCTCCAAAGTGCCATTGCTGCCCATCCTTTCACGGCATTGGTTGCCGGTGTTTCGATGGGTGGCAGTTTGGTTTTTCAAGGGCTTGCAGTCACCGCAATTGCGGGCGCGGTTGCCGCAGTT
The DNA here is from genome assembly GCA_026647025.1 of Giesbergeria sp. GTDB lineage: Bacteria > Pseudomonadota > Gammaproteobacteria > Burkholderiales > Burkholderiaceae_C > Simplicispira. Next base: position 15,380 of record JAPKHH010000117.1, read on the forward strand.
GCGGTACGGGTCAGGATGCGCTCAGGCTTCTTTTTGCCGCAGCGAATTTTTCCTGTAGCGTGCGTGTCGAGATGCCGGGTTTGTCTCGGTAATTCCTCTCTATTTCGTCAATCACTGCCGTGTCACTGTCACGCCCCGGTCGTGGTGACTTCATCAATTCCAGCATCGCGCCAATGATGTTCAGGTAGGTGGTTTTCTCTCGGTTCTGGATAGGCCGCTGAACCGTCCGGGCATCTTTGGATTCGTGTCGCTTTAGTTTGGCGCGTAGCGTTGCAATTTCAGCAAACAGGGCGTCAACACCTCCAGTTTCGAATTGCTCCCGAATGCTTTCAACGTCACTTTCATCATTTAGCCCCTCATATTGGCGTCGCTTGACTTCATGGATTTCCGCTGCTGCACTGCAAATCTCTTGATCGTCCTTCCACAGATCGAACCAGCTTTCACCAAGTGACAAGCCATGGGAGTTACACCACTCGTCGAAAGCATCGGCCTCAACCCAACTGCCACGAAGGGAAAGATCACCAGCCAAATTTCGTCTGGTCTTGGCAAGCTTCAGTTCGCCCTTTTCCACGCTGGCCAGAACCGCCTTTGTCAGGGAGCTTGCTGCTTTCTTTATGCCCCCGGTAGGTTCGACAGAAAAGTAACGATGTCCGTTGACGTCAAAAAAGCGCTGCAAGTCTTCATCGTCGTACTTGACACCGAAGCACTCCCCACCGGCATCAACGCATGCAACATGGATTGCCGTCAGTAGTCTGGCGAACATTGGCAACTCACCATACAAAATGCTAGGGTAGTCGTTATCAGTGTCCATTGCGCGTTCCCTGTCTCGCTCCCCGAAAAGAAGCCAGCGCCGCCGGGTCAGGGTGTCCCGGTTGTCCCCCGTCGGGTAAGGCGTGGCGTCAAACTGTTGCCTATGCCCGCTTGAGTTGCACCACGTCAGCACCAGCGGCCAGCTTGTCCAGGTAGTCCGCCCAGCGCTGCATCATGGTCTGGCGCTGCTTCAGGTAGGTGGTGCGGTTGTAGGCGCGCCCGTTGGCATCGCGCACGGAATGGGCCAATTGCGCCTCGATCACCAGCGGGTCGCATTCCAGCCGCTCGGCCAGCATCGTGCGTGCCGTTGCCCGGAACCCGTGCCAGGTCTGAATGTCGGGCGTGTAGCCCATGGATATCAGCGCCGTGCGTACTGAGTTTTCAGATATGGGCTTGCTGCGCTGGCGCTCGCCGGGGAACACCAGCCCGGTTGATTCTGTGTAGGGTTTCAAGACTTCCAGAATCTGCACGGCCTGGGTGGGCAGAGGGACAAGGTGGGGCTGTCCGTTTTCCTTGCCATCCTTGGTGCGTTTCATGCGCGCAGCGGGGATTGTCCACAGCGCCGCCTCCAGGTCGATTTCTGCCCAGCTCGCGCCGCGCAGTTCGCCGGGGCGCTGGAACAACAGGGGGGCCAGCCGCAGCGCTGCCCGCACCACGGGGCCACCCTTGTAGCCTTTGATGGCGCGCAGCAACTCGCCCAGCCGCTCGGGGTCGGTGATAGCGGCAAAGTGCGTTCCCCGGTAGGGGGCCAATGCGCCTTTCAGGTCGCCGGTAATGTCCCGGTTCACTCTGCCCGTAGCCACCCCGTAGCGCCACACTTGCCGCGCCAGCATCAGCCCCCGGTCGGCGGTCTCTACAGCGCCGCGTTCCTCGATCTTGCGCAGCGTCGCCAGCAATTCCACGGGTTCGATATCCGCCAGCCGCCGATCACCCAGCCAGGGGAACAGGTCGCGCTCAAACTGGCGCTTTGCCCGCACTGCATGGGCTTCGCTCCATTGGGGTTCCTGCTTTTCGTACCACTCCAGGGCTACCACCTTGAAGCTGTCACCTGCCGGGTTCATCGCCTTGAGCTTTTCCACCTTGCGGGCCTGTATGGGGTCGGTGCCCTCTGCCTTTTGCAGCTTTGCCGCATCCCGCGCCCGCCTTGCCGCCGTCAAGCCTACGGCTGGATAGCTGCCCAGCGCCAGCCGGGTTTCCTTGCCGTCACGGTAGATTTTCTGGAACCAGCGCTTGGAACCCGCAGGACTAATTTCCAGGTACAGCCCCGCGCTATCGGTCAGGCGCTCCCGCTTCTTGTCTGGTGGGCAGGTGGCATTGCGGCATTGGGCGTCTGTCAGCATCGGGGTTCCCTGGGGTGTTCCCCGGCCTTGGCGGGGCAGTTGTTCCCCGCCTACCGGGGTAAATTGGGTTTTGTTCCCCGATATGTTCCCCGCTCACGGTTTGGCTGTCAATGGTTGCCCTTGTCTGTTCCTGCTGCGTAAGTGCCTGATTTACCAATGAAAAAGGCCGCCAGGTGGTGTTCCTTGGCGGCCTTTGTTTTGATGGATGGTGGAGCTGGCGGGAATTGAACCCGCGTCCGTAAGCCTTCATCGGGCAGATCTACATGCTTAGCGGTCTGTTTTGTATCTCGCTTCCGGTATCGCGCAGCCGCACGCTATACCGAACGCCAGCACCCTTAAATCTTGTTCCATGCCAAGGTACCCGGCATGGAACCAGCTGACGTAAATAACCTTGCAGCCGGGAGGCTTTACAGCCCCCTTGCCCAGCCCATCAGCGTGCTGTTGCAAGGCTCACCGGTTTTAGGCGGCGAGTGCGAAACGTTCGTCGTTTGCAGTTAGTTTTTTTGAATGCAGATTTACGAGCGCCACTCAAGCTCGACATGCACCACGCCGATTCCGAACCCACGTCGAAACCAGGGCAGCCCCTCAGTGGTTATTTTAGGTCAGGTCCAGCAATTGCAAGAGGTCAAGCGGGAAATTAATCTCTGCATGGGCTCCCCACTGCCGTACGCTCGACGTACTGCCCAGATACCCGTAGGTAGCGGCAACTGTGCCCATGCCTGCTGCCAGACCAGCGACGATGTCGCGCTCATCATCGCCAACGTACACGCAATGCCGGGGCTCAAGACGCAGCCGCCTGGCGGCCTCCAGCAGCGGCGCCGGGTGGGGTTTGGCATGGGGCGTCGTATCGCCGCTGACGATAGCACCTGCACTGGAAAACAAGGGCATCGCATGGGTCAGCGGCTCGGTGAACCGGGCCGATTTGTTGGTAACCACGCCCCACGCCAGTCCGCTCAGCACAAGGTGCTGCACCATTTCTTGCACACCATCGAACGCCTGCGTACGACAAGTCATGCAGCTCTGGTAATTGGCAAAAAACTCCTCCCGATAGGCAATGAAATCAGGGTGCTCCGGTGTCATACCGAAGGCCTGCCCCAACATGCCACGCGCACCTGCGCCAGCCATGGGGCGATAGCACTCCAGTGGCAGAGACGGCAACCCCCGATCGGTTCGCATTTTGTCAACAGCCGCGCCAAGATCCGCCGCGCTGTCAATCAGCGTACCGTCCAGATCAAAGAGCACGGCCTGGGTATTTTGAAACATGCAGTAAATACTCAGGCTGGCCGCTGTGTGGCCAAAAGATAGTTCACACTGGTGTCGGCATTCATCCAGTAGCGACGGGTCATCGGGTTATAGCCCAGCCCACGTGCCTCTTTGACATCCAGCCCAACGGCACGACAACTGCTTGCCAGCTCACTGGGACGAATCAAACGGGCATATTCATGCGTTCCGCGGGGCAACATGTTCAAGACATATTCAGCACCGACAATGGCCAGCATGAATGCCTTGGCGTTGCGATTAATTGTAGAGAAGAAAACCCATCCCCCCGGTTTCACCAGTTGGGCACACGCATGTACCACGGACGCCGGGTCGGGTACGTGCTCCAGCATTTCCATGCAGGTCACCGTATCAAAGCTGGACGGCTGTTCGGCGGCGAGTACTTCCACGCTCACTTCGCGGTACTGCACGCGGGGCGTCTGCGCCTCCAGGGCGTGCAACT
>JAPKHH010000118.1:0-12080 GCA_026647025.1 Giesbergeria sp.
TCCATCGTTCCGTGGGGAGGGACGCCGATCTATCAGGCGTTGCAGCGGGGGTGCCTCGAATACCCGGACGAAATGGATACCTTCATTTATCTGAGCGATGGAGGTCCTTGGCCCACGTTTTTCCAGGACGGCACGGATCACGGTCAAGCGGTGCTTTCCAACTTTCCGACCTGGTACGCTGGCAAACGAGCATACGGATGCAAGCTGGCGTGCTTCAGCCGCAACGCACAGCCCGCAGGCTACGCCAGTGCCTGGGCGCGCACCTGCGCACTGCGGCGGCGCCTACAGGGCCGCCCACCGAGCAAGCTCCACAGTGATGGCATCCTGTTTGGCCTGATGCGCCACTTCCTGTGCGAACGCTAGTCACCCGAACAGATTGAACCGCCCCGGGAATCGTGGAGGCCGGTTGGTTTAAGTCAGGCCACCACCATGGAGGTCTGACTGGCGAGTTGCCGGTAGTAGTGTGCCTCAGCCTCTGCTGGCGGGATGTATCCGATGGGTCCGAGCAGCCTGTGATGGTTGAACCAGGACACCCATTCCAGCGTGGCCAGTTCCACCGATTCACGGGTGGGCCAGGACCGGCGATGAATCACCTCGGCCTTGTACAGCCCGTTCATCGTCTCGGCCAAGGCGTTGTCGTAGCTGTCGCCCTTGCTGCCCACCGAGGGCTCGATGCCAGCCTCTGAGAGACGTTCGCTGTAGCGAATGCTGACGTATTGCGCCCCCCTGTCGGAATGGTGAATCAAGGCGCCATCACGCTCGGGTTGCCGGGCATACAGCGCCTGCTCCAGGGCATCCAGAACAAAGTCGGTGTGCATGGAGTTGCTGACCCGCCACCCCACAATGCGCCGGGCGTACACGTCGATCACGAAGGCCACGTACAGCCAGCCCTGCCAGGTCGAGACGTAGGTGAAGTCCGAGACCCACAGCTGGTTGGGCCGCTCTGCCTTGAACTGTCGGTTAACCCGGTCCAGCGGGCACGGCGCCTTCATGTCACTGATGGTGGTACGCATCACCTTGCCACGGCGCACGCCCTGCAAGCCCAGACGTTTCATCAACCTCTCCACCGTGCAGCGGGCAATGCAGACTCCCTCTCGGTTCATCTGTTTCCAGACTTTGTCGGCACCATAGACCCGCATGTTGGCTTGCCAGACGCGCTCGACGTGATGCACCAAGGTGTCGTCACGTTGGGCGCGCGAGCAGCGCAGTTGGGGATTACGTTGGTGAGCGGCATGGCGCCAATAGCCTGACGGGGCGATCTGCAGCACTTTGCAGATCGACTCGACCCCGTAGGCTTGTCGATGCTGATCGACGAAATCCTTCAGGACTTCAAACGGCGGTCGAGCTCCGCCTGGGCGAAAAACGCGCTGGCCAGCTTGAGGATCTCGTTGGCCTTGCGCAGCTCTTTGACCTCGCGCTCCAGCGCCTTCATCTGTTCACGCTCAGACGTCGTGATGCCGTCGCGCTCGCCGCTATCGATCTGGTCGCGCTTGACCCATTCGTTGAGGGTCTGGGGCACGCAGCCGATCTTGGGGGCGATGGATTCGATGGCAGCCCACAGCGATGGGTACTCACCTCGGTGCTCGCGCACCATGCGAACAGCGCGTTCGCGGACCTCAGGTGAAAACTTGTTTGACTTCGTCATGGCTCAATCCTCTCAGAGTGTTGAGCCTCCACAAAACTGAACTGACCCCCAGAAGTTGGACGGTTGCCATCCCGCCAACTAGGCGGTGTTTCTCAGCCGGTATCCCACCGGGCTGAGCCCGTTCAATCTGAGCTTGATGCGCTCGTGGTTGTAGTAATTGACGTAATCATGCACGCCTGCTTCGAGTGCATCAATGCTGTTGGATGCTGCAAGATGGAAGTACTCGGCCTTCAGGGTGCCGAAGAAGCTCTCAATTGCCGCGTTGTCAAAGCAGTTGCCCTTACGGCTCATGCTTTGCTTGACTCCACGCTGCGCAAGCATCGCTCGATAGGGCTGCATCTTGTAGTGCCAGCCTTGATCCGAGTGAACGATCAGTTCCGCAGTGCACGCGGTCCGCGAAAGCGCTGTCCGCAGTGTGCTGGAAACCAGCTCGAAGACGGGACGCCTTGCCATTTGGTGCGCGATGATCTCCCCGTTGTATAGGTCCATACAGGCTGACAAATAGAGTTTTTGGCCTTTCACATTGAACTCGGTGACATCTGTCACCCACTTCTGGTTTGGCGCGGCCGCGCAGAAGTCGCGCTCCAGGACGTTCGGCACGTGCGCATCGCTTATGCCTGGGACATGTCGGGAGCGCTTCTTCGCCCGGATTGTTGGCGCCGATTGAATCTTGACAGTGTGTGCCGATCCAACTTTGATAGGGGGCGTGTAGCCAGTATCTGCTAGGCTGGCTGTGGATAACTATAGCCTCCTACTGGGCTTGCACCTCCAGACTGGTTTCTGTTTTTCTCTTTCCCTTTGCCTCCTTGGAGCTGTGGCGGAAGCGGTAGGACTCATTGCCGGTTTCAACGATGTGGCAGTGATGGGTGAGCCGGTCCAGCAGTGCCGTGGTCATCTTGGCATCACCGAAGACAGCGGACCACTCGGCAAACGTCAGGTTGGTGGTGATCAGAACGCTGGTGTGCTCATAGAGTTTGGACAGCAGATGGAACAGCAATGCTCCACCGGCCTGGCTGAATGGCAGGTATCCAAGTTCATCCAGAATGACCAGGTCCATGCGCATCAAGCTCATGGCTATGCGCCCCGGATTTCCCTTGGCCTTCTCTTGCTCCAACGCATTGACCAGATCCACCGTCGAGTAGAACCGGACACGTTTGGAATGGTGCGTCAGCCCATTGATTCCCAGCGCCGTTGCCAAGTGGGTTTTGCCGGTGCCAGGACCACCAATCAGGACAACGTTCTGCGCATCGTCGGTGAAGCTCAGGTCCGCCAACCTCTTGATCAGCACCTTGTCCACGGGTGAGACCTCGAAGTCGAAGCCAGCAAGATCCCGGTGAATCGGGAAGCGTGCTGCTTTCATCTGGTGGGCAATCGAGCGCATATGCCGATCCACGTCTTCCGCTTGAAGCAGGTGCTCTATCAGCCAGCGCGAGCTCTGAATCGAGGAGCCGCCATCCTGCTCCATAAGGTCAGCCCAGGCACTGACCATGCCATTCAGGCGCAGTGCCTTGAGCCCGCTTTGCACATCGCGTTTGGATTCAGACATGGATGACCCCTTGGTTATCGTTGTGGGTAGGGCGCAAACGGTCGTAGCGCGCGGTATCGGCCAGCGGGAGGTTGGTCAGTTGCAATGTGGTTCTGGCATGCTCCGGCCTGGGTGGCGCATTCAGCCTAGCCAGCACATTGCGCACATGCTCAGCACTGACACTTCCATTGGGCGTGGCACCTTCAAGGACAAGATCAACCGCCACCAGTACTGCGTCCAAGCCCGCCTGCGGCACGCTGGCCAGCACCTGTGCCATGGTGCGGTCACCGCCAGGGTGCCTCAGAAGGGATTTGCGCAAGCGCTGCAAGGGCTCAGGCAAGTCCAGGAACGGCGCACCGTTGCGCAGTGCGCCGGGCTTGCGCTGCACGAGTTCAATGTAGTGCTGCCAGTCATAGGTGACTTGGCCACTGCCCGGCGTGCGGGCGTGGCTGGCGATGATGGTTTGCGCGCAGGCAATGTCCACCCGATTGGGGTACAGACGCGTGCTGACCAGGTGCCCAGCCCATTCGCAAGGAACGGAGTAGCGATTGCGCGCCACCGCCACCAGACATGTACTACTCACCCGCGCGGGCTTCTCCACATACCCATCAAACAGCACAGGCATGGACATGAGGTGGGGGCGCTCCAACTCCAACATCTCTGCCACCGTGAACTGCTTGTGGATCGGATGCACGGAGTCGGACCACACCGAGCGACACCGCTCGCCCAGCCATGCATTGAGTTCGGCAAACGATCCGAAGCGCCTGCTGGCGGCCTCGATCCAGATCCGCCTGCGACTGTCCTGCACGTTCTTCTCCACCACCCCTTTCTCCCAGCCCGAGGCGACGTTGCAGAAGTCCGGATCAAACAGGTAGTGGCTGCACATGGCCGAGAAGCGTGCGTTGACGATGCGCCCCTTGCCTTTCTTGACCTTGTCCACCGCCGTCTTCATGTTGTCGTAGATGCCACGCCTGGCAACGCCTCCCAATGCATGGAAGGAGCGGGTATGGGCATCGAACAGCATCTCATGGCCCTGCCCAGGGTAGGCAACAAGCCAGAAGGCACGACTGGCGCAGAGCTTCAGATGGGCCACTTGCAGTTTGTAGAACACTCCACCAACCAGCAGTCCTTCCTCGCTCCAGTCGAACTGGAAGGCCTCGCCCAACTCGAAGCTCAGCGGCACAAAGGCCTTGGCGGGATCCTTGGCGCTATCCACCCGCCATGCTCGAATGAAGTCAGTCACGGCGCTATAGCCACCCCGGTATCCCTGAGCCTGGATCTGGGCAAACAGCGCCTTGCCACTGCGCCTTGCGCTCTTGGCCCGGTGCGCATCCGTGCGCAGGGCCTGCTCCAGCACCGCCACAAAGGGCGTGAGCTTGCCATCAGCCTTCTTGCGCTCGTACTTCGGGGGTATGTCTCCGGGGGCCTTGAGCCACTTCTTGACCGTGTTTCTGGCCAGTCCCGTTCTTCTGCAAATCTCTCCGTCAGAGAGTTGGTCGCGCCACTTCATGCGCCTGACCTTGCCAATCATGTCCATGGTGATCACCTCTTACATCCCTGCTGAAAAATTCAGCAGGGCAGTTGAACACCCCTGTCAATTTTGGATCGGCACCAGACCTTTCAGACTGTCAGTTTTCGGTCGGCGGCAACATGCCATTGGCTCAAAGCGGGCAAAAGGCGCAGCTCAGGCGCCGCAATGGCTCATTCAAAAAGGGATTCGCGCAGACTATCCTTAGCGCCGATGCAAAACTGACCAACTAAATCGCTGGTGGTCAAGATTGGGTCAGTCCAAACACGCTGAGCGCAAAATTTCCCCATTGTTATTGAACATTGACATGTTCCCTCGGCTGTAAACGCCCGGCTTTGGAGGCCGGATGCACCCCTGTACCGTGAAGCAGGCGCAGGCCATTGCCCACCACCAGCAGGCTGGCCCCCATGTCAGCAAAGACCGCCATCCACATGGTCGCGGTACCGACCACCGCCATCACCAGGAACACGCTCTTGATGCCCAGCGCCAAGCTGATGTTCTGCCAGAGTATCGCGTGGGTGCGCTTGGACAGCCGCACCGTCTCGGCGACGCGCTCCAGGTTGTCGTTCATGATGACCACATCGGCCGCTTCCATGGCGGTGTCGGTACCTGCGCCGCCCATGGCAAAACCAATGTCGGCCTGGGCCAATGCCGGTGCATCGTTGATGCCGTCGCCGGTCATGCCGGTGGCTCCGTAGCGCTTTTGCATCTCCTTGATCGCGTCGAGCTTGGCTTCAGGCAGCAGATCACCCCGGGCATCATCAATGCCGGCCTCTGATGCGATCGCCTTGGCCGTGGCTGTGTTGTCCCCGGTCAGCATCACCGAGGTCACCCCAAGCGCCTTGAGATCGGCAATGGCCTTCTTCGAGGTTTCCCGGATCGTGTCGGCGACGGCGAACAGGGCCAGGACTCGGGTTTCGTCGGCCAGTAGGGTCACCGTGCGACCCTGCTTTTCGTGGATGGCCAGCTCCGCCTCCAGTTCAGGGGTGCACAGTCCACGCTCATGGATGAGCCGGTGATTTCCCAGCGCCAGGAGCTGACCATCGACCACGCCCTCGACACCGCGCCCAGGCAAGGCCTTGAAGTTCTCGGCCTCCGGCCCTTGCACGTCCAGTCCCTGGACAATCGCTTTGGAGACCGGGTGATCCGACCGCCCGGCCAAGCTGGCGGCCATTTTCTGGGTAGCGGCTTCGTCACCCGAACCCCAAATCTTCCATTCCACCAGCTTGGGTTTGCCTTCGGTGATGGTGCCTGTCTTGTCCAGCGCCACAGCCTTCAGGAGCCTCGCGTCCTCCAAATAGGTTCCTCCCTTGATGAGGATCCCCCGGCGCGCTCCTGCGGCCAATCCACTGACCACCGTGACAGGCGTGGAAATCACCAGGGCACACGGGCAAGCGATCACCAGCAGGACCAGCGCCTTGTACAGGGCCTCAAGCCAGGTCAGACCCATCAGAAAGGGCGTGAGCACGGCCACCACCACAGCGATGGCAAAGACTGCCGGCGTGTAGATGGCGGCGAACCGGTCAACGAAGCGTTGTGTCGGTGCGCGGGTCCCCTGCGCTTGTTCGACCGCTTGAATGATCCTGGCAAGCGTGGTGTTGCTGGACAAGGCTGTGACCTCGAACTCCAGCTCACCGGTCTCGTTGATGGTGCCGGCGAACACTTGGTCGCCAGGTGCCTTGTCTACGGGGATACTCTCGCCAGTCACCGGGGCCTGGTTGATCGCTCCGTTGCCCTTGGTCACCTTGCCGTCGAGTGGCACGCGCTCACCCGGTTTGATGCGCACGGTCGCGCCAATGGCCACCGAGGCAACCGGCGTAGCGTTCCATGCGCCGTCAGGGCTTTGGACCAGGGCTTCTTCCGGCGCAAGCTCCAGCAAGCCCTTGATGGCATTGCGCGCCCGATCCACAGCCTTGGCCTCGACCAGCTCGGCAATGGCGTACAAGGCCATCACCATGGCGGCCTCCGGCCACTGACCGATGAGGAAGGCGCCTGTGACGGCCACCGACATCAGTGCATTGATGTTGAGCTTGCCGCGCAGCAGCGCTGCAAGGCCCTTCTTGTAGGTGTCGATGCCTGCCAGCCAGATAGCCAACGCGGCGATGGCCATGCCTGCCACTTTCCAGGCCATCTGATCGGGTGCGAAGAAGGAGAGCACTTCCGCTCCCGTGGCGAACACAAGCGCGGCGACCAAGCGGGAGATACCACCGGCAAACACGTGTTCATCGCCGTCGGCATGTTCTCCTGCCTGGACGCCTCTGGATTGCCCAGTTGCAGCCACGGGCTGCGGATCGAAGCCCGCGTTGCGAATCGCCTCCAGGGCCAAGGGGTAGGCATTCTCTTCTGCATCGATTTTCAGCGTGCGCTCGCCGAGCTGAAACCCCAGAGAGCGGATCCCATCCAGAGGCTCCAGCGCCCGGCGAATCTCCGCCTCCTCGGCGCTGCAGTCCATGGTCGCAATGCGAAACACACGGCTCTGGCTCGCCTTGGCCGTTGCATCGGCCACCGGCTGTGGGTCGAATCCTGCCCTGCGGATGGCGTCGAGTGCCAGGGGCAAGGCGCGATCATCCGCGTCGATCTTCAGGGTACGCGCGCTGAGCTGAAAGCCCAAAGAGCGTATTCCGTCCAACGGCTCTAACGCTCGCCGGATCTCCGACTCTTCGGCGCTGCAATCCATAGTGGCAATCCTAAACAGCTTACCGTAGTCTGGGCGGCTTGCTGCGGTAGGGGGCGTAGCGGCGGCACTGGAACAGCCTGCGGAGCAGCAGGTGTCAACAACGCCTAGAGAGGTACTGGTTTCTGATTTCATGGCCTGATTGGAAACCTTGAAGTGACTTTAAAGTCAACTAGCAATAACAATATCGTTGCTTTGTCCTGCTTAAATCGGATTTTTGAATGCGCGGCGCTCAGTAGCAGCCTCCCAAGCGATCCCACTCCGTCGAAAACCGCCATCAATTCGGGCGAATTTCGATTCCCACATTCGTCACCCCGTTTTCCGACGATGCCACTGGCTTTCCCTGATGCATGCGTGCAATAGCGCCCACTATGGCCAACCCGAGGCCATGGTTGCTTTGCCCATGGCTGCGAGCAGGATCTGCACGGAAGAATCGGTCAAACAGCTGCGGGAGTAGCTCGGGATCAATAGTGCTGCCGTAGTTGGTGACACTGATCAGCACACGGCCCTCATCGATAGTCCTGAGGTTGATCTGGACGATTGAGCCAGCGCTCGCGTATCGAGTGGCGTTGCCGAGCAAGTTTGAAAGGGCCCGGCGCAACAACGGCACGTCGAAGGAGCCGTGCGCATCGCCGACGACTTTCCCCGTGAGACAGGCCTCGGCCAGTGCGGCCTCGTGGTAGTCCAGTACGTCTGCAGCCATTGATGCAAGGCTCGCCACGGGCGCGCGACGTGCTCCCACACCCCGATCCGCCTGGGACAAGAACAGCATGTCATTGACGATGCCGGTCAGGCGGTGCAGCTCCTCCAAATTGGACGCCAGCACCTCGCGAATATCCGCCTGCTCAGGGCGCTGCAGCGCCAGTTCATTGTTGGCAATGAGCGTGGCCAACGGCGTGCATAGCTCGTGAGCCACGTCCGCATTGAAGCCCTCCATCTGTGTGTAGGCCTTCTCAATGCGAGCCAGGAGCGCGTTGAACTGGTCGATCAGAGGCACAAGCTCAAGGGGCTGCTCGGCGCTGTCGAGCCGTTGATGCAGGTTGTCAGCCGATACTGCGCGCGTCTGGCCAGCCAGTCTTCGAACGGGCGCCAGGCCCAAGTTGACCAGAGAGAGACCGCCCAGCGATACAACGATGACCCCACCGATGGCTGCGACCAGCAAGGTAAGAGCAAGTCGGTGCAGCAATTGGATGTCGGTTTGGATGTCAAGCGACAGCTGGACGCTCAAATTCTTTGAGGGAGCATTGCCTGCAGTCAGGGGCACCTCGAACTGCCTTTGGCGCCACACCGCTTTTGCGCTCTGGTTACGGGCATGGGCGTAGAGAACAATTCCGTCGTCCTGCGTGACTTCGAGTGACAGGTCTCCGTGCCCCACAAGGAAGTCATCAAGCTTGTGCACAAAGTCTTCCGTATCCCCATGCTCCTTGCCATCCTGCAGCAAGTGCCGAATTACGGTTTCTTTTTGCGCCAGCGTTTCCTCTTGCCGATCACGAAAGTTGAACTCGGTCACCAGATACACCGCCAGACAGACCACCCCGAGTCCGGCAAAGCTCTGCAGCGCCAGCCACCAGGACAACCGCTGGCGCAATGAGCGATGTTGGGCCAGCACCTTCATTCGTTGCGGTCCTCCATGACGTAGCCCATGCCGCGAATGGTGTGGAGCAGCGCAGTGTCAAACGGCACATCGATCTTGGTACGGAGGCGCCGGATCGCGACCTCCACCACGCTGGTATCGCTGTCGAAGTTCATGTCCCACACCTGTTCAGCGATCTCGGTGCGAGAAAGCACTTGGCCTTTTCTTCTCAGGAACAGAGTCAGCAACAGAAATTCCTTGGCCGTCAATTCCAAGCGCTGACCTCCCCGGGACGCCTTGCGCCGCACCAGATCGACCTCGATATCTGCTAAACGCAGTTGCGTGGGCTCTGCGGCATCCCGCTCACCATGGGACCGCCGGAGCAGCACCTGAATGCGAGCGCTCAATTCGGAAAACGCAAAGGGCTTGACCAAGTAGTCATCGGCACCCGTCTGGAGTCCTAAGACCCGATCCTCGACGCTGACCCTGGCTGTCAACATTAAAACTGGAGTCTGCTTGGTTTTGCGAAAAGCCGTCAGCAGGCTGAAGCCGTCTATCCCCGGGAGCATCGCATCCAGAACCAACAGATCGTGCCCGCCCTCCAGAGCCATGTGAAGGCCATCCACGCCGTTGTGGGCAACGTCCACCACGTAGCCGACCGCTCCCAGACCCTTGCGCAGGTACTCGGCCAGCTTGACTTCGTCTTCGATGAGCAGAATTTTCATTCTGTCATTCTCGAAGAATGCGGCCTGTTGCGCGATTACGAATTTGTAAACTGGCTGTTGGTACCTTGTCGCGCGTGCATTTCTAAAGTATCTCTGTGTCGAAAGGCATAGTCCCGGCAGATGGCCGAGGGCTCATTTAGATCAAGGGACAACACCATGACCATTCGCAACCCCCTCGCGCTCGCTCTGATCGCCTTCGCTATCGCGGCTCCAGGCCTGGCATCTGCATCTTCGCTGTATCACCCCGCCGGTGGCGAAGTGGGATTTACCACCCATCCCGACCATTTTCAAAGCTCTTTGTCCCGTAGCGACGTGCTTGAGTCGGTGGTTGCCGCCCGCAAGGACGGAACGCTCGCTATTCTCCAGCGCGGCGGTGCTTTGCCTGCTAAGGCAATGGGCCCCTCCAAGACGCGCGAGCAAGTGCAACAGGAATTCCTGAACATGTCCGACGCTGAAAAGGAGCGTCTCCAGGAACTGTACGGCTCGGGCAGCTGACTCCTCAACGCTCCCAGCCCCTATCCAGAGTCCATCCGTGCCCCACATGAAGACTTCATAGTCGAGTGCTAGACTCCAATAATGCGCCGTTTGATTGCTGTTTTTATGCTTGCATTGCTACCATTCCAGTTCAGCTGGTCTGCGGTGGCCGCGTATTGCATGCATGAGAGCACGGCTGCGCAGGCGCAACACGTGGGACATCATGAGCACAAACATGATGCCGACAACGCGGTCCATCAAGCCGACAAGGGCAGTCAAAGCGCTGGCCAGTTTGACATCGACTGCTCCGTTTGCCATGGTGCCGGCATCGGGGCCCTCAATTTCTCTTATGCCAGCCAAGGCACCTCTCACGATGGCAGTGTCGGTGTCCAGCCCCACGTGCAACTCGCTGGTGTAACACCCACTCCCCCTGACCGCCCCCAGTGGTCTGTCCTCGCCTAATCGGCGGGGCTTCTCTCCTTCTCTCAGTTGTCCGTGTCCGCCCTAAGGGCGGATGCAGTTGCGCATGCCGCGACTGTGACGAGTGACGAGTTGCCAGCAACTTGCACGGTTGCCCCCCGCTGATCCTTCGTGTTTTGAAATCACTGGAGAATCGGATGTTCAAGGGTATTTGCTTTCAAGGAAAGCCGGACGCATGGCGCGGCCGCAAGAAAATCAAGCTCGCAACGGCTGCTGCAGCCATATTGCTGGCCACGTCCACCGGCGCCTTTTCCCAGGGCATGACACAACGGCCCGTGGGTGGCTCGGATGCCCCCATGGCCGTTGCAGCACCCGTAGCGCCGCTGTCGCTGGCCAGGGCTATTGAACTGGCCCTGGAGGGCAACCCAGAGGTGGCTGCTGCGACGCGCCAGTTGGAAGCGACGCAAGGGCAAGTTCTGCAAGGACGCGCTCGGCCCAATCCAGAGTTTGCCTACTCGCTGGAAGACGCGCGCTCCAAAACGCGTACCCAAAACTGGCAGCTCAATCTCCCGGTCGAACTGGGGGGCAAGCGGGCTGCGCGCACGAAGGCTGCCGAGAAGGCGCGTGAGCAGGCACAAGCCCAGCTTGTCGAACTGAAGGCGACCGTGCGCGCCAACGTCGCTGCCGCCTACTTTGATGTGCTCACTGCCCAAGAGCGCCTGGTGCTGGCTCGGGACAGCGTCGCTCTGGCCAAGTCATCAACTGACACGGTCGCCAAGCGCGTGGCGGCGGGCAAGGTCTCCCCAGTCGAGGAGTCCAAGGCGCGGGTTGCGGAAGCGGGAATTCGCGTCGAAATGGCCCAAGCCGCCAGTGAGCAGCGCAATGCTCTGTCCCGACTGTTTGCGCTCATGGGGAAGACTGAGGCACCCGTCGCCGTTTTGGAGGGCAAGGCCGAAGCGCTTCCGCCGGTGCCGGAACTCGTTGATCTGCAGCCGCTCATTGCTTCCTCGCCGGCGGTTGTCCTGGCCAGGATCGAGGTGGACCGGCGCCAGGCCCTGACTGAGCTGGAACAAAGCAAGCGCGTGCCGGATGTCACGGTGAGTGTCGGCATGCAGCGCAGCAACGAAACGCAGCGAAACGTGCTTCTTTTCGGGGTCTCCGTGCCTCTGCCGGTGTTCGACCGCAATCAAGGCAACCTCCTCGAAGCCCTCAAGCTGGAAGACAAGGCGCGCGACGAGCTGCAGGGCGCCACGGTGCGACTGCACAGCGAAGTGGCGCAGGCCCGTGAGCGGCTCGCCACGATCGCATCGGAGATCCAGGCCCTGCAGCAGGACGTCCTTCCAGGGGCCAAGTCGGCGTATGACGCGGCCACCATTGGGTTTGAGAACGGCAAGTTCAATTTCCTGGAGGTGCTGGATGCACAGCGCACCTACTTCACAGCCAAAGCCCAATACCTCAAAGCACTTGGCGAGGCGCACCGTGCAGCAGCCGATGTTGACCGCTTGCTCGGCGGTAC
>JAPKHH010000119.1:0-9681 GCA_026647025.1 Giesbergeria sp.
CACGATGTGCGAAGCCCTCCTCCCGAGGGGCATCAGCGAGGCAGTTCGCTCGATCCCATCAAGAACTGGTCTACCGAGCGCGCCGCTTGTCGGCCTTCCCGGATCGCCCACACCACCAGCGATTGACCCCGGCGGATGTCGCCTGCGGCAAACACGCCGGGCACGTTGGTGGCGTAGCCGCCTTCGTCGGTGCTGGCGCGCGCATTGCCACGGGCATCCTTCTCGATGCCGAACGCATCGAGCACCGCTGCCACAGGGCTGACAAAGCCCATGGCCAGCAGCACCAGATCCGCCTGGTAATGTTTTTCGGTGCCCGCTATCTCGACCAGCTTGCCGTCCTTGAACTCGACCTGCACGGTGGTCAGGCCCTTGACCTTGCCCTTCTCGCCTGTGAACTCCTTGGTGGAGATGGCGAACTCGCGCACGCAGCCTTCCTCGTGGCTGGAGCTGGTGCGCAGCCTGAGCGGCCAGTAGGGCCAGGTGAGCGGGCGGTTCTCGACTTCGGGCGGCATGGGCATGACTTCGAACTGGGTCACGCTGGCTGCGCCGTGGCGGTTGCTGGTGCCCACGCAGTCGCTGCCGGTGTCGCCGCCGCCGATCACGATGACGTGCTTGCCATCGGCCCGGATCTGGCCCTTGAGCTTGTCGCCCGCGTTGACCTTGTTCTGCTGCGGCAAAAATTCCATGGCGAAGTGGATGCCGTCCAGGTCGCGGCCCGGCACGGGCAGGTCGCGGCTCTGCTCGGCGCCGCCGGTCAGCAGCACGGCGTCAAAGTCCTTCTTCAACTGCTCGGGGCTGATGGTTTCCTTGGCCCAGTTGGTCACCTTGGAGTCCTTGCCCAGGCCGTCCTTGGCCGCACCCACGAAGACGCCCGTGCGCACCGTAACGCCCTCGGCCTCCATCTGTTTGACGCGGCGGTCGATGTGCGTCTTCTCCATCTTGAAGTCGGGGATGCCGTAGCGCAGCAGGCCACCCACGCGGTCGTTCTTCTCGAACAGCGTGACGTCGTGGCCGGCGCGTGCCAGTTGCTGGGCTGCTGCCAGACCGGCCGGCCCGGAGCCCACAACCGCGACTTTGCGGCCCGTCTTGTGCTTGGGGGTCTGGGGCTGCACCCAGCCATGTTCCCAGGCGCGGTCGATGATGGCGTGCTCGATGCTCTTGATGCCCACCGCATCGTCGTTGATGTTGAGCACGCAGGCCGCCTCGCAGGGTGCGGGGCAGATACGGCCGGTGAACTCGGGGAAGTTGTTGGTCGAGTCGAGTACGGCGAACGCACTCTTCCAGTCGGCCTGGTACACCAGGTCGTTGAAGTCCGGAATGATGTTGTTCACCGGGCAGCCGTTGTTGCAGAACGGCGTGCCGCAGTCCATGCAGCGCGCAGCCTGCACGCGGGCTTGCGCGTCATCGAGGCCGATGACGAATTCGCGGTAGTTCTTGAGGCGCTCGGGCACGCTTTTGTAGCCCTCTTCGAGGCGCCCGTATTCCATGAAACCTGTGGTCTTTCCCATGTCTGTGTCCTTGTGAATGATGTGCTGGCCGATGTGCCCTCAGGGGGTCACTTTGCTACATTTTCTGTAGCTTGTACCGCTGGTGTAGCGGACTCTTCGAGCACTTTTCTTTCATAAATTTCAGACAGGGCACGCTTGTATTCGGTGGGAAACACCTTGACGAACTTGCTGCGTGATGCGGCCCAGTGGTCGAGCAGTTCGCGCGCACGCTTGCTGCCGGTCCAGCGGTTGTGGTCTTCCAGCATCTTCTTGAGCTGGGCTTCGTCGGTCTGGTCGCGGTGCCAGGTGGCACGCGGCACGGTGGCCACCTGCTCGTCGCTGGGCAGGATGCGTTCGAGCGTGACCATGGACAGGTTGCAGCGGGTGTCGAACTGGCCGTCTTCGTCGTACACGTAGGCCACGCCACCGCTCATGCCGGCGGCGAAGTTGCGTCCGGTCTTGCCCAGCACCACCACAGTGCCGCCGGTCATGTATTCGCAGCCATGGTCGCCCGTGCCTTCCACCACGGCGGTGGCACCCGACAGGCGCACGGCAAAGCGCTCACCGGCGACGCCGCTGAAGTAGGCCTCGCCGCTGGTGGCACCGTACATGACCGTGTTGCCCACGATGGTGTTGCGCGCGGCATCGCCCCGGAAGTCGATGCTGGGGCGCACGATGACGCGGCCGCCCGACAGGCCCTTGCCGGTGTAGTCGTTGGCGTCGCCAATCAGGTACAGCGTAATGCCGCGCGTGAGAAACGCACCGAACGACTGGCCGCCCGTGCCTTCGAGCTGGATGCGGATGGTGTCGTCCGGAAGACCTTCGGGGTGTACGCGGGTGACCGCGCCGGAGAGCATGGCGCCGACCGAACGGTTGACGTTGCGCGCCACCTCGATGAACTGCACGCGCTCGCCTTTTTCGATGGCGGGCTTGCTGCGTTCGATGAGCTTGCGGTCCAGCGTGTGCTCGATGTTGTGGTCCTGCACATCCACGTGGTAGCGCGGCACATCGGCGGGCACGATGGGTTGGGCAAACAGGCGACCGAAATCGAGGCCACGGGCCTTCCAGTGCTCCAGGCCAGCGCGCATGTCGAGCAGGTCGGTGCGGCCGATCAGGTCGTCAAATTTGCGGATGCCCAGTTGCGCCATGATCTGGCGCACTTCTTCGGCGACGAAGAAGAAATAGTTGACCACATGTTCGGGCTTGCCCGAGAACTTGGCGCGCAGCACCGGGTCCTGCGTGGCCACGCCCACGGGGCAGGTGTTGAGGTGGCACTTGCGCATCATGATGCAGCCCTCGACGACCAGCGGGGCCGTGGCAAAGCCGAACTCGTCGGCGCCCAGCAGCGCGCCGATGGCGACGTCGCGGCCGGTCTTCATCTGGCCGTCGGCCTGCACACGGATACGGCCACGCAGGCGGTTGAGCACCAGGGTCTGCTGGGTTTCGGCCAGGCCGATTTCCCACGGACCGCCCGCGTGCTTGATGGACGACCAGGGCGATGCGCCCGTGCCGCCGTCGTGGCCGGCGATCACGACATGGTCGCTCTTGCACTTGGCCACACCGGCCGCGATGGTGCCCACGCCCACTTCGGAGACCAGCTTGACGCTGATGCCCGCGTGCGGTGCCACGTTCTTCAGATCATGGATCAGCTGGGCCAGATCCTCGATGGAGTAGATGTCATGGTGCGGCGGTGGCGAGATCAGACCCACGCCGGGCACGCTGTGGCGCAGCTTGCCGATGTAGTTGGACACCTTGCCGCCGGGCAGCTGGCCGCCCTCGCCGGGCTTGGCACCCTGGGCCATCTTGATCTGGATCTGGTCGGCCGAAGACAGGTATTCGGCAGTGACGCCAAAGCGGCCCGAAGCAACCTGCTTGATGCGGCTGCGCAGCGAGTCGCCGTCGAGCAGGGGCAGATCGACCTCGACGTTCTCGGCACCGATCACGCTCTTGAGGCTATCGCCCTGCTTGATCGGGATGCCCTTGAGTTCGTTGCGGTAGCGCGCGGCATCTTCACCGCCCTCGCCGGTGTTGCTCTTGCCGCCGATACGGTTCATGGCCACCGCCAGGGTGGCGTGGGCTTCGGTGGAGATGGAGCCCAGCGACATGGCACCCGTGGCAAAGCGCTTGACAATCTCCTTGGCGGGCTCGACCTCGTCCAGCGGAACAGCCTTGGCAGGGTCGAACTGGAACTCGAAAAGGCCGCGCAAGGTCATGTGGCGCTTGCTTTGGTCGTTGACCAACTGGGCGTATTCCTTGTAGGTGCTCCAGTTGTTGGAGCGCGTGGCATGTTGCAGCTTGGCGATGGTGTCGGGCGTCCACATATGCTCTTCGCCCCGTGTCCGCCAGGCATATTCCCCCCCGGTATCGAGCATGTGGGCCAGCACAGGCGCATCACCAAAGGCGGCCTTGTGCATGCGGATGGCTTCCTCGGCGATTTCGAACACGCCAATGCCTTCGACCCGGCTGGCCGTGCCGGTGAAATACTTACCCACGGTGGCGCTGCTCAGGCCAATGGCCTCGAACAGCTGGGCACCGCAATAGCTCATGTAGGTGCTCACGCCCATCTTGGACATGATCTTGGACAGGCCCTTGCCGATGGCCTTGACGTAGTTGTAGATCGCCTTGTCGGCAGACAGGTCTCCGCCCAACTCCTTGTGCATGTCGGCCAGGGTTTCCATGGCCAGGTAGGGGTGCACAGCCTCTGCACCGTAGCCTGCGAGCACGGCGAAATGGTGCACTTCGCGCGCAGTGCCGGTTTCGACCACCAGGCCGGTCGTGGTGCGCAGCCCCTCGCGCACCAGATGCTGGTGGATCGCCGACAGCGCCAGCAGCGCAGGAATGGCCACCTGCGTGGCGCCCACACCGCGGTCACTGATGATGAGGATGTTGGCGCCACCACGGATCTCGTCCACCGCCTGGGCGCACAGCGAGGCGAGCTTGGCCTCGACCCCTTCGCGGCCCCAGGCCAGCGGGTAGGTGATGTCGATGGTGGCACTGCGGAACTTGCCCTGGGTGTGCTGTTCAATGTCACGCAGCTTGGCCATGTCGGCAAAGTTGAGCACCGGCTGGCTCACCTCCAGCCGCATGGGCGGGTTGACCTGGTTGATGTCCAGCAGGTTGGGCTTGGGGCCGATGAAGCTGTTGAGCGACATGACGATGGCCTCGCGGATCGGGTCGATCGGCGGGTTGGTCACCTGGGCAAACAACTGCTTGAAGTAGTTGTAGAGCGGCTTGTTGCGGCCCGAGAGCACGGCCAGCGGGCTGTCGTTGCCCATGGAGCCAATGCCTTCCTCGCCGTTGCGGGCCATGGGGGCCATCAGGAACTTGATGTCTTCCTGGGTGTAGCCGAACGCCTGCTGGCGGTCGAGCAGTGGCAGTTCCGTGGCCTGGGGTGCAGCCGCCGGTGTGCCTGCACCAATGTTGTCGAGCTTGATGCGCAGGTTCTCGATCCACTGCTTGTAGGGCTTGGTGTTGACGATGTTGGCCTTGAGCTCGTCGTCGTCAATCATGCGGCCCTGCTCCAGATCGATCAGGAACATCTTGCCTGGCTGCAGGCGCCACTTGCGCACGATCTTGTTCTCGGGCACGGGCAGCACGCCCGACTCCGAGGCCATGATGACCAGGTCGTCGTCGGTGATGCAGTAGCGCGAAGGCCGCAGGCCATTGCGGTCCAGCGTGGCGCCGATCTGGCGGCCGTCGGTGAACACGATGGAGGCCGGGCCATCCCAGGGCTCGAGCATGGCGGCGTGGTATTCATAGAAGGCGCGGCGGCGCTCGTCCATGGTGGTGTGCTGCTCCCAGGGTTCGGGAATCATCATCATCACGGCCTGGCTGATGGGGTAGCCGGCCATGGTCAACAGTTCGAGGCAGTTGTCGAATGTGGCAGTGTCGGACTGGTCGGCGAAGCTGATGGGATAGAGCTTTTGCAGGTCGGCTGCCAGCACGGGGGACGACATCACGCCCTCGCGCGCCTTCATCCAGTTGTAGTTGCCCTTGACGGTGTTGATCTCACCGTTGTGCGCCACATACCGGTAGGGGTGGGCCAGCGGCCACTCGGGGAAGGTGTTGGTGGAAAAGCGCTGGTGCACCAGGCCGATGGCCGACACGCAGCGCGCGTCTTCCAGGTCCTTGAAGTACACACCCACCTGGTCGGCCAGCAGCAGGCCCTTGTAGACCACGGTGCGGCTGCTCATGCTGGGCACGTAATACTCTTTGCTGTGCTTGAGGCCCAGCGCCTGGATGGCGGCGCTGGCCGTCTTGCGGATCACGTAGAGCTTGCGCTCGAGCGCGTCCTGCACGATCACATCGCTGCCCCGTCCGATAAAGACCTGGCGCAGGATGGGCTCCTTGGTACGCACCGTGGGCGACATGGGCATGTCGCGGTTGACCGGCACATCACGCCAGCCCAGCAGCACCTGGCCTTCGGCCTTGATGGCGCGCTCCATCTCCTGCTCGCAGGCCAGGCGGCTGGCATGCTCCTTGGGCAGGAAGATCATGCCCACGCCGTATTCGCCAGCGGGTGGCAGGGCCACGCCCTGCGCAGCCATCTCCTCGCGGTACAGGGCATCGGGGATCTGGATCAGGATGCCCGCACCATCGCCCATGAGCTTGTCGGCGCCCACGGCGCCGCGGTGGTCGATGTTTTCCAGGATCTTGAGCGCCTGCGTCACGATGTCGTGCCGCTTCTCGCCCTTGATGTGCGCCACAAAACCCAGCCCGCAGGCGTCGTGCTCGTTGGCGGTCGAATACAAACCGTGTTGCTTCAGATGCTCTATCTCGGCGGCCGTGGTCATGGCACTTTCCTCATTTATTTCGCAGGGGATACGAGATTAGTGCAATGCAGCATTCCTACGCAAGAAAAATAAATGGGGTCAGATTCCAATTAATCAAATTAACTTCACAACAAATTTAAATTAGGGACGCATCAATAACAATAGCTTACAACGCTTTATGCACGGGCTTTAAGCTGATTTTTTCTTCTTTAATTTTTGCGATTGATGGCCGACCTGGCTTCGATTTCGTCACACGGCGGGTCGATTTTTTTTGTATTTCACCCACAAAATTGGGCTCGCCCAATGCCCAGCCACGCAACGCTGCATCGGTCAACTGCACTTGCTGGTCCGCGCTGATGCCTGCCTGCACGAGGTCAGCGTAGGCCGCTTCACGCGCAAACGGCGTATTGCCCAGTGCCCAGTACAGCGCGTGCGGCGTGACCAGGCTATCGAGGCGCAGGCCCAGGTGGTGTGCATGGCTGGACCAGCGCCAATCGGTTGGCTGCTGCACCCTGCCGGCACGCACCGGGTTCAGGTCGATGTAGATCATGCAGGCCAGGAGGTAGCGCTCCGCCTCGATCAGC
Source organism: Giesbergeria sp. (assembly GCA_026647025.1). Taxonomy (GTDB): domain Bacteria; phylum Pseudomonadota; class Gammaproteobacteria; order Burkholderiales; family Burkholderiaceae_C; genus Simplicispira. The sequence goes on from JAPKHH010000119.1 coordinate 6,844, forward strand.
GTAGAGCGGTAGCGCCCCTCCCACAGGGTGCCGCTGCGGCCATGGCGTTGGTTGAAGTAGCGCACGTAGCTGCGGCCCACGGCCTGCATCATCAAAGGCAGCGCCTCCACGGTGGAGGGCGTGGCCAGAAGATGGAAATGATTGTCCATGAGCACATAGGCGTGCACCGCGACACCGAACTTCGCTGCATTCTCTGCCAGCAGCCGCAGCATGGTTTCGAAGTCCTGCGCGTCGACAAAAATCATCTGGCGGTTGTTGCCGCGCTGGATGATGTGGTGGGGGTAGCCAGGGAGGGTGAGGCGGGGAAGACGGGCCATAAACGAAATCACTCAGCAGGGTGGGTAGAAGACAAGGACGACCAAGGACGGCGCAACAGCATGGAGTGGGCCTGAAATCAGCGCTATTTCAGAGTCTGACCCCAATTTTATTCTGCGAAGCGCTTCAAAGTGTGTGATCCAATCCATGTAACTCTGAGAGGCAGCACCATGAACGCACGACGAACCACCAGTTTGGCTATCTTTCTTTCCGTTGCGAGTTTGGCGGCTTGTACCAGCAACGGGAATTACGCTTATACAAACCATCAGCGCAACCGCATCGCTGCCATGGATGCAGACACCGCAGCGCGCGTGCGGCACATGATCCTGGCCGATAAGCAAATCGCTTTACGCCAGACCGTGACTGTGAACGTAAAGGAGGGCGAAGCCGAATTGCTGGGCGAAGCGCGCAACACCCAAGAGCGAGCGCGAGCCCAGGCGATTGCCCAGCGCACACCGGGTGTGCGCAAAGTCAAGAACCTGATGACGCTCCGGTAGGCAGATCACCTGCGGGAACCTCCAGCAGCGGCTCCAGTCCGAAGCGCGCTCCCATCGCCTGTTCCAGTCCGAACTCTCGCAAGATGGACCGCAAGCGCTCGGCAGCACTGCGTTTTTTCTGCCCGTTGTATTTTGCGATGATGAGTTCGTTTTTCATGCTGTGTTCCCAGCCCACCAGTTCTGTCACCGTGACCTGGTAGCCGCTGGCCTCCAGGTACAGGCAGCGCAGCACATTGGTGATCTGGCTCCCCAGCTCCCGGGTGTGCAATGGATGGCGCCACAATTCAGCCAACGGCGTACGGCCTAATTGCAAGGCCTTGTCCTTGCGCAAAAATGAGGCCACCTCGGCCTGGCAACAGGGCACGATGACCATGGCGCGAGCCTGCTTTTGCAGGCCGAAGGCGATGGCGTCATCGGTCGCCGTGTCGCAGGCGTGGAGCGCGGTCACGATGTCGATGCGATCGGGCAAGTCGGCCGCGTCGGTCGATTCGGCCACCGACAGATTCAGAAAAGACATGCGGCCAAACCCCAGCCGGTCGGCCAGGGCGCGGGATTTTTCCACCAGGTCGGCGCGGGTTTCGATGCCATAGATGTGTCCGCGCCCCAGCGCCTTGAAGTACAGGTCGTACAGTATGAAGCCCAGGTAGGACTTGCCGGCCCCATGGTCGGCAAGCAGCGGGGCATGGCCTTGGGCACTGAACTCTTCCAGCAACGGCTCGATGAACTGGAAAAGATGCGAGACCTGCTTGAGCTTGCGGCGTGAATCCTGGTTCAGGCGGCCGTCGCGCGTGAGGATGTGCAGTTCCTTGAGCAATTCAACCGACTGGCCTGGCCGCAGTTCAGGGATCTCTGTGGCGGGGGCCTTTGCTGCCACAGGGCCTTTTGCACGCGGCGTTTTCATGCGTCGCCTTTCTGCGGCACTGCGACGGGTGCCACGGGGCAGCGCGCTCCCACATCCAGCGCCAGCCAGCCCTCGGTGCCCATCGCCTCAAGCACCTGCATGTTGCGTTCGTAGATGGTTTCGGCTTCCGGAAATGCCTCGACGGCCCGGTCGATGCTGTCTTCGCGCAGCAGGTGCAGGGTGGGATAGGGAGCACGGTTGGTGCAGTTGGTCACGTCGTCTGCGGTGGTGCCGCCAAACTGGAACGCGGGATGGAATGATGCAATTTGCAAAACTCCGCCCAGATCCAGCGCGTCGATCAGTGCGTCGGCCTGTTCCAGAAAATCGTTGAAGTCGAGAAAATCCGGAAAACACGCGGGTGCCATGAGCAGTGTGGTGTCTCGCTTTTCCGGGGATATTTCAGCAAGGTCTTTCAGCTCGCGGGCCAGCTCTTGCAGCAGTTGCGCGCCTTCCGTCGCCGTACTCACCACATAGTGGATCTGCCCTTTGCCGTGCACACCTTTGGCAAAGGGGCACAGGTTCAGGCCGATCACCGCGCGCTCCAGCCAGCGTACCGTGTCCTCCACCACCACCGATGGAGCGGGCAGGGAAGGTTCTGAAAACGAAGGGTTCTGGACGGTCATGGTGGCGCAGCGGCAAAGGAAAAGAACGAGGACGGTGGCGACCATACCAGAGTCCGTCCTGACGCCCTCTGCGGCGCATGGCATCCCAGGACTCAGCCCAGCAGGCGCTGCCCCGTCAAGCGCTCGTGTTCACGCGCGGCATAGCGGTCGGTCATGCCGGCGATGAAGTCGGCCACCACCCGCGCCCGGTCTTGCGGCGTTGCGGCGGCGCTGGACAATTCGCCAAACGACGGTTTCATTTCCTGCGGACAGGCCAGATAGGCGCCAAAAAGCTCGTGCACGATCTGGCGTGCGTGGCCCATGGTGTGGGCTACCTGCTCATGGCGATAGAGACTGTGCAACAGGAAGTGCTTGAGTTCCTGGGACTGCGCGCGCATCGTTTCGCCGAATCCCACCAGTGCGCGCAGCGAACGCACCTCGTCAACGCTGGAGGGCACGGCCTGCGCCAGTGCAGCCTGCGTCGTGTTGATCACATCGTAGACCTGGGCACTGAGCATGCGGC
>JAPKHH010000012.1:0-49618 GCA_026647025.1 Giesbergeria sp.
GATGCAGGAAGGTACCGACAAGCCGCGCCACAAGATCGAGTTCATGGTGGGTGAGATGGTGCGCGTCAAGGAAGGTCCGTTCACGGACTTCAACGGCACTGTGGAAGATGTCAACTACGAAAAGAGCCGTGTGCGCGTATCCGTGATGATTTTCGGGCGCTCCACGCCAGTCGAGTTGGAATTCAGCCAGATAGAAAAAACCTGAACACAGCGGGTCCATTGGCGTTTCTACGACTCAACGCCCTGTGTATGCACGAGTCGACAACCCCCGGGGAGCCTGCATGCAGTTTTGCAGTAGGCGCTGGTACCCGTAAGGAGTCTTAAAAATGGCGAAGAAAATCGTCGGCTTCATCAAGCTGCAAGTGCCAGCTGGTAAGGCCAATCCCTCTCCCCCCATTGGTCCCGCTCTGGGCCAGCGCGGTCTCAACATCATGGAGTTCTGCAAGGCGTTCAACGCGCAGACCCAAGGTGTGGAGCCCGGCCTTCCTCTGCCCGTCGTGATCACGGCATTCGCAGACAAGAGCTTTACTTTCATCATCAAGACCCCTCCGGCGACCACGCTGATCAAGAAGGCGATCAAGCTGGAAAAGGGTTCCGCCAATGCATTGAAGACCAAGGTCGGCAAGATCACCCGCGCTCAGCTGGAAGAAATCGCCAAGACCAAGATGAAGGACATGAACGCTGCATCTCTGGATGCTGCTGTTCGTACCATTGCAGGTTCTGCGCGCTCCATGGGCGTGACGGTGGAGGGTGTGTAAATGGCCAAGCTGACCAAGAAGCAAAAAGCCCTGCAGGGCAAGGTGGAATCCACCCGTCTGTACCCTTTGATCGAGGCATTGGCCATCGTCAAGGATGCCGCCACTGCCAAGTTCGACGAGTCGATCGATGTGGCCGTGCAACTGGGCGTGGACGCCAAGAAGTCGGACCAAGTCGTGCGCGGCGCCGTGGTGCTGCCTGCCGGTACCGGCAAGACCACCCGTGTCGCAGTGTTCGCACAAGGCGCCAAGGCTGAAGAGGCCAAGGCAGCGGGCGCTGACATCGTGGGTATGGACGATCTTGCCGCTATGGTCAAGGCGGGTGACATGCCTTTCGACGTCGTGATTGCTGCACCGGACGCAATGCGTGTGGTTGGTACCCTGGGTCAGATCCTGGGCCCCCGCGGCCTGATGCCTAACCCCAAGGTGGGCACTGTGACGCCGGATGTGGCCACTGCCGTGAAGAACGCCAAGGCTGGCCAGGTCCAGTTCCGTGTGGACAAGGCCGGTATCGTGCACAGCACCATTGGTCGCCGCTCGTTCGACAACGACAAGCTCCAGGCCAACCTGTCTGCGCTGATCGAAGCCCTGAACAAGGCCAAGCCTGCTACGAGCAAGGGTCTGTACCTGCGCAAGGTTGCCCTGTCCTCGACCATGGGTGTGGGTGTTCGCATCGACACGCAAACCATCGCAGCGTAATTGCGCGAAATCTTGAGGCGCCGAAAGGTGCCTCGGTGGTGGGCTACCGCACCCGTGTGGTGGGCCATCCAAGACCGCTGGTGTGCCGACAGGCACTTAATCCTTCAAGGCCAGCGCAGATGGCGATCCCGCTGCAGATGGAATGATTTTTCCTCCACAGTTGGTCGCTGCAACAAGAGCGCATGAAGGGACTTGTCCCGAAGTGCATTTAAAGGAGTAGACCTTGAGTCTTAATCGCAGTGAGAAAGAAGCGGTCATCAACGAAGTGACCAGCCTCGCCGCAAAAGCTCAAACGCTTGTGATTGCGGAATACCGTGGCATCACGGTCGCTGACATGACCAAGCTGCGCGTGGATGCACGCAGCAAGGGCGTGACCCTGAGTGTTCTCAAGAACACCCTGGCACGCCGTGCTGTGGCAGGCAGCAGCTTTGATGTCGTGGCCGATCAGATGACTGGTCCGCTGATCTATGGCTTCTCTGAAGACGCTGTGGCCGCCGCCAAGGTGGTGGCCGATTTCGCGAAAACCAACGACAAGCTGGTGATTCGTGGCGGCGCTTTCGGTGGCAAGGCCCTGGATGTCAACGGCGTGAAGCAACTGGCCAATGTTCCTTCCAAGGAAGTATTGCTGGCCCAGTTGTGTGGCTTGCTGATGTCGCCCATGTCCCGGACCGCAGTGGTTCTGGGTGCTTTGGCGGCGAAAAAAGGCGAAGGCGAAGCCGTTGCTGCTTGAGCAATGGGCTGACCTGTTAACTAATTGTTAGGAAATCAAAATGGCATTCGATAAAGACGCATTTCTGACCGCTCTCGACAGCATGACGGTTCTGGAACTCAATGACCTGGTCAAGGCCATTGAAGAGAAGTTTGGCGTGAGCGCTGCTGCCATGGCTGCGCCTGCGGCTGGTGGTGCTGGTGCAGGTGCTGCAGCAGCTGAAGAGCAGACAGAATTCAATGTAGTGCTGCTTGAAGCAGGTGCCAACAAGGTGTCTGTCATCAAGGCGGTGCGTGAAATCACCGGCCTGGGCCTCAAGGAAGCCAAGGACCTGGTGGATGGCGCTCCAAAGAACGTCAAGGAAGCTATTGCCAAGGCTGATGCCGAAGCAGCTGTCAAGAAGCTGGTGGAAGCCGGTGCCAAGGCTGAGCTGAAGTAATTCAGTTCCCTTCAAGGGCTGGAGTGCTCCTTGCGAGCCTCCAGCCTTTGGCGCTTCAAGAGCGCACTTGAAAACCTGCTTGGCCGATCTCCCAGAGATCGTAGGTCGAGAAAGAAACCAAGCTGGTTTTCAAGTGTCTTCTGACGAATCCGACAGCAGAAGATGCCTTGGTTCGGGCGATGTGCAACGCATCGCCGTCCGCCATGGTTGGTAGTGGCCAACCGCCAAGCCCGTAGGGTGTGCACCCACGGGTCAGTCGTCGCAGACCCAGGACTCACGTCTTTGCCCGGAGATCTCATGGCCTATTCTTATACCGAACGCAAGCGGATCCGCAAAAGTTTCGGCAGCCGCGACAGCGTGCTGGAGGTTCCCTACCTGTTGCAGATGCAGAAGGATGCATACACCGCATTCCTCCAAGCAGGCGCAGCCCCCAAAAAACGTACCAACGAGGGCTTGCAGGCTGCTTTTAACGCTGCTTTCCCCATCGTCTCGCACAATGGTTTTGTGGAGATGAAGTTCCTTGAGTACAACCTGGCCAAGCCGGCGTTTGATGTACGTGAATGCCAGACCCGGGGTCTGACTTTTGCCTCGGCCGTGCGCGCCAAGGTGCAGCTCATCATCTATGACCGTGAGTCTTCGACGTCGCAGTCCAAGGTGGTCAAGGAAGTGAAGGAACAGGAAGTCTACATGGGCGAAGTGCCGCTCATGACAGACAAGGGTTCTTTCATCATCAACGGTACCGAGCGCGTCATTGTGTCGCAATTGCACCGTTCGCCAGGTGTTTTCTTCGAGCACGACAAGGGCAAGACACATAGCTCGGGGAAATTGTTGTTCTCGGCACGGATCATTCCGTACCGCGGTTCCTGGCTGGACTTCGAATTTGATCCCAAGGACATCCTGTATTTCCGAGTGGACCGTCGCCGCAAGATGCCGGTCACCATTCTGCTTAAGGCCATTGGCCTGAATCCCGAGTCCATCTTGGCGAACTTCTTCGTCAATGACAACTTCCGTTTGATGGACAGTGGGGCGCAGTTGGAGTTCGTGCCCGAGCGCCTGCGCGGTGAAGTGGCTCGCTTCGACATTACCGATAAATCCGGCAAGGTCGTCGTCGCCAAGGACAAGCGCGTGACAGCGCGCCATACCCGCGAACTGGAACAATCGGGAACCATGCACATCAGTGTGCCGGAAGACTTCCTGATCGGTCGTGTAGTCGCCCGCAACATTGTCGATGGCGACACGGGAGAGATCATCGCCAAGGCCAACGAGGAGCTGACGGAAGCGTTGCTGAAGAAACTGCGTTCGTCGGGTGTGCAGGACCTGCAGTGCATCTACACGAATGAACTCGACCAGGGCGCTTATATTTCGCAGACCCTGCGGATTGACGAGACGGTGGATGAGTTTGCTGCCCGCGTCGCGATCTACCGGATGATGCGTCCTGGTGAACCGCCTACCGAAGATGCGGTCCAGGCGTTGTTCCAACGGTTGTTCTACAACCCTGATACCTACGACCTTTCGCGTGTGGGTCGGATGAAGTTCAATGCCAAGATCGGGCGCGATGAAGCGACGGGCCCGATGGTTCTGAGCAATGAAGACATCCTGGCTGTGGTCAAGATCCTGGTGGATCTGCGCAATGGCAATGGCGAGGTGGACGATATTGACCACCTGGGCAATCGTCGCGTGCGCTGTGTGGGTGAGCTGGCAGAAAACCAGTACCGCACGGGCCTGGCACGCATCGAAAAGGCCGTCAAGGAACGGCTGGGCCAGGCGGAGCAGGATCCGCTGATGCCGCACGATCTGATCAATTCCAAGCCCATTTCTGCCGCACTGAAGGAATTCTTTGGTGCCTCGCAGTTGTCTCAGTTCATGGACCAGACCAATCCGTTGGCCGAAATCACGCACAAGCGCCGTGTTTCAGCCCTGGGCCCGGGTGGTCTGACACGAGAACGTGCCGGCTTCGAAGTGCGCGACGTGCACGTAACCCATTACGGCCGCGTCTGCCCTATCGAGACACCGGAAGGCCCGAACATCGGCCTGATCAACTCTCTGGCGCTGTATGCCCGCCTGAACGAATACGGTTTCATCGAAACGCCGTACCGCCGTGTGGCCGATGGCAAGGTGACCAACGAGATCGACTATCTCTCGGCCATCGAAGAAGGCAAATACATCATTGCGCAGGCCAATGCCACGCTGGATGCCGAAGGTCGCCTGACCGGTGATCTGGTTTCGGCGCGTGAGCAGGGCGAGTCGGTGCTGGTGGGCGCGGAGCGTATCCAGTACATGGACGTCTCGCCAGCGCAGATCGTGTCTGTGGCGGCATCCCTGGTGCCCTTCCTTGAGCACGATGACGCCAACCGCGCATTGATGGGCGCCAACATGTCGCGTCAGGCTGTGCCTGTGCTGCGTCCGGAAAAGCCACTGGTCGGCACCGGCATCGAGCGCGTTGCTGCGGTCGATTCGGGCACCGTGGTAACGGCAACCCGTGGCGGTGTGGTCGATTATGTGGATGCCACCCGCATCGTGATCCGCGTGAACGATGCCGAGGCCGTGGCTGGTGAAGTGGGTGTGGATATCTACAACCTGATCAAGTATCAGCGCTCCAACCAGAACACCAATATCCACCAGCGACCCATCGTCAAGAAGGGCGACATGCTGATGAAGGGGGATGTGATCGCCGACGGTGCCTCGACCGACTTTGGCGAAATCGCCATTGGCCAGAACATGCTGATCGCATTCATGCCCTGGAATGGATACAACTTCGAGGATTCGATCCTGATCAGCGAGCGTGTGGTGGCCGAGGACCGCTACACCTCGATCCATATCGAAGAGCTCGTGGTGATGGCGCGCGACACCAAGCTGGGCGCCGAAGAAATCACGCGCGACATTCCCAACCTGTCGGAGCAGCAGCTCAATCGTCTGGACGAGTCCGGCATCATCTACGTGGGTGCTGAAGTCATGCCGGGCGATACGCTGGTCGGCAAGGTCACGCCCAAGGGCGAGACCACGCTGACACCCGAAGAGAAACTGCTGCGCGCCATCTTTGGTGAGAAGGCGTCGGATGTGAAGGACACTTCGCTGCGCGTGAGCCAAGGCTCGCAAGGCGTAGTGATCGATGTCCAGGTCTTCACCCGCGAAGGCATCCAGCGTGACAAGCGCGCGCAGCAGATCATCGATGATGAACTCAAGCGTTTCCGTTTGGACCTGAATGATCAGTTGCGCATCGTCGAAGCAGATGCCTTTGACCGGATCGAGAAACTGTTGACCGGCCGTGTGGCCAACGGCGGCCCGCAAAAGCTCGCCAAGGGCACGAAGATTGACAAGGCGTATCTGGCGGCCGTGGAAAAATTCCATTGGTTCGACATTCGCCCTGCCGAGGATGACGTTGCAACGCAGTTGGAGAGCATCAAGAACTCGCTGGAACAGACGCGCCACAGTTTTGATCTTGCCTTCGAAGAGAAACGCAAGAAGCTCACGCAAGGCGACGAGCTGCCTGCGGGTGTCCTGAAGATGGTGAAGGTCTACCTCGCCGTCAAGCGCCGCCTGCAACCTGGTGACAAGATGGCAGGCCGCCACGGCAACAAGGGTGTGGTATCCAAGATCGTCCCGGTCGAAGACATGCCCTACATGGCCGACGGCACCACCGCCGACATTGTGCTCAACCCGCTTGGCGTGCCTTCGCGGATGAACATCGGGCAGGTGCTGGAGGTCCACCTGGGCTGGGCCGGCAAGGGCATTGGCCAGCGCATTGGCGACATGCTGCAGCAAGAAGCCAAGACGGCCGAGTTGCGCGCATTCCTGGAGGAGGTCTACAACTCCCGCGGGCGCAAGGAGGACCTGTCGCAACTGAACGACGACGAGTTGCGCGCAATGGCCGAGAACCTGACCAACGGTGTGCCGTATGCGACGCCGGTGTTCGATGGCGCGTCTGAGAACGAAATTCTCGACATGCTCAAACTGGCCTATCCAGATGATCTGGCCCAGCGCAAGGGATTGACCGCCACGCGCACGCAGGCCCAACTGTATGACGGCCGCACGGGTGACGCATTCGAGCGCACGACCACCATTGGCTACATGCACTATCTCAAGTTGCACCACCTGGTGGACGACAAGATGCACGCACGTTCCACGGGCCCGTACTCGCTGGTCACGCAGCAGCCGTTGGGCGGCAAGGCACAGTTCGGTGGCCAGCGTTTTGGTGAGATGGAAGTGTGGGCGCTGGAAGCCTACGGCGCGGCCTATGTGCTGCAGGAAATGCTCACCGTGAAGTCGGATGACGTCCAGGGCCGTACCAAGGTGTACGAAAGCATCGTCAAGGGCGAGCACACGATCGAAGCCGGTATGCCGGAGTCCTTCAACGTGCTGGTCAAGGAAATTCGTTCCTTGGGCCTGGACATCGAGCTTGAGCGCTCCTAATTCACAAGGGAAAGAGTCCAATGAAATCGCTACTCGACCTGTTCAAGCAATTTACGCCGGATGAGCATTTCGATGCCATCAAGATCGGCATGGCTTCACCTGAAAAGATCCGCTCGTGGTCTTTCGGCGAGGTGAAGAAGCCTGAGACCATCAACTACCGCACCTTCAAGCCTGAGCGTGATGGCTTGTTCTGCGCCAAGATTTTTGGTCCCATCAAGGACTACGAATGCCTGTGCGGCAAGTACAAGCGCCTCAAGCACCGCGGTGTCATCTGCGAGAAGTGCGGCGTTGAAGTCACGCAGACCAAGGTGCGCCGTGAGCGCATGGGCCACATCGACCTGGCCGCGCCTTGCGCCCATATCTGGTTCCTCAAATCGCTGCCATCCCGTCTGGGCCTGGTGCTGGATATGACGCTGCGCGACATCGAGCGCGTGCTGTACTTTGAAGCCTACGTGGTGACCGATCCCGGCATGACGCCGCTGAAGAAATTCAGCATCATGTCCGAGGACGACTACGACGCCAAGCGCAAGGAATATGGCGACGAGTTCATCGCCAAGATGGGCGCTGAGGGCATTCGCGATTTGCTCGAATCGATTGAAATCGACTCCGAGATCGAGAAACTGCGGGGTGATCTTACGGGCTCCGAGGTCAAGGTCAAGAAGAACTCCAAGCGCCTGAAGGTGCTTGAAGCCTTCAAAAAGTCCGGCATCAAGCCCGAGTGGATGGTGCTCGAAGTGTTGCCCGTGCTGCCTCCGGACCTGCGTCCGCTGGTGCCGCTGGACGGTGGTCGTTTCGCCACATCGGATCTGAACGACCTGTACCGCCGCGTCATCAACCGCAACAGCCGTCTGCGCCGCCTTCTCGAACTCAAGGCGCCAGAAATCATTGCGCGCAACGAGAAGCGCATGCTGCAGGAAGCCGTGGACAGCCTGCTGGACAACGGCCGTCGCGGCAAGGCCATGACGGGCGCCAACAAGCGTGCGCTCAAGTCGCTGGCCGACATGATCAAGGGCAAGAGCGGTCGTTTCCGCCAGAACTTGCTGGGCAAGCGGGTTGACTACTCGGGCCGTTCGGTCATCGTGGTGGGCCCCACGCTCAAGCTCCACCAGTGCGGCCTGCCCAAGCTGATGGCGCTCGAACTGTTCAAGCCTTTCATCTTCTCGCGCCTCGAAGCCATGGGCATCGCGACGACGATCAAGGCCGCCAAGAAGGAAGTCGAATCCGGCACGCCCGTGGTGTGGGACATCCTGGAAGAGGTCATCAAAGAGCACCCTGTGATGCTCAACCGTGCGCCTACACTGCACCGTCTGGGTATCCAGGCCTTTGAGCCTATCCTGATCGAAGGCAAGGCCATCCAGCTGCACCCCCTCGTCTGCGCGGCCTTCAATGCCGACTTTGACGGGGACCAGATGGCTGTGCACGTTCCTCTGTCGGTTGAAGCGCAGATGGAAGCCCGCACGCTAATGCTTGCGTCCAACAACGTGCTGTTCCCCGCCTCGGGCGAGCCCTCCATCGTGCCGTCGCAGGACGTGGTGCTGGGCTTGTACTACGCCACGCGTGACCGCATCAATGGCAAGGGCGAGGGTTTGATCTTTGCCGACACGGGCGAAGTGCAGCGTGCGCTGGATGCGGGCGAGGTGGAGCTCACCTCGAAGATCAATGTGCGCATGACCGAGTGGACCAAGAACAAGGCCACGGGCGAGTTTGACCCCAGCACCAGCATCGTCGAGACGACCGCCGGTCGCGCACTGCTGTCGGAGATCCTGCCCAAGGGGCTGCCTTTTGCCAATATCAACAAGGCGCTCAAGAAGAAGGAAATTTCCAAGCTGATCAACGTGTCCTTCCGCAAGTGCGGGCTGAAGGAAACAGTTGTTTTTGCGGATAAATTGCTGCAAAACGGCTTCCGTCTGGCTACCAAGGCAGGTATTTCGATCGCGATCGAAGACATGTTGGTGCCTCCGCAAAAGGTCGGCATCATCGAAAGCGCCGAACGCGAAGTCAAGGAGATCGAGCAGCAATACGTCTCCGGTCTGGTGACCTCGGGCGAGCGCTACAACAAGGTCGTCGACATCTGGGGCAAGGCCGGTGACGAAGTCTCCAAGGTCATGATGCAGCAGCTGGCCAAGCAGAAGACCACCGACCGCCATGGCAATGAGGTCGACCAGGAGTCATTCAACTCCATCTACATGATGGCCGATTCTGGTGCCCGCGGCTCTGCCGCACAGATTCGCCAGTTGGCCGGGATGCGTGGCCTGATGGCCAAGCCAGACGGCTCCATTATCGAGACCCCCATCACGGCCAATTTCCGTGAAGGTCTGAACGTGTTGCAGTACTTCATTTCCACCCACGGTGCCCGTAAGGGTCTGGCGGACACGGCATTGAAGACCGCAAACTCGGGCTACCTGACACGCCGCCTGGTCGATGTGACACAGGATCTGGTGGTGACGGAAGAAGACTGCGGCACGACCAATGGTGCGCTGATGCGCGCCATTGTTGAAGGTGGTGAAGTCATTGAGTCGCTGCGCGATCGCATTCTGGGTCGTACAGTGGCTGAAGATGTGTTGCACCCCGAAAACCGTGCCGTGCTGGCATCGGCTGGCACGATGCTGGAAGAAGACCTGATCGACGAGCTGGAACTGGCGGGTGTGGACGAAGTCAAGGTGCGCACGGCCCTGACCTGCGAAACCCGCTTCGGCCTGTGCGCCAAGTGCTATGGCCGTGACCTGGGCCGCGGTGGCCTGATCAATCTGGGCGAAGCGGTCGGCGTGATTGCCGCCCAGTCCATTGGCGAACCAGGCACGCAGCTGACGATGCGGACCTTCCACATCGGCGGTGCGGCTTCGCGTGCCGCCATCGCCTCCAGCGTGGAAGCGAAGTCCAACGGTTTGATTGGTTTCAACGCCACGATGCGTTACGTGACCAATTCCAAGGGCGAGCTGGTTGTGATCTCCCGTTCTGGCGAAATCGTCATTCAGGACGAACATGGCCGCGAACGCGAGCGTCACAAGGTACCTTATGGCGCCACCCTGTCGGTCAAGGTCGATCAGCAGATCAAGGCAGGGACCATTTTGGCCAACTGGGACCCGCTGACGCGTCCGATCATTACCGAGTTTGCCGGCCAGGCGAAATTCGAGAACGTCGAAGAAGGACTCACGGTCGCCAAGCAGGTGGACGAAGTCACCGGCCTGTCCACGCTGGTCGTGATCGACCCCAAGCGCCGTGGTTCGGCCAAGGTGGTCAAGCCCCAGGTCAAGCTGATCGACGCCAATGGCAACGAGGTGAAGATTCCTGGCACCGACCACTCGGTGACCATCGGCTTCCAGATCGGTGCGCTGATCCAGGTGCGCGATGGCATGGATGTGGGCCCCGGCGAAGTGCTGGCGCGTATTCCGATCGAAGGTCAGAAAACGCGTGACATTACCGGCGGTCTGCCACGTGTGGCCGAGCTGTTCGAGGCGCGTACGCCCAAGGACAAGGGTACGCTGGCCGAGGCTACCGGTACGGTTTCGTTCGGCAAGGAAACCAAGGGCAAGATTCGCCTGCAGATCACGGATCCGGAAGGCAAGGTCTGGGAAGAGCTGATTCCGAAGGAGAAGAACATCCTGGTGCACGAAGGCCAGGTGGTCAACCGTGGCGAATCGATCGTCGACGGCCCGGCCGATCCGCAAGACATCCTGCGCCTCCTGGGAATCGAAGAACTGTCGCGTTACATCGTAGACGAAGTACAGGACGTCTATCGCTTGCAAGGTGTGAAGATCAACGACAAGCACATTGAAGTGATCGTGCGCCAGATGCTGCGCCGCGTCGTAGTAGAAAATGCGGGCGACTCGGGCTACATCGCCGGGGAGCAGGTCGAGCGCTCCGAAATGCTCAATACCAACGAGGCATTGCAGGCGGAGGGCAAGTTGCCCGCAACCTACACCAACCTGTTGCTGGGTATTACGAAGGCATCGTTGTCCACCGATTCGTTCATTTCGGCCGCTTCCTTCCAGGAAACGACGCGCGTGTTGACCGAGGCGGCCATCATGGGCAAGCGCGACGAGTTGCGTGGCCTGAAGGAAAACGTCATCGTGGGTCGTTTGATTCCTGCAGGCACGGGTCTGGCATACCACCAGGCGCGCAAGGCCAAGGATGCGATGGACGACGCCGAGCGCCGAGCCATCGCCGAGGCGGAAGCCGCTGAAATGGCCGATATGGCGGAGTCTGCGGAGCCCGATGGGGAGCCCGACGCTGCTGGAGCGGCCGCTGCTGCGGCAGATTAAGCGCCTCGATGGCGATTGAGAGCTCCCGGATTGTCCTGACCAAGGCAGTCCGGGAGTTTTTCATTGTGGCGCCCCGTTGTTGTCAATAGTTGCAGCGGGAAGCCGCATGCGGGAGATTCCCGATTGGAGCCCTTTTTGTGACCACCCCCTTCCAACAGAGCCCCGCACGGCCCCGACAGACGCGCACATCCACCGACACGCCCCCCGCAGGAGGCAGCGTTTCCTTGTCGCGTCTGCTCCAGTCCGTGGCGCAGGGTTTGCAGGATATCCGGGCCGGTTGTTCCGGCAGCGCGGTGATGGAGGCCGTTCCTGCCTTGCAGCGGCCCGGGGTGCAGGCCCTGCTGTTCCAGGTTTTGCGCACACTCGGGCAGGCCGAGGCGGTGCGAACCCAGCTGGCCGCTCGCAAACCATCGCCTGCGGCCGACGCCCTGCTGTGCGCGGCACTCGCACTGCTGTGCGATGCTGACAACGCTCCCTATGAACCATTCACCCTGGTGAACCAGGCGGTAGAAGCGGCCAAGGCGAGCCGCGCCACGCGAACGCAGGCTTCCTTCATTAACGCCTGCCTGCGCCGTTTTCTGCGTGAACGTGAGTCGCTGATGCACGCTACGCACGCTGATCTGCAGGCTCTGTGGAACCATCCGCGTTGGTGGGTGCGTCGCCTGCAGCAAGACCATCCCGCGCACTGGCAGGAGATACTGCAGGCCAACAACACCCAAGCACCCATGGTGCTGAGAATTAACAAGCAAAAAACCACTGTATCGCTTTACCAGCAAGCGCTTGCAGCTATCAATTGTGAATCGATCCCCGTCGGTGAGGCAGGGCTGATCCTGCGCCGTGCGCTGCCCGTATCGGCCCTTCCGGGCTTTTTTGATGGAATGGCTTCGGTGCAGGATGCGGCCGCCCAGATGGCCGCACCTTTGCTCCTCGGTGGGCTCGCCCTCGAGCGCCCCATGTGCGTTCTCGACGCCTGTGCGGCGCCCGGAGGAAAAACGGCGCACCTGCTCGAATGGGCGGGAGCCAATGCCGCACTCCAGGTGACGGCGCTGGATGTAGACGCCGAGCGTTGCGAGCGTATCCGCAGCACGTTGACGCGTCTGGGGCTGCACGCCCAGGTGTTGGCGGTGGATGCCGGGCGGCCGCAGGATTGGTGGTCTTCGCAATGCGGTGGGGAGCCGTTTGATGCCATATTGCTGGACGCGCCGTGCACTGCCTCGGGCATTGTGCGCCGCCATCCCGATGTGCGTTGGCTGCGCCGAGAGAGCGATATTGCGCAACTGGCCGCTATTCAGGCCCATTTGCTGACCACTCTTTGGCCTCTGCTGCGACCGGGTGGCCGCCTTCTCTACTGCACCTGCTCGGTCTTCCGGGCTGAGGGGGATGATCAGGTGCAAGCGTTTCTTGCACGCCACAAAGATGCCCGACTCTTGCCTTCCCCGGGGCATTTGTTGCCTGGCATGGGTATCAAGGGGGAAACAGTCCCGGACAATCAGTCCGGTGAACATGACGGCTTTTTCTACGCACTGCTCCAAAAAGCACCGGTCTGACCCCGCCACGGTGCGCTACTGGCTGCATGGCTGGCTGCGCTGGTGTCTGGCGGTCTGGCTGGTGTGGGGCTTGCCTGGGCAGGCCCAAACGCCGACAGGCATTCCAGAGATGCAGCTGGAGTGGACCGAGGAAGGCGTATTTCTGAGCGCCGCCTTGCAGTTTGAGCTGCCCAAGCTGGCCGAAGATGCCTTGCATAAGGGCATCCCGATGTATTTCGTCACGGAGGCGGAACTGGTGCGAGACCGCTGGTACTGGTATGACCAACACATCGAAACCACGGCGCGTTACATGCGCCTGAGCTATCAGCCTTTGACCCGCCGCTGGCGCCTGAACGTATCCCCCGTACCTTTCGAGGGGAGTGGTCTGGGGGTGGTTTTTGGACAGAACTTCGATGCATTGCCCGATGTCCTGGCGACCATGCAGCGCATCGCCCGCTGGAAAATCGCAGATCACCAGACCATTGATCCGCAAGGGCGCTACAACGTCAACTTGCGGTTCCGGCTGGACATGTCGCAACTGCCCAGACCGTTGCAGATCGGGGCCATGGGCCGGTCCGGCTGGAACCTCTCGATGGAACGCAACCAGCGCTTGGCGATGGAGCAGGTTCGATGAGCCCTGCCGGTGAGGCGCACCGCCCATCCCGCGCCGTGCGCTGGGCGCTCGGTGTGGGGGCTGCCGTTATGGTGGCCATCGGATTGGTGCTTCTGTTTCTCCTCACCCTGACCACCAATAACAGGGTGCTGTACGAGCGCAACTACGCCTGGCTTTTCGGTATCAACGTGGTCGTGGCGGCCTTGTTGGCGGCCGTACTGACCTGGGTGGGGTTGCGGCTGCTCATGCGCTTGCGGCGCGGTCGGTTTGGCAGTCGCCTGCTGGTCAAGCTGGCCGCCATCTTTGCCCTGGTGGGGCTGGCGCCCGGATTGATGATCTACTTCGTCTCCTACCAGTTTGTGTCACGCTCGATCGAAAGCTGGTTTGATGTGAAGGTGGAGGGAGCGCTGGCAGCCGGTGTGAATCTTGCCCGCTCGACGCTGGAGATGCAGGCTACCGACATGGCGACCCGCACGCGCAATGCCAGCGTGCAACTGGCCCAGGTGCCGGACTCTACTGCGGTGCTGGCGCTGGAACGCATCCGGGATCAGCTCGGCGCTTCGGACGTCGTGCTCTGGGGCGCTGCGGGCCAGATGGTGGCCAGCGTGGGGCAGTCGCGTTTTCGCATCAACCCGGAGCGACCAACGCCGCAGCAGATGCGCACGGTGCGCCAGCAACGGGTCGTAAGCCAGATTGAAGGACTTGAAGATCTGACCGACCTGGCTGACCCTACTGCACTCCAGAATGTCCGGGTCACTGCCATGGCCCTGGTCCCGACACCTGGCATGGGCCTTCTCGCAGAGCCGCGCTACCTGCAGGTCACCATGCCCTTGCCAAGCGTTCTGGTCGACAACTCGGTTGCGGTACAGGAGGCCAACCGCGAATACCAGGAGCGCGCACTGGCCCGGGGCGGCTTGCGGCGCATGTACATCGGGACACTCACGCTCAGCCTGTTTCTGGCCGTTTTCGGTGCAGTGTTGCTTGCTGTTTTGCTGGGGAACCAACTCGCGCGGCCATTGCTGGTGCTGGCTGAAGGCGTGCGCGAAGTGGCACAAGGCAACCTCAGCCCCAAAGCGGCGCTGCAAGGCAAGGACGAGTTGGGGGGGCTGACACGGTCCTTTGCCCTCATGACCCAGCAGCTGGCTGACGCACGGGCGGCGGTCGAGAAGAGCATGGGGGCGGTGGATGCTGCGCGTGCGCGATTGCAGACCATTCTGGACAACTTGACGGCGGGTGTGATCGTTCTGGACCGGCAAGGCACCATTCGTACCTCTAACCCAGGGGCTACGCGTATTCTGCGGGCGCCCATGGCCGCCTATGAGGGGCGATTGCTTGCGCAGGTGCCAGGGCTGGAGGCCTTTGCTGCTGCGGTGCAGGAACAGTTTCATGCCTTTCTCAACCACAGTGACACACATGGGCTCGACCACTGGCAGCAGTCCTTCGAACTGCACGAGTCCCCCAGTGGCGCAGGCCACCATGCCACCAGCCTGGTGGCGCGGGGAGCCGAACTGCCGGATGCCGCCTGGCTGCTGGTGTTTGATGACATCACGGAAATTGTCTCTGCACAGCGTGCGCAGGCCTGGGGGGAAGTGGCTCGCCGTCTGGCCCACGAGATCAAGAATCCCCTCACACCGATCCAGCTCTCGGCCGAGCGCCTGGAGATGAAGCTGACCGGCAAGTTGCCAGCACCTGAGCAAGCCGTACTCACCAAGTCCGTGAAAACCATCGTCGACCAGGTTGACGCCATGAAGCGGCTGGTCAATGAGTTTCGCGACTATGCCCGTCTACCAGCGGCAGAGCTGCAACCACTGAATCTCAACGCCTTGGTGGCCGATGTGCTCCAGCTCTATGAGGCCGAGCACGCCAGCGTTGCCGTGCGGGCAGACCTGGACCCCCGTTGCCCACGCATCCTGGGCGACGCCCAGCAGTTGCGCCAGGTGGTGCACAACCTGCTGCAAAACGCGCAGGATGCGACGGATTCGGCCGGTGCGGGGACTGGTGAAATACTGCCGCCTGTGTGCATCAGTACGCACTGGAGCGACACCTCACAACGTGTGCGTCTGCGCGTCAGCGACCATGGCTCGGGTTTCCCGGCGCACATCCTGCAACGTGCATTCGAGCCCTACGTCACGACCAAGGCACGTGGCACGGGGCTGGGGTTGGCGGTGGTCAAGAAGATTGCCGACGAACATGGTGCGCGCATCGATCTGTCCAACCGTCTGGAAGACGGCGTGGTACGTGGCGCCCAAGTATCGCTATCATTCGCCCCTGAGCACAAGGTGGCGTCCTGACAACACTGTGCACTGCAGCTTCAAGGCACTTCATACATGGCAAACATATTGGTAGTTGACGATGAACTCGGCATCCGGGATCTCCTGTCGGAAATTCTGAATGACGAAGGGCACAGCGTCGATCTCGCAGAAAACGCAACGCAAGCCCGGGCCGCCCGCATCAACGGCACCTACGACCTGGTACTGCTCGATATCTGGATGCCCGATACCGATGGTGTTTCGCTCCTCAAGGAATGGGCGGCTGGCGGCCTGCTGACCATGCCCGTCATCATGATGAGTGGCCATGCCACCATTGACACAGCCGTCGATGCCACGCGCATCGGTGCTTTTGCGTTCCTGGAAAAACCCATCACCATGCAGAAACTGCTCAAGGCAGTGGAGCAGGGTCTGGTACGCCAGTCGCAGCGCCCGCCAGCACCAGCGCCTGTGGTGGTGGCCAATCCACCGGCCATCGACAGTGCCATCTATGCGGCACAAAGCCTGCCTGTCACCATGGAGGCGGACACCGGCCCGCATGCGCACCAGGGTTTTGACCTCGATCGCCCCTTGCGGGAGGCGCGCGACGGTTTCGAGAAAGCCTATTTCGAGTTCCATCTTGCGCGCGAGGGCGGCTCCATGACCCGCGTAGCGGAGAAAACAGGCCTGGAGCGCACGCACCTTTATCGAAAGCTGCGTCAGTTGGGTGTGGACCTGGCGCGTGGAAAGCGGAATTAATTCGGTTCAGCAGAAAAGATGAAATATTTCTGGTTATAATTTGAGGCTCAGGCCCGGTAGCTCAGTCGGTAGAGCAGAGGATTGAAAATCCTTGTGTCGGCGGTTCGATTCCGTCCCAGGCCACCAGTGTTCATGCGCCCCAGCGCCCGAAAGGGTTCTGGGGCGTTTTCGCATCCAAATCAAAGGGCTGTTGGAATGCGTGGGCTGCGGCACCGCTCGGTGCCCAGGAACGCTACCAAGGCTGGCCGGGCATGCCGGTCCATAGCTCGCTGAGGTCCGGGAAGCGCCATTTCTCGGGGTCCTCGCGGGCCACGATTTTTTCGGTGCATTGGGCGGCCGAAAGATCCACGATTTCCGGTGGAATGCGCAGATCGGACTTTGTCGAGTAGAAAACCTTGACGATCGGCGTTACCAGCGACTTGGCAGCCTGCTCCGTCACCACGCCAATGCGTCCGGATGTCAGGCGCACAAGGGAGCCCACCGGGTAGATGCCGATGCTCTTGACAAAAGCCTGGAACAGGCGCGCATCGAAGTGGTCGTTGGTCCACTCGGCCATGCGGCGGATGGATTCTGACGGGTCCCATCCGCGTTTGTAGGGACGGTCGGAGGTGACCGCGTCGTAGACGTCGCAGATGGCGGCCATGCGGGCAATCAGGCTGATCTTGTCGCCCTTGAGCTTGTCCGGGTAGCCCGTGCCGTCAATCTTTTCATGGTGGTGCAGACAGGCGTCGAGCACGGCGGCCTCCACGCCCCCGCCCTCCTTGAGCATGTGGTAGCCCTCCACCGGGTGGCTGCGCACCACGGTGAATTCAGCGTCGGTGAGCTTGCCTGGCTTGTTCAGCACGGCCATGGGAATGGCGGCCTTGCCCAGGTCATGCAGCAGGCCCGCCATGCCGGCGGTGCGCGTGTGGGCATCGCTCAGACCCAGCTGCCGGGCCAGCGCCACCATCAATGCGCAGACGGCGACGGAGTGCATGTAGGTGTAGTCGTCTGCCGTCTTCAGGCGCGCCAGACTGATGAGCGCGCCGGGGTTGCGAACCACGGAGTCGGAGATTTCCGCGACCAGGCTCGAGGCGCTTTCTGCATCCACCGCATTGCCCATGCGGGCTTCGCTGAACATGGACACCACAGCCTGTTTGGCCTGGCCGCAGATGGCGGCGGCCCTGCGCAACTCGCCCTGCATGCTGGTGGGTGCATGGTCGTTGACGGGGGGCGGTGGTGGCGCGGGCGGTGGTGCCGCAATGGGCGGCATTTCCTCCAGACGGCTGAAGTCCGTGTCGATGCGGGCATCCACCTCCTCGCGTGAGAGCGAGGCGGTGCCTTCTGCCACGTCCTTGCCGCGGGAGATATCAATCCAGACTTCACGGATCGCGGTCGCCCGAATCAAATCCAGGTCCTTGGGGTCGGTCAGGACGAACTTGGTGCGCCAGAAGGGGTGCTCCATCCACGAGCCGCAGAACTCCTGCAGGTACATACCCAAGGTGAGATGCTTGACATCAATGCGTTTGAGCATGAACCGGACTCAAGTGTAAAAACATGGTAACAATCAGGGACCATGTTAGCCTTTTTCTCTGGCAATGGCTGACACCAAACTTCCTAATCCCAAAAAACCCGGGGCGCCCGGTGTGGCCCAAAAAGTGCTGCACAAGCTCGGCCTGGTGCGTGACATCGACCTGGCGTTGCATCTTCCCCTGCGCTATGAAGACGAAACGCGCATTGCCTTGCTGCGCAACGCCCGCGACGGCGACCTGGTGCAGATCGAAGCCACGGTCACCGCCAGCGAGGTCACGTTGCGTCCGCGCAGGCAACTGCTGGTGCAGGTGGACGACGGCACCGGGACCTGTGAGTTGCGCTTTTTCAGCTTCTACCCTTCGCACCAGAAGACCCTGGCGGTGGGGGCCCGCTTGCGCATCCGGGGCGAAGTCAAGGGGGGGTTCTGGGGTCGGCAGATGCTGCACCCGACGTTTCGCGTGGCCGGTGGAGATCTGCCCACCGCCCTGACGCCGGTGTACCCCACGACGGCGGGTTTGTCCCAGCCGTATTTGCGGCGGGCTGTGGCCATGGGCTTGCAACGGGCCGACCTGTCGGAAACGTTGCCCCCGGGCGTGGCGCTGCCCTGGATAAAAAATTATGACAAAAATGGCATTCAGCGCTTATCCAGCTTGCGTGAAGCGCTCACATTTTTGCATCATCCGGCGCCCGAGGTCCCGCTGGCGGCACTGGAAGACCGCAGCCACCCCGCCTGGCAGCGCCTGAAGGCCGAAGAGTTGCTGGCGCAGCAGTTGTCGCAACAGCAGTCACGACGTGTCCGCGACCAGCGCAGTGCGCCGGTGATCTGTCCAGGCGCAGGAGTGCCGGGCGTGGTACCCCTGCACGAGCAGTTGCTGATCGCGCTGCCATTTGCATTGACGGCTGCACAGCGCCGTGTGGGCGACGAGATTGCGCTGGATCTGGCACGCACCCGGCCCATGCACCGGCTGCTGCAGGGTGATGTGGGATCGGGCAAGACGGTGGTGTCTGCGCTGGCGGCCTGCCTGGCCATGGACGCGGGCTGGCAGTGCGCCTTGATGGCCCCCACCGAAATACTCGCCGAGCAGCACTTTGCCAAGATGATTGGCTGGCTGGAGCCCCTGCTGGCAGCACGGGGCCGTCGCGTGGCCTGGCTGGTGGGGGGACAGAAAAAAAAGGAGCGCGCCGCCGTGCTGGCGATGGTGCAGTCTGGCGAGGCTGCGCTGGTGGTGGGCACGCATGCCGTCATCCAGGAACAGGTGCAGTTCAAGAACCTGGCCCTGGCCATCATTGACGAGCAGCACCGCTTTGGTGTGGCCCAGCGCCTGGCGTTGCGCAAGAAGCTGGCCGTGCAGGGCATGGAGCCGCACATGCTGATGATGAGCGCCACGCCCATCCCGCGCACCCTGGCCATGAGCTACTACGCCGACCTGGATGTCTCGGTGATTGACGAGTTGCCCCCGGGACGCACACCCATTGTCACGCGCCTGATTGCGGACAGCCGCAAGGACGAAGTGATCGAGCGTATCGCCACGCAGGTGCAGGCGGGGCGGCAGGTGTACTGGGTGTGTCCGCTGATCGAGGAGAGTGAGGCGCTGGACCTCTCCAATGCCACCGCAACCCATGCCGATCTGAGCGACGCCTTGCCCGGCACCGTGGTGGGTTTGTTGCACTCGCGCCTGCCCAGCGCCGAGAAGAAGGCCGTGATGGCCGAGTTCAGCGCGGGCCGCATGGGTGTACTGGTGAGCACGACGGTGATTGAAGTGGGGGTCGATGTGCCCAATGCCTCGCTCATGGTCATCGAGCACGCAGAGCGCTTCGGCCTGAGCCAACTGCACCAGTTGCGGGGCCGTGTGGGGCGCGGTGCGGCTGCATCGGCCTGCGTGCTGCTGTACGCCACCAACGACAGTGGCCGCGTGGGTGAAACTGCCAAGGAGCGCCTGCGTGCCATGCAGGAAACCCATGACGGATTCGAGATTGCACGGCGCGATCTGGAAATCCGTGGCCCGGGCGAGTTTCTCGGTGCACGCCAATCGGGGGACGCCCTTCTGCGCTTTGCCGACCTGGCGACGGATACCCACCTGCTCGAATGGGCGCGGGAGCTTGCGCCGGTGATGCTGGACCGTTACCCCCGGCACGCCGAGCGCCATGTGGCGCGCTGGTTGGGCGGCAAGGCCGAATACCTCAAGGCGTAGCGGCACCTGGGTGCGCGGTGTGGGCCATCTCCCATGCGCCGATCGGGACCGGCTTACCCAGCAAATAGCCCTGGCAGATCTGGCAGCCGTGGCTGATCAGAAAGGCGCGCTGCGTCACCGTCTCTACCCCTTCGGCCACCACGTCCAGCCCCAGTGCCTCGCTCATCACCAGAATCGCGCGAACAATGGCGCTGCTGGCGGTGTCGTTCAGCATGTCCCGGGTGAACGACTGGTCTATTTTCAACTGATCAAAGGGCAGGCGTTTCAGGTAGGACAGTGAGGAGTAGCCCGTGCCGAAGTCGTCCAGCGCGAAGCGCAGACCCAGGTTGCGCAACTGGTGCATTTTGGTGATGGTGGCTTCGATGTCGCCCAGGATGGCGCTTTCAGTCAATTCCAGTTTCAGCCCGCCGGGGTGAATACCCGTGCGGTCGATCGTCTCGTGCACCAGGGCCACGAAGTCTGCCTGGTGAAATTGCCGTGCACTGACATTGACGGCGAGGGTCAGGTCACGGGTGGCCGGGTTGTGCTGCCACCGGGCCAATTGCCGGCAGGCGGTCTCCAGCACCCATTGGCCCAGGGGGACAATCAGCCCGGTTTCCTCGGCCAGCGGGATGAAATCGGCCGGTGATATCGCCTTGCCGTCTGCGCCGCTCCAACGGACCAGCGCTTCGGCGCCGACCACGTTGCCAACCCGGTCCACCTGTGCCTGGTAGTACAGCGCGAAGTCGCGGCTCTCGATGGCATCGCGCAAGCCCATTTCCAGAGCCACGCGGGCATCCATGGTGGCCTGCATCGATGCGTCGAACACCAGGAAGGAGTTTCCGCCCTGGTCTTTGGCGCGGTACATCGCCACTTCCGCCTGCTGGAGCAGCGTTTCGGGGGGGAGTACGCCCGCGCCGAACAATGTGATGCCGATACTGGTCGCCGCGTAGAGCTTTTTGGCATCGCCGAACTCGAAAGGTGTTGCCAGGCTGTTGTGCAACTGCTGTGCCAACTGCTGCGCGACGTCCATGGCCTGTTCGGCGTTTTCACCCAGGTGCTGCACGATGGCGCCAAAGGTATTGCTCCCCAGGCGCGCCACGGTGCGCTCGGGCCCCAGGCAATGCTCCATGCGTCGCGCCATGGCTTGCAGGAGCAGATCGCCGGTGGCGTGGCCCCGGGTATCGTTGATTTGCTTGAAGCGATCAATGTCGACCAGCAGCAGCATGCCGCGCTGCGCGCCGTTCTGCAGCGCATGCAGCAGCCGGTCCTGCAGCAGGGCGCGGTTGGGCAGGCCGGTCAGGGTGTCGTAATAGGCCAGCCGGTGCACCAGTTCCTCGGACTGCTTTTGCTGCGTGATGTCTTCCTTGGTGGCGACGTAGTGGGTTACCTGGCCGTCCGCATCCACGATGGGGGCGATGATGGCCATTTCCACATAGGTGGAGCCGTCTTTGCGGGTGTTGGTGAACTCGCCGCGCCACACCTTGCGGGACACCAATGCATCCCACATGGCCCGGTAGACCGATGGGTCGGTCTTGCCAAGGTTCAGGATGCGCGGGTTGTGACCCAGCACCTCTTCCCGCGCATAGCCCGTGTTGCGCACGAAGGCCTCGTTGACGTATTGAATGTTCGCTTGCGTATCGGTAATCACGATGCTTTCGGGGCTCTGCTCCACGGCGGCAGACAGGCGCCGCAGATCGGTGTCGCGCTTTTGCAATTCGCCGGCCATGTGGTTGATGCCCCGCTCCACCGCCTGCAGTTCGTGCACACGCGAGTACTGCGGGACAGGCGTCTCCAGCCGTCCAGCAGCCACCCGGTCGATCGCGGCGGTGATCTTGCGTGTCCATGCTTCGATCAGGTCATAGACGTAGTAGCGTGCCGCTAGTGCCGACAGCAGAGCGATGCCGGACAGCAGCGCAATACGCAGCCAGAACCCTTGATCGATACCCGCCACCGTGCGGTCCACGGGGGCGCCGACAGCAACGACCAGCGGTGATCGGGACAGTCGCAGCGATACGATGCCGTACATCCGCTGGTGGCCGTCCAGGTCTTCCAGTTCGCTGACAGTCTGGCCCCCTTGCAGCGCCGCCAGAAACCGCTGGGTGACTTCGGGCGCCAGGCGCTGCATTGGCGTCTGCCCGTTGTCGGCGTGGTAGGACAGCACTTCGCCCGCGCCGCTGAACAAAAATGCATTCCACCCTGCGGGCAGCTTGAATTGCGATACCAGCTTGTCAAACCAGCCGATCTGGATGGAGGTAAACAGGATGGCCTTGAGTTGGCCCTGGGCGTTGCGCACCGGGTAGCCAAAAGTCATGCCGGGTTTGTGCGAAATGCGTCCAACCACGATTTCGCCGGTTGTAATGCCCTGTCCCCCGCCAGCATCGCGAAACCATTGGCGATCGTTGACCGTGACCTCTGTGCGCAAGGGGATGGCACTGCAGAAAACGGCGCCGTTGGGCAGCACGGCCCCGACGTTGGCCACATCCTCCATGGATTGCATCAGGCGCTGCGCCAAGCCCGAGCAGTCTGCACCATCGAGTGACTGCAGGTTGTCCGCCCGGGCCATGATCTGGAAGGTCTGGCGCATGCTGCGCAAGGCGGCTTCTTCGGTGAGCCGGACGGCGACCAACATGCGGCCCACCTCATTTTCAAGACCCGCGATCGCATCATGGCGCCGTTCCCGGTAGTCCAGGAACGCCATCAGGAACACCGGAAGGCAAGCCATGCCGATGACTGCCCACAGGCGCAGATGCAAGGATCTGGAAACAAGCTGTGCCATGGTTGGTGCATCATAGAAGAATTGGACCTGCGCCATCCGATGTCCGTCCTGCCGCCGCACCTGGCGCCTGGACAGTGGCGGCCGCGAGGCCAGGTGCTTACACTGCCATTCTCATGACCCTCACCGAACTCAAATACATCGTCGCCGTGGCGCGCGAAAAGCATTTTGGCCGCGCCGCCGATGCCTGCTACGTGTCGCAGCCCACGCTGTCGGTGGCGGTCAAGAAGCTGGAAGAAGAGCTGGACGTCAAGCTGTTCGAGCGCAGCGCGGGCGAGGTCAGCGTGACAGCATTGGGCGAAGAGATCGTGCGCCAGGCGCAAAGCGTGCTGGAGCAGGCCGCCGCCATCAAGGAAATCGCCAAGCGCGGCAAGGACCCGTTGGCCGGCGTGCTGACGCTGGGCGTGATCTACACCATCGGCCCCTACCTGCTGCCCGACCTGGTGCGCCATGCCATCAAGCGCACACCGCAGATGCCACTGATGCTGCAGGAGAACTTCACCGTCAAGCTGCTGGAAATGCTGCGCACCGGCGAGATCGACTGCGCGATTCTGGCCGAACCGTTCCCCGACACAGGCCTGGCCATGGCGCCGCTGTACGACGAGCCATTCCTTGCGGCCGTGCCCAGCAACCACGCGCTGGCCGGGCAGCCTTCGGTCTCGGCGGCCGAGCTCAAGAGCGAAAACATGCTGCTGCTGGGCACCGGCCACTGTTTTCGTGACCATGTGCTGGAGGTGTGCCCGGAGTTTGCGCGCTTTGCCAGCAATGCCGAGGGCATTCGAAAGACCTTTGAGGGCTCGTCGCTCGAGACCATCAAGCACATGGTGGCCGCAGGCATGGGTGTGACGTTGGTGCCGCGCCTGGCCGTGCCGCGCGAGGCCCTCTCGCGCCAGGCGCGGCGGCGCAAAAGCGATGAGCCGCATATCCGCTACCTGCCCATCCAGGAGAGCGATGGCAGCGCACCACCCATGCGCCGCGTGGTGCTGGCCTGGCGGCGCAGTTTTACGCGTTACGAAGCCATTGCTGCGCTGCGCAACGCCATCTATGCCTGCGAGTTGCCGGGGGTCACGCGCCTTTCCTGAGCGCGCAATGCATGGCGGTAGCCGTCCTACATGGCGCTGCCAGGCCTTGCGTTACAGTGGAACGGTTGCGCCTGGATGCCCGCAACTGCACGTTGTGATGGCCTGTCGGCGTTCCCCGGTTTGTTTGTTTTTCCAACTCAGGAGATGACCATGGCCAAAGCCGCCAATACTGCCAAAGTTTCCAAATCCAAGGCCCCTGCCATCCATATTGGCATCAGTGACAAGGACCGCGCTGCCATCGCGGGTGGTCTTGCACACCTGCTGGCCGACACCTACACCCTGTACCTCACCACCCACAATTTCCACTGGAATGTGACGGGGCCCATGTTCAACTCGCTGCACGCCATGTTCATGGCCCAGTACACCGAGCTGTGGAACGCCGTGGACCCGATTGCCGAACGCATCCGGTCGCTGGGCCATGTGGCGCCGGGTTCGTATGCCGAGTTCGGCAAGCTGGCCAGCGTGCCCGATGCCCCCACCCAGCCACCCAAGGCGCTGGACATGGTGCGTGTGCTGGTCGAAGGCCATGAAGCCGTGGCGCGCACGGCCCGCAGCATTTTCCCCGCAGTGGAACGCGCCAGTGACGAGCCGACGGCGGACCTGCTGACCCAGCGCCTGACCGTGCACGAGCAGACAGCCTGGATGCTGCGGTCGCTGCTGGAAGAGTGATCCCTGGGGGTCGAGCATGGGCCGCGTTCGCTCTGGCGCTGCACCCGGTCAGGGCTCGGAGATCGAGATCAAGCTGGCCCTGCCTTCGGGCTGTTCTGATCGGCTGCGGCGGCAATTGGCCGCCGTGCCCGCCTTGGCGCGGCAGGCGCCTGTACGCCAGCAGGTGCACAACCTCTATTACGACACGCCCGACCAGGCCCTGCGCCGCCAGAGGGCGGCCCTGCGCATCCGGCGTGTGGACGGCGAAGGGGGGTCGCAGTGGTTGCAGACCCTCAAGACAGCCGACAAGGGCCTGTCGGCCCTGAGCCAGCGCGGCGAATGGGAAGTGCCCGTGGGCGGGCCCGCCTTGCACCACCAGGCCCTTTGCGGGGCACCACCGTGGCGGCGTCTGGACCCGGATGGCGCGGTGTTTGCTGCCCTGGAACCCTGTTTTTCCACCGATTTCGAGCGCACCCGCTGGACCGTGCGGCTGCGTGGCGGCGCCGCCATCGAGGTGGCGCTGGATGTGGGCGTGATTGCGGCCGATGGGCGCACGGCGCCGGTGTGTGAGCTGGAGCTTGAATTACTGTCTGGTGCGCCCGAGGCGCTGTTTCGCCTGGCCGGACAGATCGCCCGGCGCGTGGCGGTGTTGCCCTTGTCTGCCAGCAAGGCCCAGCGCGGTTTTACACTGGCGCAGGGCAGACTGGATGCACCCCAGAGAGCGCAGCCACCTGTTCCACCGCGCCGCGCCAGTGCGCAGGCGCTGGCCGGGCCGCTGTTGGCGGAAATGTTCGACCAGTTCACAGCCAACCTGCACAGCCTGCTGGCGGCCGACCACGCGGCGCTGGTGCACCAGGCCCGCGTGGGCTGGCGGCGCTTTCGGTCAGCGCTGCGGTTGCTGCGCCCGGTGCTGGCCGTGCCGCCGCCCGATGGTTCGGCGCTGCAGCCGTTGCTGGACCGGTTGGGCGCATTGCGTGACCTGGACGTGGCCAGCACCCAGACGTTGCCGACACTGCGCAGCGCCTATGTGGCGGGAGATGCCGCCCGCGCCGCCGCCTGGGGTGCCTTGGAGCAATCGTTCCAGGCCGCCGCTGCCCTGCAGCGCAAGGCCGTGCGTCTGGCGCTGCAAGAGCCGCTCACGGGCCAGGCGTTGCTGGGGATGGCGCAATGGCTCGCGGCGCTGGAGGCCGCACCGCCAGCGAAAAACATACCCGCGCGCCGCTGGGCCCGCGCGCGCGTGGCGCAACTGCGCAAGCGGTGGCGCACGGCCCGCCGGGGCGCCGTGGATGCCGCCGGCCAGCACCAGGTCCGCCTGCTGGCCAAGCGCCTGCGCTACAACATCGAGGCGCTGCGCCCGCTGCTGCCCCAGCGGGCTGGGCGCTGGCATGAGCGCGCCCGCCAGCAGCAGACCGAGGCTGGGGAACTGCGCGATACCGTGCAGGTCGGCGTGCTGGCCGCCGGACTGGGGGCGCCACCCGAGGTGGTGGCTTTTCTGCGGGGCGTGGCCGTGGGGCTGGCACGTCCCGGTGCCCAGGACGATGGCGTATAAACCGGGGCGCGCCGACCGGTGTCGGCGCCATGATCTGTTGTTTGCCCATTGTCCGCCCGCATGTCGTCTACGCCACCCAGCCGCCTTTCCCTGTACCTTGACCTGATCCGCTGGAGCCGCCCGGCCGGGTGGCTGCTGCTGCTGTGGCCCACGCTCAGTGCGCTGTGGCTGGCGGCGGGGGGCTTTCCTGGCTGGCACCTGGTGGTGGTGTTCACGCTGGGCACCATCCTGATGCGCAGTGCCGGGT
Source organism: Giesbergeria sp. (assembly GCA_026647025.1). Lineage (GTDB taxonomy): Bacteria > Pseudomonadota > Gammaproteobacteria > Burkholderiales > Burkholderiaceae_C > Simplicispira. The sequence goes on from JAPKHH010000012.1 coordinate 26,404, forward strand.
GTTGCGTGAACGACGTGGCCGACCGGGATTTTGACCGCCACGTCAAACGCACGGCGCAGCGCCCCATCACCAGCGGCGCCGTGTCGGTACGCGAGGCCCTGGGCGTGGGAGCTGTGCTGGCGCTGGTGGCTTTTGTGCTGGTGCTGACCACCAATGGGCCCACGGTGGCCTGGTCGCTGCCCGCCCTGGGCGTGACCATTCTTTACCCGTTCACCAAGCGGTTTTTTTCCATGCCTCAGGCGGTGCTGGGCGTGGCGTTCAGCATGGGCATCCCGATGGCCTTTACCGCTGTGCAGGGCCAGGTGCCCTGGCTGGCACTGTGGCTGGTGCTGGGCAACCTGCTGTGGGTACTGGCCTACGACACGGAATACGCCATGGTGGACCGCGACGATGACTTGAAGCTGGGCATGAAGACCTCGGCCATTACGCTGGGCCGCTTTGATGTGACGGCCATCGTGGCGTTCTACCTGGGCTTTGTGCTTTTCTGGGCTCTGGCGCTTTCCCCGCTTGCGCTGGGTGCTCTGTTTGATATAGCGATCGTCGTGGTGCTGGCGCAGGTGGCCTGGCACTGGCGCCTGATCCGGGGGCGCACGCGCGAAGGCTGTTTCAAGGCCTTCCGCGAGAACCACTGGATCGGATTCACCTTCTTTGTGGGCATTGCTGGCAGCTACGCATTGCGCTGAATGCTACTAAATATATAGCTGTTTGCGCTTTCTGGTAGGGCGTTAGAGGCTAATTTTGCCTAAAATTTATGCGCCAAACTCATTGCCCAGCTCGTGGGCGCGTTGCTGCGCTGCCTGCATGGCGCGCTCGAAGCTGGCGCCCACGCCGTCTTTTTCCAGGGACTGCAGGGCTGCGTAGGTGGTGCCGCCCTTGGAGGTGACGCGCTGGCGCAGCACTTCGGGGGGCTCGTCGGAGCGGCGCGCCAGCTCGGAGGCGCCCACAAAGGTGCCCACTGCCAGCTGGTGGGCCTGGGCGGGTGTCAGCCCCATGGCCGTGCCCGCGCGCGCCATGGCTTCCAGAAAGTAGAACACGTAGGCCGGGCCGGAGCCGGACAGGGCGGTGACAGCGTCGAGCTGCTGCTCATCGTTCACCCACAGGAACTCGCCCGTGATGGCCATGATGGCCTCCACGCTCTGGCGCTGCGCGGTGCTGACGCCTGCGCGGGCATACAGCGCACTCATGCCCTTGCCGACGAGCGCAGGGGTGTTGGGCATGGTGCGCACGATGCAGTCGCTGCCCAGCCACTGGGCGATGCTGTCAGACCGGATGCCTGCGGCCACGCTCAGGTGCAGTGCATGCAGCGTGTGCGCTCGCGCCTGCGCGGCGGCGTCCTTGAAGGTTTGCGGCTTGACGGCCCAGACCACGATGCCCGCACGCGCCAGCGCCGGGCTGGCCGTTGCCTGCGCCTGGATGCCAAAGTTCTTTTGCAGTGCGGCCCGGGCTTCCTCCCAGGGCTCAACCACCTCGATCTGGTGGGCGGGGTGGCCCTGGCGGATCAGCCCGCCAATGATGGCACTGGCCATGTTGCCGCCGCCGATGAAGGCGATCACGGGCAGAGGGGGGGAGGCTGCGGGGTCGGATGTCTGGCTCATGGTGCGGTGCCGGTGCTGCTGTGGAGCCCGCCATGGTAGCGGCATCGGCAGCATGCGCTGCCCACGGGCACGGATCAGGCCAGTGTGGTCTGGCGCACGGCATGCTCCCAGTTTTCCATCAGTTCCTGCGCACGCGCAGCGCCCAGTGTGGGCACAAAGCGGCGCTCGGCGCGCCACAGCTGCGAGAGTTCGGCCGTGCTGCCATACACCCCGCTGGACAGCCCTGCCAGGGAGGCCGCACCCAGTGCGGTGGTTTCGATCACGGCGGGGCGCACCACCGGGATGCCCAGCAGATCGGCCTGGAATTGCATCAGTAGGTCGTTGATGCAAGCGCCACCGTCCACACGCAACTCGCTCACCGGCGCGCCACCGGCGGCCACGGCATCGCGGCTCATGGCCAGCAGCAGGGCGGCGCTCTGGTAGGCGATGCTTTCGAGGGCTGCGCGGGCAATGTGGGCCAGCGTGGTGCCGCGCGTCAGACCGGTGATGGTGCCGCGTGCGTCGGGTTGCCAGTACGGTGCGCCCAGGCCGGTGAAGGCCGGCACCATCATCACGCCGCCGGAATCGGGCACAGACAGTGCCAGGGGTTCGACCTCGCTGCTGCTGGAGATGGCGCGCAGGCCGTCGCGCAGCCACTGCACCACGGCGCCGCCGACGAACACGCTGCCTTCCATGGCGAACTCGGGGTGCGTGGTGGCTTGCGCTGCGCTGGTGGTCAGCAGGCCGTTCTGGCTGGTCTGGAACGTGTGGCCCGTGTGCATGAGCATGAAGCAGCCCGTGCCATAGGTGTTCTTGGCCATGCCCGCAGTGAAGCAGGCCTGGCCAAACAGCGCGCTTTGCTGGTCACCCGCCACACCGCCGATACGGATGGCGTGGCCCAGCAGGTCGGCCGCAATGTCGCCAAAGTGGGCGCTGGACGGCAACACCTCGGGCATCAGCGCCTTGGGAATGCGCAGCAGCGACAGCAGTTCGTCGTCCCACTGGTTGGTGTGCACATTGAGCAGCATGGTGCGCGCGGCGTTGCTCACATCCGTCACGTGCACCTGGCCATGGGTCAACTGCCAGATCAGCCAGCTGTCGACCGTGCCAAAGGCCAGTTCACCGCGCTCGGCCGCATCGCGCGCACCGGGCACGTTGTCCAGCAGCCATTGCAGTTTGGTGCCCGAGAAGTAGGCATCGATCAGCAGCCCGGTCTTGGACTGGATGGTGTCCGCCTTGCCCTGCTCGCGCAGCTGCGCGCAGGCGGGCTCGGCACGCCGGTCCTGCCAGACGATGGCGTGGTGCACGGGCTGCCCGGTCTTGCGGTTCCACAGCACGGTGGTTTCACGCTGGTTGGTGATGCCGACGGCCCGGATCTCGCGGGCGGTGATGCCTGCCTGCTGCAGCGCTGCACGCGCCGTGGCAAGCTGGGTGCGCCAGATTTCCATCGGATCATGTTCCACCCAGCCCGGGCGGGGGTAGATCTGGGGAAGTTCGAGCTGTGCCTGGGCCACGATGTGGCCGCGTTCGTCGAACACGATGCTGCGGGAACTGGAGGTGCCTTGGTCGAGGGCGAGCAGGTAGGTCATGGTGTGTCAGTGGGTGGGCGCCCCGGGGAGCGCCGGGGAATCAGGGTGCGGCCAGCACCAGTTCGACGTCGGCGCTTTCCAACAGGGCCGGGAAGGGCGCAGGCGGGGGCGCATCGGTAAACAGGCGGTCGATCTGGTCCAGGGTGGCCAGGCGCACCATGGCGGGGCGGTTGAACTTGCTGTGGTCGGCGGCCAGCCAGACTTCGCGGGCGTGCTCCACGATGGTTTGCGCCACTTTCACCTCGCGGTAGTCGAAGTCGCGCAGCGAGCCGTCGTCCTCGATCCCCGAGATGCCAATGATGGCGATGTCCACCCGGAACTGGCGAATGAAGTCCACGGCGGCTTCGCCCACGATACCCCGGTCGCGCGAGCGCACCACGCCACCGGCCACGATGACCTCGAAATCGGGGTTGCTGCACAGGATGGCCGCGACGTTGAGGTTGTTGGTGATGACGCGCAGGCCCTGGTGCTTGAGCAGCGCCTTGGCGATGGCTTCGGTGGTGGTCCCGATATTGAGGATCAGCGAGCAGTTGTTGGGTACCCTTTGGGCCACGGCCCGTGCAATGCGGGCCTTGCCGTCGGAGTTGAGCGTTTCGCGCTGGGTGTGGGCGATGTTCTCCACCGTGGAGCCCGGCATGCGCACCCCTCCATGGAAACGGGTGAGCAGCCCGTGCTCGGACAGGCGCTGCACATCGCGCCGCACGGTTTGCAGGGTCACGCCCAGGGTTTCGGCGAGTTCTTCCACCGTGGCCGACTGGCGGGCGCGGACTTCTTCAAGCAAAAGCAGTTGTCTGGGATTGGTGTTCACGCGGGGCTGGTGGGGTGGGTGGTGGTTGGGTTTACTGTAAATCGAAAAAAAAGGAATCAATTAAGGGTTAACCTTGATACATTTCGAACAAAAAAGAACAAAAATGAAAAAATACGAAAATCAACATGCTGCGGCACAACCCCTGGGTGACAAAAGAGCGGGGAAACGCGTGCCGCAGGAAAGGTCAAGCAATGGAGCTGGTACTCGAGCGCATCAGCAAGAAGGTGGGTGCGCAAACCTGGCTGTACGAGATGGATCTTGCACTGCACAGCAACGCCGTGACGGTCTTGCTGGGCGCAACCCAGGCTGGCAAAACCAGTTTGATGCGCATCATGGCGGGGCTGGATGCGCCCAGTAGCGGACGGGTGCGGGTGGACGGCCAGGATGTCACCGGCACACCGGTGCGTCACCGCAATGTGGCCATGGTGTACCAGCAGTTCATCAACTACCCGTCACTCAGCGTGGCGGACAACATTGCGTCGCCGCTCAAGCTGCGCGGCGAAAAAAACATGCAGGCGCGTGTGCACGAACTGGCCGAACGACTGCACATCGAGATGTTCCTGGACCGCTTGCCGGCCGAACTTTCGGGGGGGCAGCAGCAACGCGTGGCGTTGGCCCGGGCTTTGGCCAAAGGGGCTCCGCTCATGTTGCTGGATGAGCCCCTGGTGAATCTGGACTACAAGCTGCGCGAAGAGCTGCGCGAGGAACTGACACAACTGTTTGCTGCGGGGCAGTCCACTGTGGTGTACGCGACGACCGAACCGGCCGAGGCGCTGTTGCTCGGGGGCTATACCGCCGTGCTGGACGAGGGGCGACTGCTGCAGTATGGCCCGACGGCTGATGTGTTCCATGAGCCCTGCTCGTTGCGCGTTGCGCGTGCTTTCAGTGATCCGCCCATCAACCTGGTCGAAGCAACGGCCACGGCGCAGGGCTTGCACCTGCCGGGGGGGGTGGAACTGACGCTGCCCAGGCCGCTGGCGGAGATGGCCCGCGCCCATCTGACCGTAGGGGTGCGCGCCAGCGCCCTGCGTGTACATGCGCGCCCCGGCGATGTTTCCGTACAAGGTACGGTGGAATTGGCTGAGATTTCCGGCTCCGACACCTTTGTGCATGCGGCGACGCCCCTGGGAGACCTCGTTGCCCAGGTCACGGGGGTGCACTACTTTGATCTGGGGGCCGCGGTCACGCTGTACTTCAGTCCGGAGCAGGTCTACGTCTTTGGCGGCAATGGCGGCCTGTTGCTGGCGCCTCAGCGTGCAGGGAGGATTTGACATGGCGCACATTACGCTCGACCTGGCGCATTCGTACAAGCCGAACCCGCAGCACGACAGCGACTACGCGCTGCTGCCGCTGAAGATGGAATTCGAGGATGGTGGTGCCTACGCCCTTCTGGGGCCCTCGGGCTGCGGCAAGACGACCATGCTCAACATCATGTCGGGCCTGCTTGCGCCTTCGCATGGCAAGGTGCTGTTCGACGGCAACGATGTGACGCGCAAGAGTCCCCAGCATCGCAACATCGCCCAGGTGTTCCAGTTTCCGGTGATCTACGACACGATGACGGTGGCCGAAAACCTGGCTTTCCCCTTGCGCAACCGCAAGGTGCCCGAGGACCAGATCCGCCAACGCGTGGGCGTGATTGCCGAGATGCTGGAGATGAGCGGGCAGCTCGATCAGCGTGCGGCAGGCCTGTCGGCCGATGCCAAGCAAAAGATATCGCTGGGCCGGGGGCTGGTGCGTTCGGATGTGGCGGCCGTGCTGTTTGACGAGCCTCTTACCGTGATTGATCCGCACCTCAAGTGGCAGTTGCGGCGCAAGCTCAAGCAGATCCACCACGAACTCAAGCTCACGTTGATCTACGTGACGCACGACCAGGTCGAGGCGCTGACTTTTGCAGACCAGGTGGTGGTGATGACGCGCGGGCGTGCCGTGCAGGTGGGTTCGGCCGATGCCTTGTTTGAACGGCCTCAGCATGTGTTTGTCGGGCATTTCATTGGTTCGCCCGGCATGAACTTCCTGCCTGCGCAGGTTGACGCCGGGCGCTTGCAGGTGGCCGGACATGCGCTGGAACTGCCAACGTTGCGCACGCTGCCGACAGGCGCGCTGCAGGTGGGCGTGCGGCCCGAATATCTCTCTTTGGCGCAACCGGGCGAGCCGGGTGCGCTGCCGTGCACCGTCTCACGTGTGCAGGACATTGGCACCTATTTCATGCTGACCGCGCAGGTGGGCTCGCACCAGATCAAGGCGCGCTTTGCCGCCGAGCAGCGTCTGCCTTCGGCTGGAGCCCCGATCTGGCTGCAGGTGCTGGGTGAACACACCTGTTTCTACCAAAACGAGGAGTTGCTGCCATGACGCACCACCCCCTGAACCGCTATACGGCTGTCCCCTGGAAAGGGGGCGATGTCCTTGGTTGCGGAGTAGTCCTGGCGGGGCGCACCGCCGATTTTCTCATGCCTGTTTCACACGCAGCGGCACATGTTCAGCCTTCGGGAGCGCAGGTATGAGCGGTACGACCAAGCCCGTGAACCAGAAAGCCTGGTTCCTGATTCTTCCGGTGCTTTTGTGCGTGGCCTTCTCGGCCATCATTCCCCTGATGACGGTGGTGAACTACTCGGTGCAGGACATCATTTCGCCCGAGCGCCGCGTGTTTGTGGGCGTGGAATGGTTTGCCGCGGTGATGCGCGATGAGGAATTGCATTCGGCGCTGTGGCGGCAGATCACGTTCTCTCTGGCCGTGCTGCTGGTGGAAATCCCGCTGGGCATCCTGCTGGCGCTGTCCATGCCGTCGCAGGGGTGGAAGTCCTCGGCCGTTCTGGTGGTGGTGGCGCTGTCGCTGCTGATTCCCTGGAATGTGGTCGGAACAATTTGGCAGATCTATGGGCGCGCCGACATTGGCCTGCTCGGTTTCACGCTGCAAAAGATGGGGATCGACTACAGCTACACCGGGGACGCCACCCATGCCTGGATCACGGTGCTGGTGATGGATGTCTGGCACTGGACTCCGCTGGTTGCATTGCTGTGTTTTGCCGGCCTGCGCAGCATTCCTGATGCGTACTACCAGGCCGCGCGGATCGATGGGGCGAGCAAGCTGGCTGTGTTTCGTTACATCCAGTTGCCCAAGATGCGTGGCGTGCTGATGATCGCAGTGCTGTTGCGCTTCATGGACAGTTTCATGATCTACACAGAGCCCTTCGTGCTGACAGGCGGTGGCCCGGGCAATGCCACAACGTTCCTGTCGCAGTACCTCACGCAAAAGGCGGTGGGGCAGTTCGATCTCGGGCCTGCCGCCGCTTTCTCGCTGATCTACTTTCTCATCATCCTGCTGATGTGCTTCATTCTTTACAACTGGATGCAGCGCATGGGAACCGCCGATGCACAAGGGGCCGGTCATGAATGAAAAACGATTCCAGAAGCGCACGCTTTTCCTCGTCGCGTACCTGATTTTTGCCGTGTTGCCCATCTACTGGATGATCAACATGAGCTTCAAGACGAACGAGGAAATTCTGTCCCACTTCTCGTTCTGGCCCCAGCACTTCACCTGGGCCAACTACAAGACCATCTTCACCGATCCTTCGTGGTATTCGGGCTACATCAACAGCCTGATCTACGTCGCCATCAACATGGCGATTTCGCTGACCGTGGCCTTGCCAGCGGCCTATGCTTTCTCGCGCTACCAGTTTCTGGGCGACAAGCATGTGTTTTTCTGGCTGCTGACCAACCGCATGACGCCGCCTGCCGTGTTCCTGCTGCCGTTTTTCCAGCTTTACACCACGGTGGGCCTCATGGATACGCACCTGGCGGTGGCACTGGCGCATTTGTTGTTCAACGTGCCTCTGGCCGTGTGGATCCTGGAGGGCTTCATGAGCGGCATTCCCCGTGAAATCGATGAGACCGCCTACATCGATGGCTACTCCTTTCCCCGCTTCTTTCTCACCATCTTCCTGCCGCTGATCAAGGCAGGCGTCGGGGTCGCGGCGTTCTTCTGCTTCATGTTCAGCTGGGTCGAACTGCTGTTGGCGCGAACCCTGACCAGCGTGAATGCCAAGCCCATCGTGGCGACCATGACACGCACGGTCAGTGCGTCGGGCATGGATTGGGCCACGCTGGCAGCTGCGGGGGTGCTCACCATCGTGCCGGGCGCCATCGTCATCTGGTTTGTGCGGCATTACATCGCGAAGGGTTTCGCGATGGGCCGGGTGTGACGGGTATGAACGAGACAGGCCTTGAGCGCTGTTTCCAACGGATCAAAGGGGATTCCCATGTTTGAGTGGATGGCCTGGACCACGCCAGTGGCTGTTTTTTTTGTCTGCATCGTGCTCATGCTGGTGGGCATGACAGTGTGGGAAATCAGGTCACCCACTGTGCTGCGCAAGGGGTTCTTGCCGATCGAGACGACACGTGGCGATCGGCTTTTCATCGGGTTGCTGACGGCGGCCTACATCAACCTGGCCTGGGTGGGGCTGGGCGAAAAAATGATGCAGTGGTTTTCGCTGGAAACCGCTCCCTCGGTGTGGATCAGCCTCGTGTTGTCGATGGCAGCGCTGGTCGTCGTCATGCGCAAGGCCTGAAGTTCTCGAGAAATCCGGCCCGTTCCTCCCCCGCGGCCGGGGTTCATTTGTAAAAGGGGAGGCCCAATGAGGAGACAAGTGATGAAGGTTCAATTGAAGGCAGTCGCATTTGCCGCAGCCGCACTGGCCCTGGGCCAGGCCGCCTGGGCCGGGGAGGCTGAGGCCAAGAAATGGATCGACAGCGAATTCCAGCCATCCACGCTGAGCAAGGATCAGCAGATGGCGGAAATGAAGTGGTTCATTGATGCCGCCAAAAAGCTGCAAGGCAAAGGGGTCAAGGAGATTTCGGTGGTGTCGGAAACCATCACCACGCACGAATACGAATCCAAGACCCTTGCCAAGGCGTTCGAGGAAATCACGGGGATCAAGGTCAAGCACGACCTGATCCAGGAAGGCGACGTGGTCGAGAAACTGCAGACCTCCATGCAGTCGGGCAAGTCGATCTACGACGGCTGGATCTCCGACTCCGACCTGATCGGCACGCACTACCGCTACGGCAAGATCATGAGTCTGACCGACTACATGTCTGGCGCAGGCAAGGAGTTCACCAATCCGGGACTGGATCTCAAGGACTTCATCGGCACCAGCTTCACCACCGCACCTGACGGCAAGCTCTACCAGTTGCCCGACCAGCAGTTTGCCAATCTGTACTGGTTCCGGGCCGATCTGTTTGACCGCAAGGATCTGAAAGACAAGTTCAAGGCCAAATATGGCTATGACCTGGGTGTCCCCCTGAACTGGAGCGCCTATGAAGACATTGCCGAGTTTTTCACCAATGACGTGAAGAACATCGACGGCAAGGCCATCTACGGCCACATGGACTACGGCAAGAAGGATCCATCCCTGGGTTGGCGCTTCACTGACGCTTGGCTTTCCATGGCCGGTACCGCCGACAAGGGGATTCCCAACGGCATGCCTGTCGATGAGTGGGGCATCCGGGTGGCTGACGACAAGTGCACGCCGGTGGGCGCCTCCGTGGCCCGGGGTGGTGCCACCAACTCGCCCGCAGCCGTCTATGCGCTCACCAAATACGTGGACTGGATGAAGAAGTACGCGCCCAAGGAGGCCACCGGCATGACCTTCGGCGAAGCTGGACCCGTACCTGCCCAGGGCCAGATCGCGCAGCAGATCTTCTGGTACACCGCCTTCACGGCCGACATGACCAAACCCGGCCTGCCTGTGGTGAACGCCGACGGCACGCCCAAGTGGCGCATGGCCCCAGGTCCCAATGGCCCGTATTGGAAGCAAGGTATGCAGAACGGCTACCAGGACGTCGGCTCATGGACCTTCTTCAAGGACCATGATGCCAATCGCACGGCTGCTGCGTGGCTGTATGCACAGTTCGTCACCGCCAAGACCACTTCCCTCAAGAAAACCGTGGTGGGTCTGACGCCTATCCGCGAATCGGACATCCAGAGCAAGGCCATGACCGACATGGCGCCCAAGCTCGGCGGTCTGGTGGAGTTCTACCGCAGCCCGGCACGCGTCGCCTGGACGCCCACCGGTACCAACGTGCCTGACTACCCCAAGTTGGCCCAGTTGTGGTGGAAGAACGTGGCCCAGGCGGTGACCGGCGAGAAGACCCCGCAGGGCGCCATGGATACGCTGGCCGAAGAGATGGATCAGGTGATGGCACGCCTGGAGCGCGCAGGCATGGAACGCTGCGCGCCCAAGCTCAACAAGAAGGAAGACCCCAAGAAGTGGCTGAGCGACAAACAGGCGCCATGGGCCAAGCTCGCCAACGAAAAGCCGAAGGGAGAGACCATTGCCTACGGCAAGCTGCTGCAGGCATGGAAGGAAGGCAAGGTGCGCTGAGCGCCTGATCCAGCAGGCAATTCCGTGGCTTTGCGGCCACGCATTGCTTCCCCCGCTCCCCGGTGGAGCGGGGATGAAGCCACACCAATTTGATACCGATGCGCATGGATGCAATCCCACCATGACCACAGCACACCCCCCTTTGCCGACCGTCCGTGCCGACCTGATGGGTCGCCTCGGAGAGCAGCACACATTCGATCTGGTCATTATTGGTGGAGGCGCCACAGGTCTGGGTGTGGCGCTGGACGCCGCGGTACGAGGCTTCAGCGTCGCGCTGGTCGAATCGCACGACTTTGCGAAGGGAACGTCATCACGGGCCACTAAACTGGTGCACGGCGGCGTTCGTTATCTGGCACAGGGGAATATTGCCCTTGTACGCGAGGCATTGCACGAACGCACGACCTTGCTGAAAAATGCGCCCCACCTGGCCCAACCGCTGGCATTTGTCATGCCTTCCTACCACTGCTGGGAGGCTCCTTTCTATGGCGTCGGATTGAAAATGTACGACGCCCTGGCGGGCAAGGCAGGGCTGGGTTCGACCGAATTTCTGGGGACGGCACGCACACTGCAGTGCCTGCCAACCGTGAGAGCGCAGGGTCTCAAAGGCGGGGTCAAGTATTGGGACGGGCAGTTCGACGACGCACGCCTGGCCCTGGCGCTGGCACGCACCGCAGCGCTCAATGGTGCTCTTTTGGTGAATTACTGTGCAGCACGCGAGTTGCTGCACACAAATGGCCGCGTCAATGGCGTGGTGTGCGAAGACACGGAGACCGGTACCCGTCACACCCTGCGCGCCCGCTGTATCGTGAACGCGACAGGGGTGTGGGTCGATGCACTGCGCCAGCAGGACGGCGAGGCGACAGGGCGCCCCGTCCTGCCCATCGTAGCGCCCAGCCAGGGAGTACACGTGGTGGTAGACCGGGAATTCCTCGCATCCGATCACGCGCTGATGGTGCCCAAGACGGCGGATGGCCGGGTGTTGTTTGCCGTGCCTTGGCTAGGCAAGGTCATCCTGGGTACCACAGATAGTCCGCGCAACGACCTGGAACGCGAACCGGAACCCTTCCCGGAAGAAATGGCGTTCATCCTCCGGGAATCTGCGCGCTATCTGCGCAAGGCGCCCCGGCCAGAGGACATTCGCAGCATCTGGGTGGGGCTGCGTCCCTTGGTCAAGCCGCAGGACGATGACGGCAACAATACCAAGAGTCTGAGTCGAGAACACACAGTGCTTGCCAGCCGCAGTGGCCTGGTGACTGTGACTGGCGGCAAGTGGACCACCTATCGGGCGATGGCCGAAGATGTCCTGCAAAAGTGCTTTACCAGCGGGTTGCTGGAGCAGCGCCCTGCTGGAGTGACGACACATTTGCCGCTCGTGGGTTCTCCTGCGGAACCCGTTCGGCATCGCATGTGTGATGCCCAGGGCTGGCATTCCTACGGCAACGAAGCCGATTTTGCGCGCCAGCTGCCGGGAGCTGGGCGCGATCTGGGGGAGGGTGTGAACGAAGCCATGGTGCGATTTGCCGCAAGATACGAATACGCGCGTACGGTCGAAGATGTGCTTGCGCGGCGGTGGCGCGTCCTCTTTCTGAATGCCCGCCAAGCTGCCGCGATGGCCTCCGATGTGGCGGAAATCCTGCAACAGGAAACGGGTCGCGACCCGCAACATGCGGCCTTTGTTTCCCTGGCGGAGCAGTATCTGCATTTGCCGAATTAGGTCGTATCCTCAAAAATGCTTGACGAGCCTGTGATCTTTTGTCAGAATTGCAGGCTTCGCTAAGAAATCAGCGAAATTCTGCCCAGGAAAGCCCTGCAAATGGTTTGCAGGGTGGACGACGGGCCCAAGACTGACTGGCTGCCAGGTGCTTCCGAAAATGTCGGGGTACGTGGCTTCTGGTGCAAGTTGGGAATATTGAAATGATCCAGACAGAAACTCGGTTAGACGTTGCCGACAACACCGGCGCGAAGTCCGTCCTGTGCATCAAGGTGCTGGGTGGGTCCAAGCGACGCTATGCAAGTGTGGGCGACATCATCAAGGTCAGCGTCAAAGAGGCTGCACCGCGTGGGCGCGTCAAGAAGGGCGAGATTTATAGTGCTGTGGTGGTGCGTACCGCCAAGGGCATTCGCCGCGGTGATGGCTCGCTCGTGAAATTCGATGGCAACGCTGCGGTGTTGCTCAATGCAAAGCTGGAGCCTATTGGTACCCGCATCTTTGGACCCGTGACGCGCGAACTGCGCAACGAAAAGTTCATGAAGATCGTGTCGCTGGCTCCTGAAGTTCTCTAAGGACAGTGCGATGAACAAGATTCGCAAGGGCGACGAAATCGTTGTGCTCACTGGGCGCGATAAGGGTAAGCGTGGCACGGTGTCGCTGCGCAAGGATGACTCGCATGTGGTCATCGACGGCATCAACCTCGTGAAGAAGCATGTCAAGCCGAATCCTATGAAGGGTACGACAGGCGGCATCGTTGAAAAGGCTATGCCGATTCACCAATCCAATGTGGCAATTTATAACGCTGCCACGGGTAAGGCTGACCGCGTCGGCATCAAGGTGCAGGCGGATGGTTCGCGGGTTCGCGTATACAAGTCCAGCGGCGCTGAAATCAAGACGGCCTAAGGGGTAAAGAATGGCACGACTCCAACAACACTACCGCGAAAAAGTCGCACCTGAACTCATGAAGCAGTTCGGGTACACGTCGCCCATGCAGGTTCCGCGTCTCAGCAAGATCACGCTCAATATGGGTGTGAGCGAAGCTGTGGCTGATAAAAAGGTCATGGAACACGCAGTTTCCGATTTGTCCAAGATTGCGGGCCAGAAGCCCGTGGTCACCAAGGCCAAGAAGGCTATCGCTGGTTTCAAAATCCGTGAAGAGCAAGCGATTGGCTGCATGGTGACGCTGCGCGGTGTCCAGATGTATGAATTTCTCGATCGTTTCGTTACCGTGGCCCTGCCGCGTGTGCGGGACTTCCGGGGTATTTCTGGTCGTTCTTTCGATGGTCGTGGAAATTACAACATCGGCGTCAAAGAGCAGATCATTTTTCCTGAGATCGAGTACGACAAGGTTGACGCGTTGCGCGGCCTCAATATCAGCATCACCACGACGGCAAAGACCGATGAAGAGTGCAAGGCACTGCTCACGGGTTTCCGTTTCCCGTTCAAGAACTGAGGCGGCGTATGGCTAAAGTAGCATTGATCCAGCGCGAACTCAAGCGCGAAAAGTTGGCAGCCAAGTATGCAGCGAAATACGCTGAGCTCAAGGCTGTCGCGACCGACGCAAAGCGCAGCGATGAAGAGCGTGAGGCAGCCCGTCTGGGTTTGCAGAAGCTTCCCCGCAACGCCAACCCGACGCGTCAACGCAACCGCTGTGCAATCACGGGTCGTCCCCGTGGCACCTTCCGTCAGTTCGGTCTGGCTCGCGCCAAGATTCGCGAGCTGGCCTTTGCTGGCGACATCCCGGGTGTCACCAAGGCCAGCTGGTAAGCAGGCAGGAGAGATACAACATGAGCATGAGTGATCCTATCGCTGACCTGTTGACCCGCATCCGCAATGCCCAAATGGTCTCCAAGGCAACCGTGGTGGTGCCGTCTTCCAAGGTGAAGACTGCTATCGTCCAGGTGCTGAAGGACGAAGGGTATATTGACGGATTTCAGGTCAAGACCGATGGCGGCAAATCTGAAATTGAAATTGCCCTGAAGTACCACGCCGGGCGTCCGGTGATCGAGCGCATTGAGCGCGTCAGCCGCCCTGGCTTGCGCGTGTACAAGGGCCGTGATTCCATTCCACAAGTGATGAACGGTCTGGGTGTGGCTATTGTCACCACCCCCAAAGGCGTCATGACTGATCGTAAAGCGCGTGCTACCGGGGTCGGTGGCGAAGTGCTTTGCTACGTGGCCTAACCGCGGCATTGAGGAGTAACTGAAATGTCCCGAGTAGGAAAAATGCCTGTGACCATCCCCGCTGGTGTGGATGTGTCGATTAAAGATGACCAGATCTCTGTCAAGGGCTCTGGGGGTTCATTGTCGTTGGCTCAGAATTTGCTGGTCACGGTGTCCAGCAACGACGGCAAGCTGAGTTTTGCACCAGCCAATGAATCGCGTGAAGCCAATGCCATGAGTGGCACGATTCGCCAGTTGGTAAACAACATGGTGATTGGCGTCAGCAAAGGCTTTGAGAAAAAGCTCAGCCTGGTGGGCGTGGGCTACAAGGCTTCCGCTTCCGGTTCCAAGCTCAATTTGGCAGTAGGCTATTCGCACCCTGTCAATTTTGAGATGCCTGCTGGTATCACCGTTGCAACCCCTACGCCTACAGAAGTAGTCGTCAAGGGCGCAGACCGCCAGCGCGTGGGCCAAATTGCTGCAGAGATCCGTGCGGTTCGTCCGCCCGAGCCTTACAAGGGCAAGGGAATCCGTTATGCGGACGAAAAGATCACGATCAAAGAGACCAAGAAGAAATAAGGAGCTGCAACATGTTGACCAAGAAAGAGCAGCGTCTTCGTCGGGCCCGTCAGACACGCATTCGCATTGCACAGCAAGGCGTAGCGCGACTGACTGTCAACCGTACGAATCTCCATATCTATGCAACCGTGATTTCCGGCGATGGCAGCAAAGTGCTTGCCAGCGCCTCGACCGCCGAAGCCGACGTGCGTGCAGCACTGGGCGGCGTCGGCAAGGGCGGCAACGCCGCTGCTGCGCAGATCATTGGCAAGCGAATTGCCGAAAAAGCCAAGCAGGCAGGCGTGGAGAAGGTTGCATTTGATCGCGCAGGTTTTGCCTATCATGGCCGCGTCAAGGCTCTTGCCGACGCCGCACGTGAAGCGGGTCTGCAGTTCTAAGCGGAACGGAATAAAAAATGGCTAAATTTCAACCCCGAGTGCAAGACGAAGGTCGTGACGACGGCATGCGCGAGAAGATGATTGCGGTCAACCGCGTCACCAAAGTCGTGAAGGGCGGTCGCATTCTTGGTTTTGCTGCCCTGACCGTTGTTGGTGATGGCGATGGCCGTGTGGGCATGGGCAAGGGCAAATCCAAGGAAGTGCCTGCTGCTGTTCAAAAGGCAATGGAAGAGGCTCGTCGCAATATGGTGAAGGTGTCTCTCAAGAACGGCACCATTCACCACCAGGTGACGGGGCACCATGGTGCGGCCCACGTCATGATGGCACCCGCCCCCAAGGGTACTGGCATCATTGCCGGCGGCCCGATGCGCGCCGTTTTCGAAGTGATGGGAATGACCGACATTGTGGCCAAAAGCCACGGCTCATCCAATCCCTACAACATGGTTCGTGCCACATTTGACGCGCTCACCAATTCCACCACACCGGCGGAAGTGGCATCGAAGCGCGGTAAGTCGGTCGAAGACCTCTTCGCCTGACAGGAGTCTGGACAATGTCTACACAACAAACCGTGAAGATTCAGCTGGTGCGCAGCCCCATCGGAACCAAGGTATCCCATCGCGCCACTGTGCGCGGCCTGGGTCTGCGCAAGCTGAACAGTGTCAGCGAGTTGCAGGATACACCTGCGGTGCGCGGCATGATCAACAAGATCAGTTATCTGGTCAAAATCCTCTGAGAGGTCAATGATGGAACTCAATAACATCAAGCCTGCGGATGGTGCAAAACACGCCAAACGTCGCGTGGGTCGGGGCATTGGCTCTGGACTTGGCAAGACGGCTGGTCGTGGCCATAAAGGGCAGAAGTCACGTTCGGGTGGATATCACAAGGTTGGCTTCGAAGGCGGTCAAATGCCGCTGCAGCGCCGTCTCCCCAAGCGTGGTTTCAAGTCGCAAACGTTGAAATTCAATGCCGAAGTCACGTTGACTGCTCTGACCCAGTTGGGTTTGGCAGAGGTTGACATGCTTGCTCTGAAGCAGGCGGGTCTGGTCGCGCAGAATGCCAAGGTTGTGAAGGTGATCAACACTGGAGCAATCGGTTCGGCAGTCAAGCTGAACGGTATCGGTGCGACAGCGGCAGCCAAGGTTGCGATCGAGGCCGCCGGCGGCTCGGTGGCCTGAAGCTTCGATAAGGAAGGCACTTGTGGCAACTAGCGCAGCATCAATAGCAAAAACCGGCAAGTACGGCGATTTGCGTCGTCGACTGGTTTTTCTGCTGCTGGCGCTGGTCGTATACCGCATTGGGGCGCATATTCCCGTGCCTGGTATCGATCCGGCCCAACTCAAGCAATTGTTCAGTGGTCAGCAAGGCATATTGAATTTGTTCAATATGTTTTCTGGTGGGGCGCTTTCGCGTTTTACCGTATTTGCATTGGGGATCATGCCGTATATCTCGGCATCGATCATCATGCAACTCATGACCTATGCAGTTCCTACGTTTGAGCAGCTGAAAAAAGAGGGTGAAGCTGGACGTCGAAAGATTACCCAATATACCCGCTATGGTACTCTGGGGCTTGCTATCTTTCAGTCGCTAGGTATCGCTGTAGCGCTGGAAAGTTCGGCTGGTCTGGTGCTTGTTCCTGGTTTTGGATTCCGCATGACTGCGGTGGTCAGTCTTACGGCGGGAACCATGTTCCTGATGTGGCTGGGCGAGCAAATCACGGAGCGTGGTTTGGGAAATGGCATATCGATTCTGATTTTTGCAGGTATCGCAGCCGGTTTGCCTAGTTCCATCGGTGGCCTGCTGGAGTTAGTGCGTACGGGCGCAATGAGTATTGTTGCAGCCATTTTCATCGTACTGGTAGTGGGTTTGGTGACGTATTTTGTTGTCTACGTAGAACGTGGGCAGCGGAAGATACTTGTGAATTATGCGCGGCGACAGGTAGGCAACAAAGTCTATGGTGGACAGTCTTCGCATCTTCCTCTGAAGTTGAATATGGCGGGCGTGATCCCTCCGATCTTCGCGTCATCTATTATTTTGCTGCCCGCGACGGTTGTGAATTGGTTTAGCGCCGGTGAGTCCATGCGCTGGTTAAAGGATATTTCGGGTGCACTTACACCAGGCCAGCCTGTGTACGTCATGTTTTATGCAGCCGCTATCATTTTCTTCTGCTTTTTCTACACGGCACTTGTCTTCAATAGTCGTGAAACAGCAGATAACCTGAAGAAAAGTGGCGCATTTATCCCTGGTATCCGGCCTGGCGAACAGACTGCACGCTATATCGACAAGATTTTGCTGCGTCTGACATTGATCGGCGCGATCTACATCACCTTTGTGTGTTTGTTGCCTGAGTTCTTGATTATTAAATACAACGTGCCATTTTATTTTGGCGGTACATCGTTGTTGATCATTGTGGTGGTCACCATGGATTTCATGGCGCAGGTGCAAAACTACCTGATGTCTCAGCAGTATGACTCGCTGCTGAAGAAGGCAAATTTCAAGTCGGGAGCAGGTGCTTGACGGCTGTTGCCACTGAGTGATCTGCAAATTAACGGTGTGCCAGGGTTAAACTTGGTGCAGTTCAAAAGTTGAGAGCCTGGCGCGAGCTGCAGGCACAGAAGGTGTTTCAGGCAGATTGCCGGAGCGCTATTTGGTTTTAGGAGAATGAAATGAGAGTTTCGGCTTCGGTCAAGAAAATCTGCCGCAACTGCAAGATCATCCGCCGCAAGGGTGTGGTGCGCGTGATCTGCACGGACCTGCGTCACAAGCAGCGCCAAGGTTGATTAGGAAAGAGCATTAGAGGACGCACATGGCACGTATCGCTGGTATCAATATTCCGCCGCATCAGCATGCTGAGATTGGCTTGACCGCCATCTATGGCATTGGTCGCACACGCGCACGCAAGATCTGCGAATCTTGCGACATCGCTTATTCCAAGAAGATCAAAGATCTTACGGATAGTGATCTCGAAAAAATTCGTGATCAGATTGCGCAGTTCACCATTGAAGGTGACCTTCGCCGCGAAACCACGATGAACATCAAGCGCTTGATGGACATCGGTTGCTACCGGGGTTTCCGCCATCGTCGTGGATTGCCCATGCGCGGTCAGCGCACGCGCACAAATGCACGTACCCGCAAGGGGCCGCGCAAGGGTGCAGCTGCACTGAAGAAATAAAGAGATTGAAAGATCAATATGGCCAAATCCCCTGCCAATAACGCGGCACAGCGCGTACGCAAAAAAGTTCGTAAGAACGTTTCGGATGGCGTTGCCCACGTGCATGCGTCGTTCAACAACACTATCATCACGATCACCGATCGCCAGGGTAACGCACTGTCTTGGGCATCTTCCGGTGGTCAGGGTTTCAAGGGTTCACGCAAATCCACGCCTTTCGCCGCCCAGGTGGCGTCTGAAATGGCCGGGCGCGCCGCGATTGAACAGGGAATCAAGAACCTGGATGTGGAAATCAAGGGTCCTGGCCCAGGGCGGGAATCTTCGGTGCGCGCTCTTGGCGCTCTGGGCATCCGGATCACATCTATTTCTGATGTGACGCCAGTGCCCCACAACGGTTGCCGTCCTCAAAAGCGCCGTCGTATCTAACTCTTTTTTACAAGCCCACCGCCGCCTGTGCCGATTAGTCGCTGCAGGCGGCTCCCGCAATTGTTTGCGGAAGTTGACATAGAAGGATCTTCAAGTGGCACGCTATCTCGGCCCCAAGGCCAAACTTTCCCGCCGCGAAGGCACGGACCTGTTCCTCAAGAGCGCACGCCGCTCGATTGCGGATAAGTCGAAATTCGATTCCAAGCCCGGTCAGCATGGGCGCACTTCTGGCGCACGCACATCGGACTACGGCCTGCAATTGCGCGAAAAGCAGAAGGTCAAGCGGATGTACGGCATCCTGGAAAAGCAGTTCCGCCGCTATTTCGAAGCTGCTGATCGCCGTAAAGGCAACACGGGCGCCAATTTGCTGTCTTTGCTTGAGTGCCGCTTGGACAATGTGGTGTATCGGATGGGTTTCGGTTCCACGCGTGCAGAAGCTCGTCAGCTCGTTTCCCACAAGGCGATGACCGTCAATGGACAGTCCGTCAACATTCCTTCGTACCTGGTGAAGGCAGGCGACGTCATCGCCGTACGCGAGAAATCCAAGAAACAAGGCCGTATTACGGAAGCGCTTGAACTGGCGCAGCAAGTCGGCATGCCTGCCTGGGTGGAGGTTGATGCGGCCAAGGCTGAGGGCGTCTTCAAGAAAGTGCCGGATCGCGACGAATTTGGTGCAGATATCAACGAATCGCTGATCGTTGAGTTGTACTCGCGCTAAGCATTGCGCGAAATCACAGTAGGAAATCGTTCCTGTACCGCAAGGCATCGCGGTATGGGCGCTTCACCAGCCTTACCGGTGTAACGAGCTGGGGGTATTGAGAGGAAGTCTGCATGCAAACAAATTTGCTGAAACCCAAGGCCATCAACGTCGAGCAACTGGGCCACAATCGGGCCAAGGTTGCGCTGGAGCCCTTCGAGCGTGGATACGGTCACACGTTGGGCAATGCCATTCGACGGGTACTGCTCTCGTCCATGGTGGGTTACGCAGCGACAGAAGTGACGATTGCGGGGGTCCTGCATGAGTACTCTTCCATCGATGGGGTCCAGGAAGATGTTGTCAACATCTTGTTGAATCTCAAGGGCGTCGTTTTCAAGTTGCATAACCGTGACGAAGTGACGCTCAGTCTCCGCAAGGACGGAGATGGTGTCGTGACAGCGCGCGATATTCAGACGCCCCATGATGTGGAAATTGTGAATCCGGATCATGTGATTGCGCATTTGTCACAAGGTGGCAAGCTCGATATGCAGATCAAGGTCGAGAAAGGCCGGGGCTATGTTCCTGGCAATCAGCGGCGTTTCGCAGACGAGACGTCGAAGTCGATTGGACGTATCGTTCTCGATGCGTCGTTTTCTCCCGTCAAGCGGGTCAGCTACACCGTCGAAAGCGCTCGTGTGGAGCAGCGAACCGACTTGGACAAGCTGGTCGTTGAAATCGAAACCAACGGCGCTATCACGGCGGAAGATGCTGTGCGCGCATCGGCAAAAATCCTGGTAGAGCAGTTGGCGGTATTTGCACAGTTGGAAGGCGGTGACATTCCCGTGTTCCCTGGCGAAGGAAACCAGCGTAGCAACGCGACGTTCGACCCGATCTTGCTGCGTCCTGTCGATGAACTCGAACTTACCGTGCGCTCGGCCAATTGCCTTAAGGCAGAGAACATTTACTACATTGGTGATCTCATTCAGCGAACGGAGAATGAGTTGCTCAAGACCCCGAACCTGGGTCGCAAGTCACTCAATGAAATCAAGGAAGTTTTGGCCTCGCGTGGCCTCACACTGGGAATGAAGCTTGAAAACTGGCCTCCAGCAGGCCTCGATAAGCGTTAAGTTATAATATTCGGCTCCCTCCAAAGGAAGTGCCTGGGCAGTACCTGATACGGCTGCTCAAATTAACAAAATATAGGAATAAGCACCATGCGCCACGGACACGGCCTTCGTAAACTCAACCGCACGACCTCGCACCGCCTCGCGATGCTGCGTAACATGATGAATTCGCTGATCGAACACGAAGTCATCAAGACCACTCTGCCGAAATCGAAAGAACTTCGCCGTGTGGTGGAGCCCATGATCACCCTGGCCAAGGTTGATACGGTGGCCAACCGTCGCCTGGCTTTCGACCGCCTGCGTGACCGCGACAGCGTGACAAAGCTTTTCAATGATCTGGGTCCGCGTTTCAATGCGCGTCCAGGTGGCTACACCCGTATCCTGAAAATGGGATACCGCGTTGGTGACAATGCTCCCATGGCGCTGGTCGAGTTGGTTGACCGCGCCGAAGCAGGTGAAGCTCAAGAATCTGGCGCAAGTGCAGAAAAGTAAGCTATAATTGATCTCTTACCGCGCGATGGAGCAGTCTGGTAGCTCGTTGGGCTCATAACCCAAAGGTCGGAGGTTCAAATCCTTCTCGCGCAACCAACAAAATAGCGGTTCTCGCTAACAGTAAACGCCCACTTTTCAGTGGGCGTTTTTGTTTGTGCCCAAGTTGTGCCCACTCTGTGCCCGCGTTGTGCCCACGCGGATTCAGCCGATCACTATTGCGACCATTGGGTAGATTTGGCACGTTTTACTTTAGTGACTGACTCTTCAAGGTTGGTTGCTGTCAGCTAATTCTGTAAATCTGACGTCCGCTGCGCCTCAAAGTGAATCGCCTTGGGGCGATGAAAACGAGTTTCCGGATTTTGTGTACGACCGAACTAGCTGCTGCTCGATCAAGCTGTTTTCGCGGCGCAATCACTCAGCGAAGCACTCAGTTAAGCAGCAGAAGGGCTTGCCATGGCCGATCAACAAACGGCCGTAGAGAATGAGGGCCTGCTACGTCGTCCACGTAGCCTGGCAGCGCTGGAACTTCTCGACGCGCTCCCGTAATATCTTCCCCATGAACATCCGTCACCTCTCCAAACTGCGTGAGGCACAAACCAGATGACGACGCGTCCTCTCATCGCACTGGACGCAGACGGCGTCCTGCTGGACTACAGTCTGGCCTATGCGTACCTCTGGGAACGTGCTTTTGGGTATTTCCCGAAGGAGTTGGACAAGGATGCGTATTGGCCCTTGGACCGCTGGGAAGTCGAGGCGCTGGATGGTGAGAGGCTCTCAATTTTCAAGGATTGCATGGATGAGCAGTTCTGGTCCACGATTCCTGCCGTTGAGCATGCAGTGCAAGCCTGCCACCGATTGCACGATGCTGGATTCAACCTCGTGTGTGTCACAGCGCTGCGCCCGCAGTTCCAGAACGCACGTTTACAGAATCTGCGGGATGCTGGATTCCCGATCGAACGGGTGATTGCAACAGGACGCTCCACAGAGGATCGCAGTCCCAAAGCTGCTGCTATAGAGCAGTTGGGTGCTGCGGCTTTCGTGGACGACTATTTGCCGTACTTCAAGGGCATCAAACCTAGCACTCACCTCGCTTTGATATGCCGTGGGTCAACTCGATCCCCCAATGTTGGGCCTGATCTGAAGATTGTTCATTCCCAACATTCGAGTCTTGCGGCATTCGCGGATTGGATGCTGCGAAGCGGGCCGGGCAACTCTGGAATCAGCAGCATTTCATAGTGCTTCAGCCTCTTCCGGATCTCACGAGCCAAGCCGACGCATAGGCAGCACCGTCAGTTGTTCTAAAACCGCCGCTGAAGGTGCACCACCCGGTACCAGATGTGAACCCCATCGCGCCGTACCTCCTGGCCAGCCAGGGTGATGGCTGACTGGATGTCCTCGGTAAAGAGCTCATCCACCTAGGTTTGGTTGTCGAGTACCCGAGCGGTGTAGTGATTCGGCGCTTGTTGGTCGATATGCAGTGACAGAAGCATGGGCGTGTTCTGAGGATGAACCGCTATCGTAACGATGCCCCCTGAGGGCACTGCCCCCAGTCTCTGATCCCATGAACACCGTGTACGCAAGCCCGGAAACATGCAGCCCGGTCAGACCGATCTGGGTACCAGTGCGTCCAGCATGGCTGGCATATTCGACCAGTTGGGTCGGCGTTACTCGCCGCGCTCCAGGACACGACTAAGGTGGCGCAGTCGGCTCTGGAGGGTATTCCCGCAGGAGAGTCCCCGTATCGGGAGCCTAAATCGCGCTGTTTCCGCTTTAGGCTGAACTGAGTCATACGCGGCCATCAGCGTGACGGACGGCGATCTCAAGGAGCAGCCAGACGAACTGGCAGATTGAACGGCGGGACAAGGCTTGGTTCGGACGTTCGATTGTGAACACTATCTTTTTTGAGACGGTGCAACCGGTCGTTCACCCTGTCGGCTCTCAAGCGCTTGCGCGACCACCTGGACCGGTTAATCGGCAGGGGGGAAGACCTTATCGAACGTGCCCTCGACATAGGGCTTAACTACTATTTTTTCTGATTGAGCGAAGTGAGTCCCTCTAAAACTCTCTTTGACCTTGCCCCTGTTTCGTGTAGCTCTTAACCCACGGTTCACGCGGCCTTTTTACGCTGTG
>JAPKHH010000120.1:0-9053 GCA_026647025.1 Giesbergeria sp.
ACCTTCACCATCATCGTCCGGGATGAGATCCCCGCTCCGACACACCGGGTACCACGAATGCGCCCCGGTGCTGCTGCCTGCACTGGCCTGTTGCAACGCCTGGGCCACGGAGCATGCAGCGTCGATCCAGTGCACATCACTGCGCGGCACCATCAGCGATGTCAGCGGCCGGTCGTCAAGGCGGAAGACGTTCTGCACCATCTGGTGTTCATGCTGCTCGATCACGCCCGCCTCGCGCCCCTCCTCCAGACTGGCGGCGATTTCTTCCTCGGTCACGGCGCGTGCAGCGTCGTTGTCCACGCGCAGCACAGCCAACACGCCCTGTGTAGAAAGCGACAGCAAGCGCACAAAGGGCTTGGCCGCATGCGCTACCCAGGCCATGGGCCGGGCGACAAAGCGCGACACGGTTTCAGGGTACAACTGCCCAATGCGCTTGGGTACCAGTTCACCAAACACGATGGTGACAA
Organism: Giesbergeria sp.; assembly: GCA_026647025.1. GTDB lineage: Bacteria > Pseudomonadota > Gammaproteobacteria > Burkholderiales > Burkholderiaceae_C > Simplicispira. Next base: position 468 of record JAPKHH010000120.1, read on the forward strand.
ACGTAATGATGGTCACCACCAGCGCAGTGGCGGTGATGCTGGCGGGCCGCTCTGGCATGCCCAGGGCCGCCAGCCACAGCATGAGATCGTCACTGAACGCCGCCTCGCCGATGATGCCGTTGAGCATGCCAATGGAAGTGATGCCCACCTGCACCGATGAAAGGAACTGCGTAGGATTTTCCAACAGGCCCAATGCCGCCTGCGCGCCCTTGTCACCACTTTGCGCCATGGCTGACAGACGCGCCTTGCGGCTCGACGCCAGGGCCAGCTCGGACATAGCGAAAACGCCATTGAGCAGGGTCAGGAACGCAATCAGCAGAAAATCCATGCTTCAGATGTAACAAAAACCACCATGGCACTTTACTGTATTGGCGATGTGCAGGGCTGCGACACTTCCCTGCAGCACCTGCTGGACCGAATGGGCTTCTCGCCCAGCCGCGACACGGTGTACCTGCTGGGCGACCTCGTCAACCGCGGCCCAGAATCGGCCGCCGTGCTGCGCCGCTGCATGCAGCACGCGGGTGCGCTGCGCTGCCTGCTGGGCAACCACGACCTGCACCTGCTGGCCACGGCCCATGGCGTGCGCACACCCTCGCGCCGCGATACGCTGGCCTCGGTCCTGCAGGCCGAGGACCGCCAGGCCTTGCTGGACTGGCTGCGCCAGCAGCCCCTGGCCCGCCAGCACCTGCATGGGGGTGAGACCCTGTTGATGGTGCATGCCGGGGTGCTGCCCGGCTGGAGCGCTGCCGACACCCTGGCATTCGCCGAAGAAGTGCACGCCGTGCTGCGCGGGCCCGATTTGCCCGCCTTTTTGCAGCAGATGTATGGCAACCAGCCCGACCACTGGGACAACGCACTGACCGGTACCGACCGCCTGCGCGTGATCGTCAATGCCCTGACACGGCTGCGTTTTTGCTCTGCGCAAGGGGTGATGGATTTTGAGAGCGCCGAAAGTGCCGCCAGCCCGCCGCCGGGCCTGCTGCCCTGGTTCGATGTTCCGGGGCGCCGTACGGCAGGCACGCTGCTGGCCTTTGGCCATTGGTCCACGCTGGGATGGCTGAACCGCAGCGACCTGCTGGGTCTGGACACGGGCTGTGTGTGGGGCGGCGCCCTGAGCGCCGTGCGTTTTGGCGCCACGCTGGCCGAACGGGAACTGCTGCAGGTGCCTTGCCCACAGGCACAGGTGCCTTGATGCCCTGCACAAGCCAGGCACCTGAAAAACTCTGTTTTTGATAGCTTGAAACGCTTGATGGACAAGCGCTCAGGCCATTTTTTCTATTAAGAACTTGCCCGCAAATAATCGAGGTCGGCTGACGGCCGCTTCGGGCGCCAGGCGGCGTTGCAAATCCTCGCAATGCCACTGGGCATTGCTGCGGTGTTGCGCCTTGCCTGCCATCCCGAATCGCCTCGCCAGCCTCAACCCGCCTATTTACGGACAAGTTCCAATCCTCAAGCCACCGTGTCGGGGGCCTTGAACAAGGCCGCCACTTTGCGCTTGGGCTTGATGTTGGGCGAGATGCGGCCTGTTGCCGCGCGCTCGGTCGCTTCCCAGGCGGGTTTGACCTCTTCGGCGGGTGTCTCGTAGGGCTTGTCGAAGAAGGGATCGCGCGAGACGGGCGCCGGACGGAAGCCGCCGCGCTGCCCACGCGGACTGCGCTCGCGCTCTGGCGCCGCCGCGGGGGCGCCGCCCCCTTGCGCCTCGCTCTCGCGCCAGTGGCGGCGGCCATCGTTGATACGGCCCTGGTTGCGGATGTTCGGCTGGTCTTCGTCGTATTCGAGCGCTTCGATCTCGATCTTTTTCTTCAGCAGCTTCTCGATGTCGGCCACCAGGCGCGCATCGCTGCCCGAGACCAGCGTCACCGCCAGACCCGAGGCCCCGGCACGGCCCGTACGGCCGATACGGTGCACATAGTCTTCGGCATTGAAGGGCACATCGAAGTTGAACACCGCCGGCACATCCTTGATGTCCAGGCCACGCGCGGCCACGTCGGTGCAGACCAGCAGGTCCACTTCGCCGCTCTTGAAGGCTTCGAGCGCCTTGAGGCGCTCGTCCTGGCTCTTGTCGCCGTGCAGCGCGGTGGTCTTGAGGCCTTCGCGCTCCAGGCTGCGGGCCAGGCGTGCGCAGCCGAGCTTGCTGTTGACGAAGATGAAGGCCTGCTTGATCCCTCGGCTCTTGAGCACCTGGTGGATGGCGTGGCGCTTGCCCTCGTCATTGGCGCTGTAGAAGTGCTGCTCCACCGTGGACGCGGTCTCGTTGGGCCGCGCCACCTCGATGGTGACCGGGTTTTGCAGGTAGCTGCCTGCCAGGCGCTTGATCTCGGGCGAGAAGGTGGCCGAAAACAGCAGCGTGGTGCGCTGTTTGGGCAGGTACGAAAGGATGCGCTGCAGGTCGGGCAGAAAACCGATGTCGAGCATGCGGTCGGCCTCGTCGAGCACCACGTACTCCACCTGGTTCAGCACCGCGTTCTTGGCCTCGATGTGGTCGAGCAGCCGCCCGGGCGTGGCCACCAGCACCTCGACACCCTTTTTCAGCTCCAGCGTCTGGGGTTTCATGTCCATGCCGCCGAACACCACGGTGCTGCGCAGCTTGGTGTACTTGGCATACAGGGCGACCTGCTGGGCGACCTGGTCGGCCAGTTCACGCGTGGGCAACAGCACCAGGGCGCGCACCGGGTGGCGCGCGGGCGAAGTGGAACTGTTCTCGTGCTTGAGCAGGCGCTGCAGCAGCGGCAGCGAGAAGGCCGCCGTCTTGCCGGTGCCGGTCTGGGCTGCGCCCATCACATCCTGGCCGGTCAGAACCACCGGAATGGCCTGCTCCTGGATGGGGGTCATGGACTCGTAGCCCATTTCGGCCACGGCGCGTGCCAGCGGTTCAGCCAGCGAAAGATTGGAAAAGGAACTTGTCATTGAGCCTGCTATTGTCGCACTGCAAGGCGGAAATGGGGCTTTTTTGCACCCGGCCCGTCTCTCTAGACTCTTGGCATCACACCAATACGCTATTATATTGATAGCTTATAGCGCTTATCAATAGGACGATTCAAGCCTTTTTTATCTAATCTACTCCAGCATGGAGCGCAGCTGCCGCGTGGTCACTGCGAGGCGCCGTGCGCCCATCTGCGCCAGGTTTTCCATGAGGATCAGGCCCGCTTCAGGGTACTGGCGCGCCCAGCCGTCAAACCGTTCACGCGGCAGCCGCATCAGCCGCGCAGCCCCCCGTTCGGCGCCCGCGCTGGCGCTGCGCTCGGCACCATTGAGAAACGCCATCTCGCCAAACACCATGCCCGGCCCCACGGTGGCCAGACGCAGGCCGCGCTCGGGGGGCCATTGCGTGACGAGCGTGATGTGGCCCGACAACACCACCAGCAGGTCACGGTCGCGGTCGCCCGCATTGAACACCACACCATGTGCTGGCACCACCTGGGGCAGCAGCAACGCCTGCAGGGCCTGGCGTGCCTCGCGCGGCATGCCTTCGCCGATTTCACCCAGCGGATCGCTGCCCCCGCGCGGCGGCCGCTGGTCCAGCGGGCGCTGGGCCAGGATGGCCACCTCGGCCCATTCCAGCGCCCGGTCCAGGTCGGCAAACACGCGCACGCCCTCGCCCACATGCGCGGCCGCCAGGGGGTCGAGCGCGGCGATGGCTGCGGCGATGCCCTGCTGATCGAGGTCACGCACCAGGGCGCGCAACTGCGCCAGCGCAGTGCTGTCCCAGGCGGGCACCCGGCCCGCATCCAGAACCACCCAGCGGTGGCGCGGCAGCAGGCGCAGACGCACCTGCTCGGACATGTGCGCGGCCACGCCAAACGACATGACGCCCTGCAGCTCGAACACGGCCACCTGGTTCATGCGCGGCGTCACCCAACTGTCCGAGGCCGCACGGCGCAGGCGGCGCGAGCGCAGCTCACCGTCGAGCCGCACATGCCGCAACACCTTGGCGGCCGAATCGCGCAACAGCACAAAAGTGGCCACCACCAGGCCCGTGACCAGCGCCCCCACCCCGCCCAGCACGGCAAACACCAGCGCCACCAGCCAGCTCTGCGCCCAGGTGGGGCGCGAGCTGCGCGCGTACTGCGCCGACCACATCAGGCGCGGCACCTGCATCAGGCCGGCCAGCACCAGCCCGCCCGACAGGCAGGCCATGGGCACCCAGTGCAGCCACCAGGGGCCCGTCAAGGCCACGCCCAGCATGATGGCGGCGTGTGCCCGGGGGGCCTGGCGCAGCGGCCCGGCCTGGGCCAGCACGATGCGCGAGCGCGAGGCGCTGGTCGATGCCGGGATCATGCCCACCAGCGCACACACCATGCCCAGCAGGCTTTCGCGGCGCAGCGCGGCATTGGCGTTGCCACGCAGGCCGTGGTCCAGCTCCAGCTCCTGGTTGAAGACCAGGATTTCCAGGCTGTTGACCAGCGCCATCAGCAGCGCCAGCACCACCAGCGCCTGGCCGTGCTGGTGCGCCAGGGCGATCCACGGAATCCCGGTCCAGTCGGGCCAGAGCGGCCCGGCAAAGGCACTGGGCTGCGCCGCCGGGACAAACACTGCGCCCAGGCCCAGGCCCCACAGCCCGGCCAGCGCCACCGCCAGGGCCACCACGGCCACCGCCGTCAGCAAGCCGGGAGTACGGGGCCAGCGGCCACGCAGCCACCAGGCCAGCCCCACCACGGCCAGCGCCGCCAGGGCGTGCCAGCCCATGCGCGCATCGCCCAGGGCGCCGCTGCCAAACCCGCTGCGCACCTGGCCTACCACCATCGACAGGCCCACCCCGGCCGCAAAACCATGCGTGACCGAAATGGGCAGAAAACGGGCCACCGAGGCCAAGCGCAGCACCCCCAGCAACCACTGGAAGACAAAGGCCAGCGCCACGGTTGCGCCGCTGACGGCCAGCACCTGCCGCGCACTCAGCCCCAGGGTGGGCGCTGCCCCATGGGCCGTGGCCAGCACGGCGGCAAACAGCAGCGCCACCACCGTGGTAGGCGCATACACCACCCCCGGGCGGGGCGCGGCCAGGGTGAGCAGCAGCCCGGGCAGTGCGGCCGACCACAGGGCCAGCGCCGCCAGGGAATAGTCGCCCGCCAGGGGTGCAAAGGCCAGCAACCCCAGCCCCACGGCATGCGGCACCGTGACTGCCGCTGCCGACCAGGCCGCCGCCATGCCCGAGGATGGCGGAGCGGCAGGCCCCGGGGGTATCTCGCCACCCGCCCGGTCCGGCCCGGCCCGGTGGCGGCGCAAGCGGCGGGAAAAGGCCCCAGGCATGGAAAGACTCTGCGTGTGCCGCGCTGCGGTCAGAGCGTGCGGGCCGCGAAGGTGTCGCAGGACTTCAGGCTGCCCTGTTGCAGCCCGGTGTGAAACCAGCGCTGGCGCTGCGCGCTGGAGCCGTGCGTGAAACTGTCGGGCACTACGGCTCCACCGCCCGCGCGCTGCAGGGCGTCGTCACCAATCCTGGCGGCCGCGTTCATGGCCTCTTCCACATCGCCCTGCTCCAGGATCTGGCGGGCATTTTGCGCATGGTGCGCCCAGACCCCGGCAAAACAATCGGCCTGCAGTTCCAGCCGCACCGACAGGCGGTTGAGTTCAGCCTGCCCGACCCGGCCGCGCATCTGGTCCACCTGGGTGCTGATGCCCAGCAGGTTCTGCACATGGTGGCCCACCTCGTGGGCAATCACGTAGGCTTGCGCAAAGTCGCCCGGAGCGCCCAGGCGGTCCTTGAGCGTTTGATAAAAGCCCAGATCGATGTACACCTTGCGGTCGCCAGGACAGTAGAACGGCCCCATCGCCGCCTGCCCCATGCCACAGGCCGTGGGTGTGGCGCCGCGAAACAACACCAGACGCGGCTGCTGGTAGTTGCCACCCTGCTGGCGAAACACCTCCTGCCACACATCCTCGGTATCGGCCAGCACCGTGGACACAAAGCGCGCCATGGTGTCGTCCGCAGGCGGGCGCTGGGCAGGTACCTGCTGCACCTGCGCCGGGCTGCCGCCGCTGAGCAGCCCCAGGATGGTCAAGGGGTTGATCCCCAGAACCCAGCCACCCAGGAGCGCAACGACGATGGTGCCGATGCCGATGCTGCGACCGCCGAACACGGGCATGCCACCGCCCGAGCCGCGCCGGTCTTCCACGTTGTCCGACTGGCGGTTGCCTTCCCACTTCATGGCGTACTCAGGCGCGCGGCAGCGTTACGCCATGCTGGCCCTGGTACTTGCCGCCCCGGTCCTTGTACGAGACTTCGCAGACATCGTCCTTGTCGCTCTCGAAGAACAGTACCTGCGCGCACCCCTCGCCGGCATAGATGCGCGCGGGCAGCGGCGTGGTGTTGGAGAACTCCAGCGTCACGTAGCCCTCCCATTCGGGCTCGAACGGCGTGACGTTGACGATGATGCCGCAGCGGGCGTAGGTGCTTTTGCCCAGGCAGATGGTCAGCACATTGCGCGGGATGCGGAAATACTCCATGGTGCGCGCCAGCGCGAAGCTGTTGGGCGGGATGATGCAGCTGTCGCCCTCAAAATCGACAAAGCTCTTTTCGTCGAAATTCTTGGGGTCCACCACGGTGCTGTGGATGTTGGTGAAGACCTTGAATTCGGGCGCACAGCGAATGTCATAACCATAGCTGCTGGTGCCATAGCTGATGATTTTCCTGCCCTCGACTTCGCGCACCTGGCCAGGCTCGAAGGGTTCGATCATGCCGTGCTCGGCCGCCATGCGGCGTATCCATTTGTCGCTCTTGATGCTCATGGTGGAAGGCTCCTCGCCAATACTACTTTTTTGATAGCTACCCGCGCTTGACCATCAAGCGCCAGGGGCCTATTTTGCTTGAGAAATGACCGTTTGTTCCACCAGGCGGTCATCGCCCAGCACGATCATGGCAAACAGCAACTCGTCCAGGCTGCCCGCCTGGGCCGTGCGCCGCGCCAGCAGCGGCGTGGCCTGGGGATTGAGCACAATGAAGTCGCCCTCGCACCCCGGCTGCAGGTTGCCAGCCACGCCCTGCAGGCCCAGCGCGCGGGCCGCACCCGCCGTGTGCTGCCACCACAGTTGCTGGGGCGACAGGCTCAGGCCGGGCTTGGTCTGCCCCTCCCGGCCCACATAGTAGGCCGCCAGCATGGTATGGAACGGCGAAAAACTCGTGCCACCGCCCACATCGCTGGCCAGGCCATAGGCAAAACCAGCCCGGTCTGCCCCGGCGTAGTCAAAAAAACCGCTGCCCAGAAACAGATTGCTGGTGGGGCTGACGGCCGCAGCGCTGCGCCGCTCGTGCATCAGGGCGCGGTCGGCCTCGTCCAGGTGGATGCAGTGGGCATACACGGCACGCTCGCGCATCAGGCCAAAGTCGTCGTACACGGCCAAGTAGCTGCGCGAGCGCGGGAACAGTTCCTGCACCCAGCGCACTTCATCCAGGTTCTCGGCCACATGCGACTGGATCCATACATCGGGGTAACGCGCCGCCAGTTCCCCGGCACCGCGCAACTGCGCCGGGGTGCTGGTCGGGGCAAAGCGCGGCGTGATGGCATAGCCCAGCCGGTCCACGCCATGCCAGCGCTGGATGAGCGCCTCGGTATCGACCAGGCTTTGTTCGGTCTCGTCGCGCACACCGTCGGGCGAGTGGCGGTCCTGCAGCACCTTGCCCGTGATCAGGCGCAACTGGCGCCGTCGCGCCTCGGTGAACAGCGCATCGACCGATTGCGGGTGCGACGTGGCGAAGGCCAGCGCCGTGGTCACGCCGTTGCGCAGCAGCTCGTCGAGGAAGAATTCGGCCACCTGCTCGGCGTAGCCCTGGGCCACAAAGCGCTTCTCGTGCGGAAAGGTGTAGTTTTCCAGCCAGGGCAGCAGGCCTTCGGCGGGCGAGCCGATCACATCCGTCTGGGGGTAGTGGACATGCATGTCCACAAAACCGGGCGCAATGATGCGCCCCGGCCAGTGCGTGACGGGCTGCCCCGCAAACTGCGGCGACAGCTGTTGCCAGGCACCGGCCGCCTGCACGCGCTGGCGGCCATGGGCATCGGGGCCAATGGCGAGCAGGCCATCCTCGTCATACAGGGCCTGGCCCTCTTCGGAAAAACGCAACAGGGCAGAACGGTAGATGTGCATGGCTGCAAGCTTACCGGAGCCAGCCGCGCCTTTTCTCCGGTAAAGCCCCTCCCTTGTATGGTGTGGAGCAAGCACCGCCAGCGCTGCGCGACACTGGCGCGGCCCAGACCAGGGCCCCCGCGCAAGGGCCGCCCCCCTCTCCCCCTGCCCCTCTCCCACCAGGAGAGAGGGGGTAACACCTCCCCTCCCCCCTCGCGGGGCAGGGGTCGGGGGAGAGGGGGCGCCGAAGGCGACTCAGGGGGTGCTTCAAATGTGCAACGCTTGCCCCAGCGCCCGCAGCGCCGCTTCCTGCACCGCCTCGCCCAGCGTGGGGTGGGCGTGGATGGTGCCCGCCACGTCCTCCAGCCGCGCGCCCATCTCGATGGACTGCGTGAAGGCCGCCGCCAGCTCGGCCACGCCCTGGCCCACGGCCTGCCAGCCGAGGATCAGGTGGTTGTCCTTCCGGGCCACCACGCGCACGAAGCCGCCGGTGGCTTCCAGCGTCATCGCGCGGCCGTTGGCGGCGAACGG
>JAPKHH010000121.1:0-9025 GCA_026647025.1 Giesbergeria sp.
CTCAATGGAAGGCCCGAACACCGCCTTGGCCTCGTTGGCGCTCACCAAGTATCCCGTGATCATGAGGTGAACCAAGGTGCCCAGGACTTCGTCGTTTTCCTCTTCCGGCATGATCTCCCGGCAATAACTCTCGAAGACGGCCAAGATCTCCGGTCCCAGGCGGTCCTTGAGGATCTGTTGGTACTGGCCGACGTCGATTTCGTTGAGCTCGGTCAGGAGTTGGAAGGCTTTTTCAGCCCGGGGAGAAATGGCCACGATGGGGCTCCTTATTCAGTGTTGAGAGGGCAGGGTAGCATACCGGCCCCGCCCGACAAGGGAAAAAGCGATGGCCGCTTGACTTCGCGGCGTCCCGAGTTTTAGAGCCAAAGCCCATGAAAGTGCTGGTCATCGGTTCCGGAGGTCGCGAGCACGCCTTGGTCAAGGCCGCCAAACGCTCGCCCCGCGTCCGCGAGGTCTTGGCCGCCCCCGGCAACCCCGGCATCGGCCAAGAGGCGCGCTGCTGCCCCGTCTCCGTCGAGGACATCCCCGGCCTGGTGCAGCTGCCACGCGCGATGAGCTGCGGCGTGGGTTTGTGCGCCTCGCACGAGCGCCCGGCATGGGCCGGTGCAGCGGCCAGCGCGACGACGGCTGCGATAAAGAAAACCGCCAGGGCGGTGCGCCGCCACGTGTCTGGATACAGCATCGTGCGGCTCCCTAGAGACGTTCGTTGTGCAGCAGGGCCTGGCCCAGTGCATTGGGTACAAAGGCCAGCACCTCGCCCGCCACCGACAGCACGGCGCCCGTGCCGATCACGCTGCACGCCACCACCGTGCCAACACCATGGGCCGATGCGGCCACACCGCGCCCCGCGACTTCGACACTGACCTGTGCACCATCCGAAGCCCGTTCGAGCAGGTACACCGTGCCGGTCGCGGAGGCCTCGACCGTTTTCACGGTGAGCACTGCACCCGCGACCGACAGGGCAACCGGCAGCGCCAGCACCGCGCCGGACGCTGCCGCACCGACCGAGGCCGTGCCCACCACCGACGCCACGGGCAACAGGGAGAGCGCAGCCGAGGCCTCGCTCTGGGCCTGTGCGGGCGTTGCGACCAGGGCGCAGGCCAAGCCCGTGGCCGCCAGCAGGCGCGCCAGATGTTTGTAAAAAATTGCAGTCATGGAAGTCTCCGCGTCAGTAAGGGTTGTGGCATTCAATCGGTGGTGTGGGCCGTGCTGGCTTCGCGGCGGCCTTGCAAGCGGGCTTCCAGCAGGTCGGCCTCGTGGCGGTCACGCAGCATCTTGGCCAGCGTGAACGCGGTGGTGATGAGGTAGAGCCAACCCACGCCGAGGAAGGCCTTGTAGGTCACGTTGATCGCCATGCCCAGCAGGCCCCAGCCTGTCAGGCCCATGGCGACGGCAAAGCCACCCCAGACGACCAGCTTCCACATCGGCACATCTTTCGCCCCCTGGCGGCTGCCCTCGTTGTCACGCACGAACTTGGCCAGCACAAACGCGGTCGACAGGCAGAACACATAGCCCATCACCATGAACACCTGCTCCAGCGGCTCGCCGGGCAGCCAGGCCAGGCCCACGGCACACAGAAACACGGCGATGGCGAAGGAGACCCACACCTGGAATTGCCAGGCACGGCTGTCACGCGGGACGATGCGGGAAGAAGAGGACATTGCGGTAGAGGCCCTGGGGCCGTGGTTGAACATGGACCGCATGGTGCCGCCCGTCGGTTCCGTTGTCTGCGCTGGTATGCCAAAGCGGCGTGCGCAGCCCTTTGCAGTATCGTTTTTTGATACTCAGTGGCAGCCCACGGCACAAAAACCCCGGACCGCCACCGGTCGGCGCGTGCGCGACACCCCTGCCCGGTACGGGTCTTTCACAATGCCCGGTCGTGCCGCGCAAGGCACGCTGGAATCCACGCCCCAAAGGAGACACCCCATGACCAAACCCTTCGATCTCGTCGTCCACGGCGCCACCGGCTTCACGGGCCGCCTGGTGGTTGAATATTTGCTGCAGCGCTACCCCGCAGGCAGCGGCCTGCGCTGGGCCATGGGCGGGCGCAATGCCGAAAAACTCGCCGCCGTGCGCGACGAAGTGGGCGCCTCCGCCGACACGCCGCTGGTCGTGACCGACACCAGCAACCCCGCCAGCCTGCAAGCCCTGATGGACCAGACCCGCCTGGTGCTGACCACCGTGGGCCCCTACCAGCTCTATGGCAACGAACTGGTGGCCGCCTGCGCCGCCGCCGGGGTCGATTACGTGGACCTGTGCGGCGAGCCCGCGTGGATGCGCCACATGATCGACGCCCACGAAGCCACGGCCCAGGCCAGCGGCGCACGCATTGTGTTCTCGTGCGGTTTCGACTCGATCCCGTTCGACCTGGGCGTGTTCCTGCTGCAAAACGAAATGAAGGCGCGCTTTGGCCACCCCGCCAGCCGCGTGCGCGGCCGGGTGCGCAAGATGAAAGGCACTTTCTCGGGCGGCACGGCCGCCAGCCTCAAGGCGACCATGGCTGCCGCTGCCGATCCCGGCGTACTGGACCTGCTGCGCAACCCCTTCTCGCTCACCCCCGGTTTTGAAGGCCCGCGCCAGCCCTCGGGTGCCAAGCCCATGGTGGACGAAGCGCTGGGCGATGGAGTGTGGGTGGCACCGTTCGTGATGGCCGCCATCAACACGCGCAATGTGCACCGCTCCAACTTTCTGCTGCAGCACGCCTACGGCCAGGACTTTGTGTACGACGAAATGCTCATCACCGGCCCCGGCGAAAAAGGCGAAGCGATCGCCAACGCGGTGGCAGGCGACAAGTCGCTGGGCTCTGACACAGGCCCGAAGCCCGGCGAAGGTCCCTCGCGCGAAGAGCGCGAGAACGGCTTTTACGACGTGCTGTTCCTCGGCCAGGATGCCGCGGGCAACACCTTGCGTGTGGGCGTGAAGGGCGACCGCGACCCGGGCTATGGCTCCACCTCCAAAATGATCACCGAGGCCGCCGTGTGCCTGCTGGAGAACCGCTCGACGCCGGGCGGCATCTGGACCACGGCCCCCGCGCTGGGCCAGGCGCTGATTGACCGGCTGCAGGCCAACGCCGGACTGACGTTCGCCGTCGAGGCGGACTGAAGACACGACTGCGACACCGACGGAATTCAGGCCTCCAGCAGCCGTGCCACCCGTGCCTGCAACAGCTCGGGCTGCACCTCGGCCGGGGCCACAGGGGCGCCCACGTTCAGGCCCACGCGGCTGAACATGCCGCGACGAAACGGCCGCACCATGGCGCCCCCGCGCTCGATACGGCTGAAGTAGGAACCCCACAGGTTGGTCAGCGCCATCGGGATCACGGGCGTGTCGATGCCGTCGCTGCGGGCCCGCTCCAGGATCTTCACGATGCCGCCCTTGAACTGCTGCAGTCGCCCATCCTGCGTGATGCCGCCTTCGGGGAAGATGGCCAGCAAGTCACCGTCGCGCAGCACCTGCGCGGCCCGCTCGAACGCAGCTTCATACGTGGCAGGGTCTTCCTTGTAGGGCGCGATCGGAATGGCCTTGGCCAGCCGGAACAGCGCGCCCAGCACGGGAACGCGGAAGATGCGGTGGTCCATCACGAAGTAGATGGGCCGGGGGCTGGCCGCCATCAGCAGCACGGCATCGACAAAGCTCACGTGATTGCAGGCCAGAATGGCCGCGCCCTGCACCGGCAGGTTCTCGTCACCCTGCACCTTGAACCGGTACACCAGACGCGAGAGCACCCAGGCCACGAAGCGCAACAGGTATTCGGGCACCAGCAGGAAGATGTAGGCCGCCACCACGGCATTGGCCAGGCCGGTGAACAGAAAGATCTGCGGCACCGTGAAGCCCGCACCCAGCAAGGCCCCGGCAATCACCGAACTGGCGATCATGAACAGCGCGTTCAGGATGTTGTTGGCCGCAATGATGCGCGCGCGGTGCGTGGGCTGGGCGCGCATCTGGATCAGGGCGTACATGGGCACGCTGTACAGGCCGGCAAACAGGCTCAGCAGCGCCAGGTCGAGCATCACGCGCCAATGCGCGCCCTGGTCCAGAAAGGCCGACAGGCCCATGATTTCGGCCAGGGGCAGACCGCGCGAGGCGAAATACAGATCGATCGAAAACACACTCATGCCGATGGCGCCCAGCGGCACCAGGCCAATCTCCACATGGCGGCGCGAGAGCACCTCGCACAGCAGCGATCCGATGCCGATGCCGATCGAGAACACCACCAGCAGGAGCGAAGCGACCTGCTCGTTGCCGTGCAGCACCTCCTTGGCCAGGCTGGGGAACTGCGACAGAAACACCGCACCGAAGAACCACATCCAGCTGATGCCCAGCAGCGAGCGGAACACCACGATGTTTTCGTGCGCCAGCTGGAGGTTGCGCCAGGTCTCCGTGACCGGGTTCCAGTTGATCTTCAGGTGCGGGTCTGTCGCCGGCAGCGAGGGAATGAACTCGGCCACCACACGCCCCACGAGGGCCATGCCGACACAGGCCAGCCCCACATGGTGGGCCCCAATGTCAGGCACGGCGATGATGAGGCCACCCGCCACATTGCCCAGCAAAATGGCCACGAACGTGCCCATCTCCACCATGCCGTTGCCGCCCGTCAGCTCACGCTCGGACAGCACCTGGGGCATGTAGGCGAATTTGACGGGGCCAAACAGCGTCGAATGCAACCCCATCAGAAAGGTGCAGCCCAGCAGGATGGGCACGTTGGCCGAGAAGAACCCCCAGGCCGCCAGCGCCATGATGCCGATCTCCAGCCGCTTGACGAAGCAGATCAGTCGCTTCTTGTCGTATTTGTCGGCCAGTTGCCCGCTGGTGGCCGAGAACAGCAGAAACGGCAGGATGAACAGCGCGCCAATCACCAGCCCGGCCATGGCCGGCTGCAGCCACGACACGCTGAGCTGGTAGGTCACCATCACCGTGAAGGCGAACTTGAACAGGTTGTCGTTGGCCGCACCGGAAAACTGCGTCCAGAAGAACGGCGCAAAACGGCGCTGGCGCAGCAGGGCGAACTGGTTCGGGTCCTCGTGCGCCTGCGCAGCGCTGGCGGAAGGGTTTTCGGTCTTCATGCGTTTCTCCTCGTTCTCGACAGGTTTGTTATGGTTTTTTGTATTGCCCGTACCTCAGGCGCGCAGCCTGCGTCTGGTGCCGACGATGTGGGCGCGATTCTGCCCGGACATCGGGACACTCAGACAGTCCGCCCGCAGCTGTTGCGCAATGTCACAAGTGCAGACAACACCGGCCAGGCGGCGCCTGCGGCCAGCACATGCTTGAGGCTGTGGCCCGAAACCGCCTGTGCCGTCGCCTCAAACACCTGGTGATCCGCCCCCTCGAAGACCTTGGCCAGAGCGTAAAGCGCAATGACGGCCCCCAGGTGCAGCGGCAATGCGCCGTCGCGGCGGGGCACACAGGCCAGCACCAGCACCACCAGCATGCCGCCCAGCTGCACCACCGCCCAGGGCCACAGGTTGCCGCTGTGCGCCCACCACACCACCGCCAGCGGCCCCGCCAGCAAAACAGCACCGGCAGTCGCCCCACCGGCCCGCGCGCTCACACGGCCCGCAGCGGCCAGCCCCAGCAGGCCGGCAAAAGGGAGCACCATGCCCATGCGGTCCCACAACAAGCCCGCATTCTGTGGCTGCCAGTGGTACACCGCCGAACCGATCGCCGTGCACAGCAGCCCTGCGAAAAAGAGGGTGGCCAAGGCACGCGACGCGGTATCGAGCATGCCGTGCGGCACCCGGCGCAATGCGACCAGGCCCCACAGGCCAGCGATGGCAAACGGCAGATTGCTCAGCACATCCAGCGCGCAGGGAATGCCCCACAGCCCCCGCTGGTCGGCAAACGCGTGCTGGTGTTCGCTCGCAGGCAGCACCGGCCCGAACCATGCCAGCACCAGCAGCGCAGCCATGCCGAGCAGCAAGCCCATTTCAGCGCGTGACAGGGTCGGGCGGCACAGGGTGCGCAGGGCGCGCGTGCCTGAAGGGGATACAGATAAGGTCATGGTCGTCGCATCCATCAGTGGTCGATGCCCCGCAGTGTGTTCAGCACACCCCGTTACACCACCAAAAAGTTGCTCCAGCTGTTACTGATGGCACCCGAAGTATTGATAATCGATACCCATGAGCACCACTGCCGATCTCGTGACTGCCCTGAAGAAGGAGCTCAAGTCCGCCCAGATGACCTACGCCGACCTCGCACGGCAGCTGGGCATGGCCGAATCGAGCGTCAAGCGCATGCTGGCCAAGGGCGACATGCCGCTCTCGCGCATCGACGCCATCTGCCGCGCCCTGGCACTGGACTTTGCCGACCTGGCCCGGCGCGTGGCCGACGCGCAGCCCTTGCTCAAGGAACTGACGCACGAGCAGGAGAAGGCCGTGGTGGCCGACAAGAAACTGCTGCTCATGGCCATCTGCGTGCTGAGCCAGTGGACACTGGAGCAGGTGACCAGCGCCTACCGGCTGACCGAGGCCGAGGTCATCCGCTACCTGGTGCAGCTCGACCGCATCGGCATCATCGAGTTGCGCCCCCTGAACCGCTACCGCCTGAAGCTGGCCAAGACCTTCCGCTGGCGTCCCCACGGGCCGGTGATGAACTACTTCCGCGAGCACGCCTTGCTGGACTACTTTGCAGGGGGATTTGACGGCCCGGGCGAAGGGGTGCTGCTGGTGCATGGCAACATCAGCCGCTCCCTGGCCCCCGCCTTCATGGAGCGCATGCAGCGCGTGGCCCAGGACTTTGCCCAGCAGCACCTGGCCGACCAGAAACTGCCGGACCGTGAACGCGAGGGCTATACCCTGCTGCTGGCCATGCGCAGCTGGGAATTCGAAGCATTTGCCCAGATGCGGCGCTGAAATCCGATCACACCTCTCCCCGAAAGACTGCCTCATGCACATGGCCACCGTACTACTGATGATCCTGGCTGCAGGCCTGGCCAGCCAATGGCTGGCCGCGCGGATCAAACTGCCGGCCATCGTCGTGCTGATTGCCTCGGGCCTGCTGCTGGGCCCGGTCGCTGGTGTCATCCAGATCCGCATGCCGCAGGCCGAACTGACCGAGCTCATTGGCCTGGGGGTCGCCATCATCCTGTTCGAAGGGGGCATGGACCTGCGAGCCAGCGAATTCCGGCGGGTCGGCCATGGCATCGGGCGGCTCACGGTGCTCGGCCCTCCCCTGGCGTGGCTGCTCGGTGGATTGGCGGCGCACTACATCGCCGGACTGAGCTGGCCGGTGGCCTGGGTGCTGGGGGCCATTCTGGTGGTGACCGGCCCCACCGTGATCCTGCCCCTGCTGCGCCAGGCCCGGCTCAACAAGGACTCGGCCGCGCTGCTCAAGTGGGAAGGCATCGTGAACGACCCCGTGGGCGTGCTGCTGGCGGTACTGACCTTTCAGTACTTCACGCTCGCCGACAGCGGCTGGGCCCAGGTGGCGCAGGGCATGGGCGCGGCCATCGCGGCCGCAGCCTTTTTCGGGGGTGTGGGCGGCTGGGCCACAGGCTGGCTTTTCCGGCGCGGCTCCATTCCCTCGCACCTCAAGGCCCCGCTGCTCATGGTGCTGGTGCTGGTCAGCTACTGGGCCAGCAACCGGGTCCAGCATGAGGCGGGCCTGCTCAGCGTGACCTTGATGGGCCTGGTCATTGGCAACATGAAACTGGTGGAGCGGGAGGAACTGCGGCACTTCAAGGAAAACCTCACCGTGGTCCTGCTGTCCGTGCTGTTCATCGTGATTCCGTCACAGCTCAGTTTCAGCCAGCTCGGCCAGCTGGACTGGCGTGCCGCCCTGTTCGTGCTGACCATCCTGCTGGTGGTGCGGCCACTGTCGATTGGGCTGGCCACCCTCGGTTCGCCCATGCGCAAGGCCGACAAGCAGTTGCTGGCCTGGATTGCCCCACGGGGCATTGTGGCGGCAGCTTCGGCCGGCATCTTTGGGCCGGCGCTGGTGGACGCGGGCTATCCCGACGCCGAACGCCTGCTGCCCATCGTGTTTCTGGTCATCATCGCCACGGTGCTGGCCCACGGCCTGACGCTGGCACGCCTGGCGCGCCATCTGGGGCTGGCGGCCGGGGAAGAAAACGGCCTGCTGATCGTGGGCGCCTCCCCCTGGTCCCAGATGCTGGCGCAGGCGCTCAAGAAACAGGGCGTGGCCGTCATGGTGGCCGATGGCGCCTACCAGCGGCTCAAGCCCATCCGCATGGACGGCATCGATGTGTACTACGGTGAGATCCTCTCCGAACACGCCCACCATGCGCTCGAGACCGAGCACCTGAGCCACCTGCTGTGCGCCACCGACAACGATTACTACAACGCCCTGACCTGCAAGGCCCAGGGTGCAGAGTTTGGGCACCACCGCACTTTTCAGCTGGCCACCCACCTGGAGGCCGGCGGCGGCAACAAGCGCCTGCCGCTGCAGCAACGCGGCTACAGCGCCTTCAGCCCGTCGGCCACCTTCGAGCAACTGCACCACTGGCTGCAGGAGGGCTGGTCCATGCAGACCAGCAAGCTCACGGAGACCTTCAGCTTCAAGCAACTGCAGCAGCGCCTGGGCACCCAGGGCGAGCAATGGTTGCTGATCGGCGGCATCTCGCCCCGGGGCAACCTGTGGCTGGCCACCAGCGAACAAACCTTCCGACCCATGGCCGGCTGGGTGATGCTGTATTTCGCCCCCGCCCAGCTCCCGGCCTCGGCAGAGCGCAATGAAACCGAGGCCCCCGTGGAAGCCGTGCCGTCCGCGTGATATTTCGCACGGTACGGTGCAGGAAAACGGTCTTCGGAAACATCTGCTCACACGCGTTCGCGAATCGCCTACAAACGCTTGACCCAGGGCGTCCCACAATGCACCCATTGGCTCCTTTCGGGGCCTTTCAAAGGAGTTCCTCATGGCACGCACCGCTCTCGCCGCCGCAAGCATCGCCCTGCTGTCCCTGTTCGCCCTGGCGCCCACCGCGCAGGCAGCCACCTCGGCCACCATCGTCATCCAGACCTTTCGGTCGAAGGGAGAAGCCCCGCCGAGGCCGTCTCCTGGCTCCTGGCAA
>JAPKHH010000122.1:0-9023 GCA_026647025.1 Giesbergeria sp.
CCGAGCAAGGCGCATTTGATGCGGCTGGGGTAGCGTCGTACCCCAGCCAGGCTGATGAGTTTGCCCAGATGGGCGTTTTCAGGATCGGTCTCGCCGGTCAGCACGGCGCGGAACTGCTGTTGCAACTGCCGCGCTACTTCCACTTCCTGGCCTTTGATGGCTTCGCTCATCATGGAAGCCGATGCCATGCAGATGGCGCAGCCCTGTCCGTGGAAGCGGATGTCGTGCACATGTCCCTGGCGAATGTCCAGTTCCACGGCAATGTTGTCGCCGCATTGCGGGTTGGTACCGCGTGCCTGGTGGGTGGGGTGGGCAAGGTGGCCAAAGTTGCGCGGTGCGCGTTTGTGTTCCACCACCACGTCCTGGTACAGGTCATTGTCCGGGGTGTTCATTTCAGGTCTCCATTGCGTTGCGCGGCATCCACGACACAGAAAGCTGGCAGGGCCCAGGAGCAAAGCGACATAGGGTGGTGTTTCACTTCAGCATCTCCAGTGCGCGGACCACGCCTGCCAGCAGGCGTTCCACTTCGTCGTGGGTGTTGTAAACGGCGAACGAGGCGCGTGTGGTCGGGCCAACGCCCAGGTGCTCCAGCAGTGGCTGTGCGCAGTGGTGGCCGGTGCGCACTGCAATGCCTTGCCCATCGAGCAGCGTGCCTATGTCGTGCGGGTGCACATTGCGGGCGACGAACGACACCAGGGCCGAGCGTGTAGCGTGCGGCGCCAGCACCGTGATGCCCTCGATGGCGGCGAGGCCCGCGGCGGCATGCGCCCGCAGTGCATGCACATGGGCATCGATCACGTCGCGCCCAACCTCGTCGATGAAAGCCGCTGCCGCCGCCATGCCCACGGCGCCGGCCACATGGGGCGTACCGCCCTCCAGCCGGGCAGGCAGACCGGCGAAACCGGCATCTTCGTACGTCACCCATTCCACCATGTCGCCGCCCAGGCGCAGGGGCATCAGGCGCTCGAGCGTGGTGCGCTTTCCCACCAGGGCGCCGATACCCATGGGGCCATACATTTTGTGGCCTGAAAAGGCCATGAAATCGCAGTCAAGCTGCGACAAGTTGGGCGCGGCGTGTGCCATGGCCTGCGCGGCATCCAGCACGGTGAGCGCGCCCGCCTGCGCTGCCAGGGCCAGCAAGTCCTCATACGGAGGGCGCTCGCCGGTCGCGTTGGCGCAGGCAGTGATCGCGAAAACCCGCGTGCGCGGTGTCAGCAGGCGGGCCAGGTCGTCGGTGTGCAGACGGCCCTGCGCATCGGGCAGCAAGATGTGCAGGCTGGCGCCGCTGCGCCGTGCAATCTGTTGCCATGGCACTAGATTGGCGTGGTGTTCCAGGCCACTGACGATGATTTCGTCCCCCGGGCGCAGCCACGCTGGGCCCGTGCCACCGGCCCAGAGTCCCTGGGCCACCAGGTTCAGCGATTCGGTGGTGCCCGACGTAAAGACCAGTTCATGCGCCGCGCTTGCGCCGACGAAACGCTTGAGATCATTGCGTGCTTGTTCAAAGGCGTCGGTGGCGCGTTGGCTCAAGGTGTGCACACCGCGGTGGATGTTGGCGCGGTCTTTCTTCTCGAAATGGCGCATGGCCGACAGTACCTGCAGCGGCATTTGTGTGGTGGCAGCGTTGTCGAGGTAGGCCAGTGCGCCGCCCTGAATGCGCTGCTGCAGCACCGGAAACAGGTCGCGCAGGCTACGCACCACGGAATCAGCTGTCAGAGACGGTGTTTGCGGAAACTGCAGATCACCCATGGTGCGTCTCCAACTGCTGCGCGATGGTGCGCGCCAGCAAGCCATCGGCCATCAGGGTGGCCAGCGTGTCCGGGTCGTCGAAGCAGCGTTCCAGCAGGGCCGTGGCCATGCCTTCAATGATGAGTGCACGCGCACTGGTTTCGTCCAGACCGCGCTGGCGGGCGTAGAACAAGGCGTCTTCAGGCAAGGCGCCCCAGGTGGCGCCGTGTGCAGCCTGCACCTTGTCGTGCAGTATTTCAAGGTGCGGGCGCAGCACCAACCGGGGCTCGCCTGCCAGGGGAATGCCGTTCAGGCGCTGGCGCACGGTGGCATCGTCTGCCCCCGGGGCGATGCGGGTGTGTGCGTTGACCACGGCATGCGCCTGGCCGCTGGCCAACACCAGCGTTTCCACCGCACTTTCGGTGCGGGCGGCGTTGTGGGCAGTGTGCACCTGCTGTTCCAGCACCGCCGCATGGGCGAACAGTACAGCACCCGTGCGCGCGCTGGCGCGGGTGCCCTGCAGGTCCAGCACCGTGCGCTGGAGGTGGTACTGGCTGCCAGAAGCCACCAAGGCCTGCGCATAGTGCGCTCCTTGGCCCAGCCGGGCATGCACCAGGTGGGCCACCTGGTCGCCCGCGGCGGGTGCGCTGATGCGCAGGTGCTGCAGCATGGCGCCTTGGCCCAGATGCAGGTGCACATGCAGGTTCTGCGTCACGCTGCGCTGGCATTGCGCGGGTTCGCGGTCGTGGGTTTCGATGAGTACGCAGCGCACGCCATCGGGCACGTCCACCACCAGCAAAGGGGCCTCCACGGTGCTGCGTGGTTGGTGGTGCAGGTGCAGCCACACAGTTTTGCCGGAGCCTTCTTCGGGCATCGCGCCCACACGCAGGCGCAAGCCCTGGCGGCACAGCGCACGGTGTGCCCAGGCAAAAGGGGCGGCGTCGCTGTCGCCGGGCTGGACCAGGCCGCCAAAAAGCTCTGCCCGCTGTTGCGGGTCGCTGGCATCGAGCCAGCGAGCGGCAACGCTGCATTGCAGCGTGTCGCCCACGGGGTGCAGCGTCCAGCCTGCGCCAGCGAGGGGCGAGGCATCGCAACTTGCCGGGTTGGCCTGTGCGCTGTCTCCCAGCCAGGCGCGCGCTGGGGGGGGTGGCAGGTGGCGAAAAGATTCGTTGCGTGGGGCAATCCAGCCGCGCACGGCCAGGTGTTCACGGGCGGTCAGCGCATCGGCTTTGGCGGTGTTCATGGCTCAGGCCTCCGCCAGTTCGGGGCTGCGGGCAAAACCGGTCTGGGCGATGCTGCGTGCCAGCTCCAGCCCTCCTGTTTCTGCGATGCAGCCCTGGTCCAGCCGCAGCACGGTATCGGGTTCCAGCGATTCGATCAGGTGCAGATAGTGGGAGATCACCACCAGGGCAGTGCCCTTTGCGCGCAGCTGGTGCACAAGCTGGACCACGGCCCGCACGCCATCGACATCCATGCCCGAATCGATTTCGTCCAGGAAGGCCAGGCGCGGCTGCAGCAGGGCCAGTTGCAGCAGTTCGTTGCGCTTGCGCTCGCCGCCGGAGAAGCCTTCGTTCACCGGGCGCGCCAGCATGGCCTCGGGCAGTCCGAGCTGTTGTGCGGCGGCGCGGGCGCTCGTGAGGAAGTCGAACGCATCCAGCGGCTCCTGGCCCCGGGCTTCGCGTACCGCGTTGAGGGCGCTGCGGATGAACAGGTTGTTCTTGACCCCCGGGATGTCGGGTGGCGACTGGAACGAGACAAACAACCCGGCGCGGGCGCGCTCGTGGGCATTCATGGCCAGCAGGTCGCGGCCGTCCAGGTGGGCCTGGCCCGACTGCACACGATAGTGGGGGTGCCCGGCAAGCGTCAGGCCCAGTGTGCTTTTACCGCTGCCGTTGGCGCCCATCAGTACCACCAGAGACCCGGCAGAAACATCGAGGGAGACGGATTTGAGGATGTTGCGGTCACCGACCTGGACGCGCAGATCGCGTACTTGCAGCAAGGGGTTCGGGGTGGTCATCGGAGGTCCTGTCTATTGATTTGATAGCTGCCAGCGCTGATGGAATAAGCGCTTGAGGCTGTTTTTATTGATAATTTGTCGGTCAACCCACGGCGCCTTCCAGCGATACCGCCAGCAGGGCCTTGGCTTCCAGGGCAAATTCCATGGGCAGTTCTTCGAGGACGGCCTGGCAAAACCCCCCCACGATGAGCGCCGTGGCTTCCTGCGGATCGATGCCGCGCTGCTGGCAGTAAAACAGCCGTTCTTCGGAGATGCGGGTCGTGGTGGCCTCGTGCTCCACCACGGCGTCGCTGCGTGCGGTGTCGATATACGGAAAGGTATGCGCTCCGCAGTCCGGGCCGATGAGCAGCGAGTCGCACTGCGTGTGGTTGTGCGCGCCCTGGGCCGTGGGTGTGATGCGCACCAGACCGCGGTAGCTGTTGTGGGCGTGGCCCGCGCTGATGCCCTTGGAGACAATGCGGCTCTTGGTATTGCGCCCCAGGTGGATCATCTTGGTGCCGGTGTCGGCCTGCTGGAAGTGGTTGGACACTGCGATGGAATGGAACTCACCCCGCGAGTCGTCGCCGCGCAGCACCACGCTGGGGTATTTCCAGGTGATGGCCGAGCCCGTTTCGATCTGCGTCCAGGCAATGTGCGAGCGCTGCCCGGCGCACAGCCCGCGCTTGGTGACGAAGTTGTAGATGCCGCCGCGCCCCTGCTCATCGCCGGGGTACCAGTTCTGCACTGTCGAATACTTGATGTAGGCGTCATCGTGCGCGACCAGCTCCACCACGGCGGCGTGCAGCTGGTGCTCGTCGCGCTGGGGGGCGGTGCAGCCCTCCAGGTAGCTCACATGGCTGCCTTCCTCGGCAATGATCAGGGTGCGCTCGAACTGGCCCGTGCCCTTGGCGTTGATGCGAAAGTACGACGACAGCTCCATCGGGCAGCGCACGCCTTTGGGGATGTAGACAAAGGAGCCGTCGGAGAACACCGCCGAGTTCAGCGCGGCATAGAAGTTGTCACCCACCGGCACCACGCTGCCCATGTAGCGTTCGATCAGTTCCGGGTAGTGCTCCACGGCGTGCGAGAACGAGCAGAAAACGACGCCGACCTTGGACAGCTGCTCGCGGAACGTGGTGCCCACGGAGACCGAATCGAACACCGCATCCACCGCCACGCCCGCCAGGCGGGCGCGTTCGTGCAGCGGTACGCCGAGTTTTTCGTAGGTTTCCAGCAGTTTGGGGTCTACTTCGGCCAGGCTCTTGGGCCCATCCTTGAGGGACTTGGGTGCCGAGTAGTAGCTCAGCGCCTGGAAGTCGATGGCATCCACCTGCAGTCTGCCCCAGGCAGGGGGCTCCATGGCCTGCCAGCGTCTGAACGCGGCCAGGCGCCATTGCAGCAAAAAATCCGGTTCGCGTTTACGGCGCGAAATGGCGCGGAGGGTGTCCTCATCCAATCCGGGCGGCAGCGCGTCGGACTCGATCTCCGTGACGAACCCGTGCTGGTAGGCGCGTTCCAGCGCCTGCACCAGCGGTGCAGCCTGCTCAATGCCGGACATGGCGGCCCTCCTTCACTGCCTGCGGTGGGAGCCCGTGGCATGGGCGGGGCAACGGTGCGTGGGGTGGTTTCATTGGTTTTTCCGGTTTCTTTAATGTTCATAGCGTATGCATCTTTAAGTGGGGATGCAAGTCACCGCCGGGTGACCGCACCTGTGCCATGGGCATCGGGAGTCCGGGGCGGTGGATGGAGGCCAAGCGTCCTCCGTTGTCTCGCAGGATGGGGCAGAATCCGGGCATCTCCATGCCCAGCGTGCTGCCCCAAACCACCCCCCGCCAACAGCAGTGGCTTGTCTCACTGCTGGTGCTGCTCTCTGGCTTGCTGCTGGTGCAGGTCTGGGACGACCATTCGGTACGACAGCAGCGTGACAAGAGCATGGCGCTGGCGGCGGACCTGGCCGCAGACCATGCTCAGTCGCTGCAGCGCGGGATCGAGCGGGCGCTTTCCGCCACCTACGCCCTGGCGGCGCTGGTGCGGCAAGGGGACGGAGCGGTGCAGGACTTCGAGGGGGTTGCCACGGAAATGCTGCCCTTCTATCCGGGTATCGCTGCGCTGGGTTTGGCCCCCGGGGGCACCATTTGCTGCGTGGTGCCCTTGGCAGGCAACGAAAAAAGCCTGGGCTTCAACCAGCTGACCGATAGTGCGCAGAACCGCGAGGCCCGCCTGGCACGCGATACAGGCAAACTGACGCTGGCAGGCCCGATGAACCTTGCGCAAGGGGGGTTGGGGGTGGTGGGGCGCTTGCCGATCTATCTGGCGCAAGCACATGGCGAGCGCAGGTTCTGGGGCTTCTCCTATGTCACCTTGCGGTTTCCCGAGGTACTCGACGCGGCGCGACTGCCCCTGCTGAGCGAACGGGGCTATGCCTTCGAGCTGTGGCGCAAGGTGCCCGAGACGGGCGAACACCAGCGCATCGAGGCCTGGAATGCGCAAGCCCTGGTCGACCCGGTGGAGCGCTCGATCGCCTTGCCCAATGGCGCCTGGACCTTGAGCGTGGCGCCCATCGGTGGCTGGTACCACACGGCAGACCGGGTTCTGGAGGGCCTGGTGGGGGTGCTCATCAGCGTCCTGATGGCCTACCTGGCCTGGCTCCTGTATGCCATGCGGATTCGAGACGCCGAGCTGGAGGTGCTGGTGGCGCAGCGCACCAGTGAAATCCTGGCCGCACAGCAACACCTGGAAGCCACGGTCAACGCCATTCCCGACCTGCTGTTCGAAATGGATCTGGACGGGCGCTATTACAGCGCGCATGCCCCGCGTGCAGACATGCTGATCCCCGCTGCCGACCAGTTGCTGGGCCGGACCGTGACCGAGGTGTTGCCGGTGGACGCGGCGCAGACGGTCTTGCGCACCATCCATGAGGCGAATGAAAAAGGCTGGTCGACCGGTGCACGGATCCGCCTCGTCCGCCCGGAAGGCGGGGAACGCTGGTTTGCCCTGTCGGTGGCGCGCAAGGCCACCGAGCCCGGAGCTGCGGCGCGCTTTGTGGTGCTGTCCCGCGACATCACCCAGAACAAGCTGGACGAAGAGCAGGTGCGCCAGCTGGCCCACTTTGATGCGCTGACCGGCTTGCCCAACCGTGTCTTGCTGGCCGACCGCTGCCATGCGGCCTTGGTGGCGGCCCAGCGGCACGGCCAGCCGCTGGCGCTGCTGTTTCTGGACCTGGACCATTTCAAGAAAATCAACGATTCGCTGGGCCACCGCATGGGTGACGCCTTGCTGCAGTCCATGGCGCGGCGCCTGACGGCGATGGTGCGCGAGCAGGACACCGTCTCGCGTCTCAGCGGCGATGAGTTTGTGCTGGTGCTGCCCGACACGGATAACCTGGGCGCTGCCCATCTGGCCGAAAAGCTGCTGCAGGCGGCGGCAGAGCCCTTTGAGATCGGTTCGCACGAGCTGACCGTGACACCCAGCATCGGCATTGCCATGTTTCCGGGCGATGGGGCCGATTTCGACAGCCTGTCGCGTTGTGCCGATGCGGCCATGTACGACGCCAAGCACCACGGCCGCAACCATTTCCGGTTTTTCACGGCCGAGATGCAGGCCTGCTCCGAGCGCACGCTGCTGATCGAGAACGCCCTGCGGCGCGCCCTGGAGCGCGATCAGCTCACGCTGCATTACCAACCCCAGATTGCAGTGGCCACCGGGGCGATCATCGGTGCCGAAGCCCTCTTGCGCTGGAAGCACCCGGATCTGGGCCAGGTCTCGCCCGCAGAATTCATTCCGGTGGCTGAGAGCAGCGGCATGATCCTGCCCATCGGCGAGTGGGTGCTGCGCACGGCAACGCGCCAGCTCCAGGCCTGGATGCAGGCGGGCCACCGGCTGACCATGGCGGTCAACCTCTCACTGGTGCAGTTTCGCCAGGCAGACCTGGCGCAGCGGATTGGATCCATCCTGGACGAGGCGGGCCTGCCCGCCCATCATCTGGAGCTGGAACTGACCGAAGGTGTGGCCATGACCGATCCCGAGGCCGCCATTGCCATGATGGACAAGCTGCACCAGCGTGGCATTTTGTTGTCCATCGACGATTTTGGTACGGGCTACTCGTCCCTCAATTACCTGAAAAGATTCAAGGTCTACAAGGTCAAGATCGACCAGTCGTTTGTGCGGGACATCACGACCGATCCGGACGACCGGGCCATCGTGAGTGCCATCATTTCCATGGCAGGCAGCCTGGGCATGCACACCATCGCCGAGGGCGTCGAGACCACTGGCCAACTGGCGTTTCTGCAGGCCCAGGGGTGTGAAGAGGTGCAGGGCTACCTGTACAGCCGCCCGGTGCCCGCAGACGAATTTCTGCGCCTGCTGGAGCAGGGGCTTACCGCGGGTTGACGCGTTTACGGCCGTGGCGGGCGCAACGGGTTGCGCGCCCGCAGGTGCTCCAGATAGTGCGCCATGCCGAGGTCTTCGCGTTCAAGGTATCGCCCGACTGCATCGGCAAAGGCCGGGTGCGCCAGCCAGTGGGCGCTGTGGGTGGATACGGGCAGCAGGGCGCGGGCCATTTTGTGCTCGCCCTGCGCGCCGCCCTCGAAGCGCTGTGCGCCGTGCGCTATGCACCACTGCAGCGGCTGGTAGTAGCAGGCTTCGAAGTGCAGGCAGTCCACGCGTTCGAGCGCCCCCCAGTAGCGGCCATAGGCCACGAATTCCTGGTGTTTTTGGACTCCAGCGTCCGATGGATAAGCGCTGATAGCTATCAAACTGCTAGCAATTGGGAGTCCCTCACGCTCTGCAATAAACAGCAGCCAGGCTTCGGGCATGTGCTGTGCCATGCGCGCAAAGAAATCCCGCGTGAGGTAGGGCGGATTGCCATGTTCCAGGTAGGTGCGCTCATAGCAGCGGTAAAAGAAATCCCAGTCGGCGGGTTCGATGTCCGTTCCCTGCACCCAGCGAAAGCGCACCCCGGCATCGCTGACCCGGCGGCGCTCCTGGCGGATCTTCTTGCGTTTGTCCTGGCTCAGGCATTGCAGGAAATCGTCGAAATTACGGTAGGCCATCGAGCCACCGCCGGGCCGCCCCAAGGCGGCGAGAGCCCCCGCGGGGGGCAGCGAGGACACGCCAGTGCCGAGCGTGGGGGCCGCCGAGCCGCCGCCGGGCCGCCCCAAGGCGGCAAGAGCCCCCGCGGGGGGCAGCGAGGACACGCCAGTGCCGAGCGTGGGGGCCGCCGAGCCGCCGCCGGGCCGCCCCAAGGCGGCGAGAGCCCCCTCGGGGGGCAGCGAGGACACGCCAGTGCCGAGCGTGGGGG
>JAPKHH010000123.1:0-8922 GCA_026647025.1 Giesbergeria sp.
TCCACAGCGATCACCAGGGCACCGCGGCGTACGGCATCTGGATAGGCGGTGGCGTAGTGGCGGTGCGTTTCGTGCGGTTCATTGCCGAACAGCGATTTGAAGAAATGCGTCGAGAACAGGCCGCACAGATACACCTCGCGGCGCAGGTCGTTCTGCACGCCCGATTCGAGCAGGTGCTCGGTCAGCCGGGCGCGCAGCACGCTGGCCTCGCGCACCGGGTGCAGGCTGGCCTCGGTGCTGGCGTGCGGCAGCTGGTCCGAAAGCCAGCGCTTGATCGAGCCGTAGCCCATCATCACCAGGCCACGGCGCAGCGAATCGATACCGGTGCGCAGCCCCAGCGAGGCCGAGTTGGTGTAGACCATGAAGCGGTAGGCCAGCAGCGGGTCTTCGCTCAGGATGTCTTCGAACACTTCCAGCGACTGTTCGGCCTCGATGGCCTTGAGCAGCTTGAGGATGACCGCATGCGCGGGCTGCATCTGCTGGTGGCGCAGGCTGTAGAGCACATCCTCCACGGGCCAGCCGGCCAGCGCCAGCGCCTTGTGCTGGTCCAGGCAATGCTCCATCAGTGCGCGGCTGGCGATGTTCTCGTACATCTGGCCGTCAATCACGGGGCTGGTGCCCTGCGGCGGAACGGGAGGCGTACCTGGGCGGGCGGGGGGCGCAGCCTGCAGCGCGGCCACGGCATCTTCGGGGCGCAGGCTGAGCAGGCTGTTGTCAAAGCAGCGGGCAATGTCGGGCTCGGGCAGGTTGCCCAGCTCGCCGCGCCACACCAGGTGCAGGCCGCGCCGGTGCGCCGCCTGCACGCTGGCGTGGACGGCCGATTCCTCCAGCCAGGGGCCGGGGACGCAGATCCAGGGTGCGTTGCGCGGGGCGTGCGCCAGCATGTCGCCCAGCAACTGGCGGGTCTGGGGGGTCAGCAGCAAAGGGGGGGAACTGGCGCTCCAGATTTCCTGCAGGGTGTGCAGCAGATGGGCGACATCGACCTGGGCCGCGCCGTCGCTGCGCACGAACAACTGGATGCCGACCAGGGAGCGTTCCCGTCCCCAGAGCGGGCGATAGCCAAGAACCAGACTGCCCAGGACGGATTGAACCATGGTCAAGAAATGAAATTGAACAGCGACAGCTTCTGAACCATGGAGTAGGACTTGAGCGCGGCTTCGTAGCCCACCTGCTGGTTCTGGAAGTCCGAGATGCCCTTGATCATATCCAGGTCCTCGGCCCGCGAACGGTCGGCTTCGAGCTGAATGCTGCGCGCCTCCTGGTTGCCGGTGATGCGGTCGGCGCGGTTGAGCAGTTCACCCGCATTGCCGCGCACGGTCTGCAGGCGCTCGAGTCCGCGGTCGATGTTTGCCAGCGCCTGGCCCACGGCCTGGGCCGCACCCTGGCTGTCGGCGGCGTTGCTGACTTCGCGGATGGCGGTGTCCACCACGCTGAAGATGCTGGCGCTCGGTTCGAGCGTGGCGGTGTCGCCGTTGGCCGGCATGCCCTTGAAGTCAACGCTCAGGCCCGGGATCCCCGTGACGGTGATGGTGACCGGCTTGTCGGAGGGGAAGTCGGGCACCGTCACCGGCGGCTGGGGGATGCCCGTGGTGGTGTTGGTGATGGTGTAGGTGGCCGTGGTGGTGCCGGTGGTGGCACCCGGGCCGACCGCACTGAAGGTGATGGTGTAGTTGTCGCCCGTGACCAGGGCCGGGTCGGTGGTGATGACCGCGTCGGTGCCGAACTGGCGGGTGTTCGGAATCGTGCTCATGGCGGCGTGGTACACGCCATCGCGCTGCGGGCGGAACATGAAGGCAGCGTCGCCGTCGAGGGTCAGGGGAATGGAGACGTCGTTGCTGGCAGTCTGTCCGGGCAGGCCCTCAAAGGTGTAGTCAGGGGCCGGCGTCTGCGGGCCCAGAAAGGGCGCCAGCGCGCTGCCCAGGCCGTTGAACAGCGGCAGGCCGTTGGTGTCCTTGCGGTTGGCCACGCTGAGCAATTGCTCGCGCAGGCTCAGGATCTGGTTGGCAATGGTGCGGCGGTCGGCCGGCGTGTTGGCGCCGTTGCCCGCGTTGACCACGAGCTGGCGAATATCCTGCACCAGGGTGATCGCGTCGCCCAGCGAGCTTTCGGCCTGTGCCATGGCGTTGCGCTGCACTTCCAGGGCGCGCTGCTCGGTCTGGATGCGGGTGATGCGGGTCAGCGAGCGTTCGGCCTGCGCGGCGGCCACCGGGTCGTCGCTGGCGCGCACCACGCGCTTGCCTGCGGTGAGATTTTCCTGTAGTCCCACCAGGCTGGACTGGCGCTCGCCCAGGTTGCGCAGGGTGTTGTCGTACATATTGGCGGTGCCAATGCGGGTCAGTGCGTTGCTCATGGTGAACTCCGGGAGCGGTGACTACTTAGCGGCCCATGGTCTGGATCAGGCTGTCAAAGACACTCTGTGCGATCTGGATCATTTTGGCCGAGGCCTGGTAGGCCTGCTGGTACTGGATCAGGCGCGCCGCTTCTTCGTCCAGGTTGACGCCGGAGACGGCGGTGCGGTCCTGCTCCAACTGGGCGGCAATGCCTTCGGACACCTTGGCGGCGAACGCTGCGCTCTGGGTGCGGGTGCCGATCTGGGCCATGGCGCTGGCGTAGCCGTCAGCCATGGTGGATTCATCGAACATCTTGACATCGCGCAGGTCCAGCATGGCACCTGCGTTGCCTGCATTGCGCTTGTACTGGTCGCCATAGGCGGGGGCCAGGGCGTTGTCGATGGTGACCGTATCGCCCGCTGCGGGCGTGCCATTGAGCGTGATGGACCAGCCCGTGGGGGGCGTGGCGCTGTCGTAGGTGATGGGCTGGCCCGAGATGTAGGTATAGCTGGTGGCCCCCGTGTCCGAACGGGTGTAGGTGTTGGGGCCGGTGAAAGTGAGCGTGATGGGCGCGGTCGCGCCCGGCGGGTTGGAGCGTGCCGTCAGCTCGGCCATCTGCAGCTTGCCGCTGTTGTTGGGTCCCATCATGGCGTTGACCGGGTTGGCGGCGGCCAGGTCGCGCGGCGAATACACCATGGCCTTGAGGTCGGTGGCCGCGCTTTGCAGCGGGTTGACCAGGAACTGGTCGTTGGCGGCCGGAGCGCCGGTGATGGTGAGGGAGAGCCCCTGGGTGGCAAAAAAATCGTTCACCGTGGCAAAGCCCGGCGGGGGCACGGCGGGGCCAAACTGGAACATCTTGCCATCGGACTCGCGCTGTACCGTGCCCACGCCGGGTGCGCTGTAGCTGATGCGGTAGTTGGAGGCCGCCAGCAGCGTGGGGTCGGAGACCGCCAGGCCGATGGTGGCCCCGGAGGTGTTGGACAGGCCGGGCCGGGCATCGGGCAGGGCCACGGGGGTGAACAGGTTGCCCCCCACCTGGCCGTCGAGCGTCACGCCCAGCTTGTGCTGGGTGTTCATGGTTTCGCTGATCGCCACGGCCATGCGGCCCAGCAGGTTGCGGCCCTCGGCCAGGTCGCTGTTGTGAAAGCGCAGCAGGCCCGCCACCTCGCCGCCGCCCAGCATGTCTTCGTTCAGTTCAATCGGCGCGACGCCCGGATTGTTGAAGAACAACTTGACCTTTCCGCTGCCCGCGAACTCAGAGGAGTCCCCGATCGACAGGGGCGTCGCCACATTGCCCAGCACCAGCGGCTGGCTGCCGGCCACGAAAATGCCCACAGAACCATCGTCGGCAGGGATCTGCGAGGTCTGCACGTAGTTGTTCAGGTTGCGGATCAGCGTGTCGCGCTGGTCCAGCAGGTCGTTGGGGCTTTGGCCGTTGCCCTTCGCGCGGGCAATTTGCTCGTTGATGGCTGCGATGCCTTTGGCCAGCTTGTTGATCTCCTGCACCGCGCCGTTCAGTTCATAGCGCACCGTGCTCTGGATTTCGTCCAGCCGGGCGGAGGCAGCGCGCATGCGGCCGGCGGTTTCGTCGATGCGCGTGAGCACCAGGCTGCGCGCCGCCAGATCGGTGGGGGCGGTCACGACATCCGAGAACGCGTTGACCATGTCGTTGATGGCAGCGCCCAGGCCGGTGGTGCCGCCACTGAAGACGTCCTGCAGTTCGTTGAGACGGATGGACCGCGCCGTGTCGGCCGATGAGACGGAGCCCGCCGCTGCCGACTGCCGCGTCAGCAGTTCGCTGTGGTTGCGCAGGATGGTGGCAACGTCCACGCCCTTGCCAATGTAGCCGCCGCCGGTGAACTGTCCCTGCACCGTCTCCAGCACCACGTTCTGGCGCGAATAGCCGGGCGTGCTGACATTGGCAATGTTGTGTCCCGCCGTCTGCAAGGCCACCTGGTTGGCCAGCAGGGCCCGGGCACCGACGTTGAGCAGGCTCATGGCGACTCCTTGGGGGGTTCTGTCTTCTGCGGCCTGCGCACCACGGGCAACGCGAGGAATGCAGGCCAGGGCTCCCGCGCAAGGGCCGCCCCGCCGTGCCGGGAGCGTCCCACCTCCCGAATCGCACCGCGATTCGGGAGGTGGGGGAAGGCGCAACGCGCCACAGGGGGGTGTTCCATATCCTTATGCCATGGCGCGCAGCGCGCTCTGGATGGCGCCACTGAGCTTGCGTGCATAGGCAGGGTCGGTGGCGTAGCCGGCCTTCTGCAGTTCCGTCGCGTAAGCGGTGGCCGAATCGGTCTGGGCACGGGCCTTTTCGTAGCGCGGGTTGTTGTTGATCAGCCGGGCATAGTCCCGGAACGAGTCCTCATACGAGTCGTAGGCCCGGAACTTGGCCACGACCTTGCGGGGGGTGCCGTCGATGTACTCGGTGGTGGTCACTTCGGCGACCTTGCCGGTCCAGCCCTTGCCCGCCTTGATGCCGAACAGGTTGAACGAGCTGGAACCGTCGGCATTCTTGATTTCGCTCTTGCCCCAGCCGGTTTCGTGCCCGGCCTGGCCGAGCATGAAGCTGGCCGGAATGCCGCTGTCCTGGGCCACGCGCTCGGCGGTGGCGCTCAGGTGTTCCACGAAGTCGTCGCGGCCTTGGGGGGCGGGTCCGCTGGCGGGGGACGGGGGCGTGGTGGTCTGTGTGCGCAGGACGGGCGTGGCCAGGCTGAGTGTGGCCGGGGGTGCAAGCTGCACGGCAGCGCCGCCCATCGCCTGCGAGAGCTGGCGCGCAATGGCTTCGGACAGGCCGCCCGGCTGGCCGGACATCTGCACCGACAGCTGCTGGTCCAGCAGGTCGGTGCTCAGGTCGCCCTGTGCGCTGTCGAGCAGGCCCGATTTCATGGTGGCTTCGCGCATGCTCTTGATCATCTCGCGCATGAACAGCGACTCGAACTGCTTGGCTGCCTCGCGCGTGGCCTCCGGGCTGCTGCCCGCGGCAAACTTCAGGCGATCGAGCGATCGAGCGTCGGCCGCAAGCGCATTGGAAGTGTTGAAGCTGCTGGAAGAAGGAAGGGAAAGGGCCATGGTTCAGCACTCCTTGGGCGGCGCTTCTGCAGCCACAGGGGTCTGCGCGCACATCAGATGACCTCCAGCTCGGCGTTGAGCGCGCCAGCGGCCTTGATGGCTTGCAGGATGGCGAGCAGGTCGCCGGGTGTGGCGCCGAGCGCGTTGAGTGCGCGCACCACATCGGTCAGCTGGGCCGATGGGGGCACCTGGATGATGTTGCCGGGTTCCTGGTTGATCTGGATGTCGCTTTGCTGCGAGACCACGGTCTGCCCTTGCGACAAGGGGTTGGGCTGGCTTATCACGGGCCGCGAACTGATGATGATCGACAGGTTGCCATGCGCCACGGCGCAGGGGCCCAGCGTGACCGCCTGGTTGAGCACCACCGACCCGGTGCGGGCATTGATGACCACCTTGGCGGCGGGCACCATGGTTTCCAGGGGCAGCTCCTCGATCTGGGCAATAAAGCCCACACGTTCCCCGGGGGCCGTGGGGGCCTGCACCTGCACCGTGCGGCCATCGATGGCGGTGGCGCGCCCGGCGCCCATGCGCGCGTTGATGGCCTGGGCGACATGCTGCGCCGTCTGGAAGTCGGAGGCGTTGAGGCCCAGCGTGATCGAGTCGCCCTCGTGCAGCGGCGTCGGAACCGACCGTTCGACCTGAGCCCCCTGCGGAATGCGGCCGGCGCTCAGGTGGTTGATCTGCACCTTGCTGCCGCCCGAGGAGGCGCCCGAACCTCCCACGGCCAGGTTGCCCTGGGCGAGGGCATAAATCTCGCCATCGGCACCGCGCAGCGGCGTGACCATCAGCATGCCGCCCTTGAGGGATTTGGAATTGCCCATGGAGGAGACGTTCACGTCAATCATCTGGCCGGGCTGTGCAAAGGCCGGCAACTGCGCTGTGACGATCACTGCCGCCACGTTCTTCAGTTGCAGCTGCCCGGCGGCACTGGGCGGCAGACTGATGCCGATGTTTTGCAGGTAGTTCTGCATGGCCTGCGTGGTGTAGGGCATCTGCGTGGTCTGGTCGCCCGTGCCGTCCAGGCCCACCACCAGGCCGTAACCCGTCAACTGGTTGCTGCGCACGCCTTGCACTGCGGCCACTTCCTTGATGCGCAGCGCGTGGGCGGGCACCATGCTGCACAGCATTGCCATCGCCAGCAAGACGCGCAGCAGACGCAAGGGGTGCGGCAAAAAGGAGCAAGACGGGGCTTTCATGCCTCGATTGTGGTTCCCCGACGCCAGAACTAAAACCCAAAAAGAAGCGGGTTCACCGGTCTATTGCCTGCGCCAGGAACGAAGGCGTGGCACTTCAGGCGGCATAAATATATGCATAAAAACAGCTGCCAGCGCTTATGTATTAAGCGCTGGCAGCTATTGTTTTGATATTTCCGGGTGGCTTCAGAACGGCAGGATGGTCAGGAAAAACCGGCCCAGCCAGCCCACGATCTGGGCCTCGTTCTGGGCGCCACGGCCGCGGGACTCCACGCGCACGTTGGCCACCTGGGTGGAGTTGATGATGCTGCCGGGCTGCAGGGAACGCGGGTCGATGGTGCCCGAGAAGCGCAGCACATCCACGTTCTGGTTCACGCCGATCTGTTTTTCTCCGGCGACGACCAGGTGCCCGTTGGGCAGCACGTCGATGACGGTGGCCGTGATCGACCCCGAGAAGGTGTTGGCGCTTTCGGTGCCGCCCTTGCCAGCGAAGGTGTTGTCGGACTTCGCGCCCAGCGTGGTCTTGTCGGTGAACGACTTGCTGACGAAGGGCAGGGCGGTGATGCCGGCAGAGACTTCGGAATTGCGGTCCACGCTGGACGAAGACTTCTGGCTGGCGGTCACGTTCTCCACGATCTGGATGGTCACGCTGTCGCCCACCATGCGCGCGCGCCGGTCTTCGAATGCGGGCCGGTAGCTGGCCTGGTGGTAGAGGCTGCCCGTGACGGGCGGCGGTGTGCGAGGCACCGCCGCCAGCGGGGGCGGTGTGGTGGGCAGGATGTCGACCGGGGGCGTGGGCGAAAGACTGGCGCAGCCCGGCAGAACCAGTCCTGCCACCAGGGCCAGTCCAGCGGCGCGCAGGCGGGCCATGAAAAGGGAGACGATGGTCATGGTGGTGCTCAAAGCTGGCTGAGCTTGGCCAGCATCTGGTCGGAGGTCTGGATGGCCTTGGAATTCATCTCGTAGGCCCGCTGGGTCTGGATCATGGTGACCAGTTCTTCCACCACGTTGACGTTGGACGCTTCCAGAAAACCCTGGCGGATGTAGCCCAGACCGTTGGTGCCGGGGGTGCCCTGCTGGGGTTGGCCCGAAGCCGCTGATTCCTTGAACAGGTTCTGCCCAGTGGGCTCCAGGCCGGCCGGGTTGATGAAGCTCGACATTGCCAGATTGCCCAGCGGCTGGGGTGTGGTGCTGCCCGCAACGAGGGCCGACACTGCGCCTTCCGCGCTGATGCTCACGCTGGTGGCGCCTGCCGGAATGGTGATGCCGTTGGCCACGGGCAGGCCGCTGGAGGTGACCAGGCGGCCTTGCGCATCGACCTGGAAGGAGCCGTCGCGCGTGTAGCCAATGGTGCCGTCGGGCATGGTGACCTCGAAAAAGCCGTTGCCGTTGATCGCAACGTCCAGGTTGTTCTTGGTTTCCTGGAGCGAGCCTTGCGTGAAGTTGCGGCTGGTGGCGATCGTGCGCACGCCCAGGCCCAGGTGCAGGCCGGTGGGCAACTGGTTCTGTTCGGTGGTGTTGGAGCCCACCTGGCGCAGGTTCTGGTAGATCAGGTCTTCGAACACGGCGTTGTTGCGTTTGAAACCGGTGGTCGATACGTTGGCCAGGTTGTGCGAGATGACGTCCAGCTGGGTCTGCTGGGCAGACATGCCGGTCTTGGCGATCCACAGGGAATTGATCATGGGGGGCTCCTTCTGGCGCTGGCGCGGGGCGTCAGCCGTTCATGCCCAGCAGCTGGCTGGCGGTCTTGTCGTTGGTTTCGGCGGTTTGCAGCAGGCGCATCTGCTGCTCGAACTGGCGTGACGCGGCAATCATGCCGACCATGCATTCGACGGGGTTCACGTTGGATCCCTCAAGGGCTCCGCTGAGCATGCGTGCATTGGCATCGTTGGGCATCGGGTCACCCGATGTGGCGCGGAACAGGCCGTCGTCGCCGCGCTTGAGCGGGTCTTCCAGTGTGGGGGTCGCCAGTTTCAGGCGCGCGACGGCGGCGGCAGGCTGGCCCGGGGACTTGGCGGTGACCGTGCCGTCGGAGCCGAGCGAAACCTCCGCACCGGGCGGAATATCGATGGGCGCACCGCCATCCGAGAGCACCGCCAGGCCTGTGGAGGTAAGCAGCTGTCCCGTCGCGGAGACTTCGAAACCGCCATTGCGGGTGTAGGCCTCTGTGCCGTCCAGCCCTTGAACGGCAAACCAGGCATTGCCTGCGGCCATGGCATCGAGGTTGCGGCCCGTGCGCTGCACCGGGCCGGGCGTGTCGCGGTGGCCGGAGGTGGCTTCCAGCGCGAAGACGCGTGTGGAGGCGCCCTCGCCCTGCAGCGGCACGG
>JAPKHH010000124.1:0-9728 GCA_026647025.1 Giesbergeria sp.
CAGCAACAGTTCGTCAACATCCTGACGGGTGGCCAGAGCGGCGTGTACTACCCCATGGGTGTGGCACTGTCGCAGATCTATGCCAAGTCCATTCCCAATGTGCGCGCCACCGCCCAGGTGACCAAGGCTTCGGCCGAGAACCTCAACCTGCTGCAGGCCGGGCGCGGCGAGCTGGCCCTGGCCCTCGCCGATTCGGTCTCCGACGCCTGGAAGGGTGAGGCCGAGGCAGGTTTCCCCAAGAAGCTCGACAAGCTGCGCGGCCTCTCGGGCACCTACAGCAATTACATCCAGATCGTGGCCAATGCCGATTCGGGCATCAAGACCCTGGCTGACCTCAAGGGCAAGCGCATTTCCGTGGGCGCTGCCAAGTCGGGCACCGAGCTCAACGCGCGCGCCATCTTCAAGGCCGCCGGTTTGACCTACGCCGATCTGGCCAAGGTGGAGTACCTGCCGTTTGGCGAGTCGGTCGAGCTGATCAAGAACCGCCAGCTCGATGCCACCTTGCAGTCGGCCGGTCTGGGTGTCGCATCGATCCGTGACCTGTCCACTTCGGTGAAGATCGTGGTGGTGCCGGTGCCTGCCGATGTGGTGGCCAAGGTGGGCGATGCGGCCTACCAGACCGCCGTGATTCCCGCCAACACCTACACCGGCCAGACGCAGGATGTGCCCACTGCGGCGATTCCCAACTTCCTGGTGACGCATTCGGGGGTGTCCGATGAGCTGGCCTACCAGATGGCCAAGCAGATGTACGAGAACATCGACACGCTCTACGCTGCGCACAACGCGGCCAAGGTGATCAAGCGCGAGAACGCCATCAAGGGCATGCCTGTGCCCCTGCACCCGGGTGCCGAGCGCTATTACCGTGAGGTCGGGCTGGTCAAGTAACACAACGCGGCCAAGGTGATCAAGCGCGAGAACGCCATCAAGGGCATGCCTGTGCCCCTGCACCCGGGTGCCGAGCGCTATTACCGTGAGGTCGGGCTGGTCAAGTAAGACGGTGGCGCCCCAGCCCCGGGGCGCCGCCGGAATCGCCTGACACCTGGACGATTGTTCCCTCCACACCGAGCTTGCCATGCACAACGACAATGAGACAAAACCCAGCGGGCTGACGGGCGCCATTTTCTGGATCGCCATCGCCTTTTCCTGCTTTCAGCTCATCACTGCGGCCTTCAGCCCCCTGTCCAGCCAGGTGGTGCGCGCCATCCATGTGGGCTTCGTCATCCTGCTGGTGTTTGCCCTGCACCCGCCGTTTCACCGCAACGAGGGTGCTCTGCGCACGGCGGGCAAGGTGCTGGGCTGGACGCTGGGCCTGACCGGCTTCGTCTTCAGCCTGTACCACTGGGTCTTCGAGGCCGATCTGACACAGCGCGCGGGCGAACTCATCCCCCTGGACTGGGTGATTGGCGTGGTCACCATCGTCCTCGTGTTCGAAGCGGCCCGGCGCGTGATGGGCTGGGGACTGCCCATCATCTGCGGCATATTTCTGGCCTATGGCCTGTTCGGCCAGTACCTGCCAGGTGCGCTGGCGCACCGCGGCTTTGGCGTGGACCAGGTGGTCAGCGCCCTCGGTTTTGGCACCGAAGGCATCTACGGCACACCGACCTACGTGTCATCCACCTACATTTTTCTGTTCATCCTGTTCGGCGCTTTCCTGGAGCAGGCCGGCATGATCCAGCTGTTCAATGATTTCGCCATGGGTACGGTGGGCCACACGCGCGGCGGCCCGGCCAAGGTGTCGGTCATTTCGTCGGGACTCATGGGCACCATCAACGGCTCGGGTGTGGCCAACGTGGTCACCACCGGCCAGTTCACCATTCCGCTGATGAAACGCTTTGGTTACAGCAGCGCGTTTGCGGGTGGCGTGGAAGCCACCTCCAGCATGGGCGGGCAGATCATGCCGCCGGTGATGGGGGCCGTGGCCTTCATCATGGCCGAGACGATCAATGTGCCCTACATCGCGATCGTCCAGGCCGCCTTGATTCCAGCCATTCTGTACTTTGCCACCGCCTTCTGGATGGTGCATCTGGAGGCCGGGCGCAAGGGCCTCATGGGCCTGCCCAAGGACGAATGCCCGAACCCCTGGACCGCCGTGCGCCTGCGCTGGTATTTGCTGCTGCCCCTGGTGGGCCTGGTGGTACTGCTGTTCTCGGGCTACACGCCGCTGTTCTCGGGCACGGTGGGCCTGGGGCTGACCGTGATCCTCATCTTTGGCGCCGCCGTGCTCACCGGGGTGCAAGGGCTGGCGCTGCGCGCGGTGTTCTGGGTGCTGCTGGGCCTGGCCTGCGGGGGGTTCTTTGCGTTTGGTGTGGGCACGTTCTTCGTGCTGGCCGCCCTGCTGGTGGCCCTGACCTACCTGCGCCGCGTGGGCGCCGACGCACGCACCCTGGCGGTGCAGGCCATGGTCGACGGTGCGCGCCATGCGCTGCCTGTCGCCATTGCCTGCGCACTGGTGGGTGTGATCATCGGCATCATCAACCTCACCGGCGTTGCAGCAGAACTGGGCGGACACATCATTGCCATCGGGCGCAACAGCCTGTTCCTGGCGCTGCTGCTGACCATGGTGACCTGCCTGGTGCTGGGCATGGGCATTCCCACCATTCCCAACTACATCATCACCAGCTCGCTGGCGGCCCCGGTGCTGCTGGAGCTGGGCGTGCCGCTCATCGTCTCGCACATGTTCGTGTTCTATTTCGGCATCATGGCCGACCTGACGCCGCCCGTGGCACTGGCCGCGTTTGCTGCGGCCCCCATCGCGCGCGAGAGCGGCCTGAAGATCAGCCTGCAGGCCCTGCGCGTGGCCATTGCCGGGTTCATCGTGCCCTTCATGGCCGTCTACAGCCCGGCGCTGATGCTGCAGGGCGGCGGCGCACTGGCCACGGCCTACGTGGTGTTCAAGGCCCTGATCGCCATTGGCATGTGGGGTGCGGGCGCCATTGGCTTCCTGTTCGGCCCGTTGAACCTGCTCGAACGCCTGGCCGCCATCGTGGCCGCCAGTTTCCTGGTCGCCGCCCTGCCCATGACCGATGAAATCGGCCTGGCCGGGGTGGTTGCGTTCCTGGCATGGCATGTGTGGCGCACCCGGGCCGCACGCCGCAGTACGGCGGCCTGAGCCTTGCTGGGTATTTGTCTGGCCCTGGCAGCGACGGCGGGGGCCATGCCCCCGGTGTTCATCCCGGCGCAGCAGGTGACGCTGGCGTGGACGCATTCCATCGAAAAGCAGCGCTGGGAGGAAGACTACGCCGTGCAACCCGGTGCCACGGCCGAGGCACCGCCTGTGCTGCAGGCTTTGGCAGCCCGGGTGCGGGGCTCGGCGGCAGGCATGGAGCCCCCGCCCGATGCACGGCTGGTCGATGGCTGGTACCGGTACCAGCCACTGGAACGCCAGCCCGCCGTGCTGCGCCTGACGCGCTCTGAATTCACCGCCGATTTCGAACTGTGTTTGCAAGGCCGCTGCCAGCCCATGGGCCGCTGGCTGCCCTCGGACGGCGGCATCACGCTGCTGACGGCCTGCAGCGCGTCACCCGGCGGACAGGCAGACCGGTCGCTTCCTTGATAAGTTCGACCCGTGAATTACGCCCAACTTCTTCTCCCGGATTTCTCGCTCATCCTGTGCGGCTATCTCATCTGCCGCTACACGGCGCTCAACCGCAGCGTCTGGCAGCCCGTGGAGAGCCTGGTGTACTACCTGCTGTTTCCGGTGCTGCTGTTCCAGTCCATCATCAAAAGCCCCATCGACCCCGGATCGGCCTCGGGCCTGA
This sequence comes from Giesbergeria sp., assembly GCA_026647025.1. GTDB lineage: Bacteria > Pseudomonadota > Gammaproteobacteria > Burkholderiales > Burkholderiaceae_C > Simplicispira. The sequence goes on from JAPKHH010000124.1 coordinate 3,759, forward strand.
TGGTGGCCGGTCTGCTGTTGAGCGGCGCCGGTATCGGCCTGTCCTATGCCCTGCCCTCTCTGCCCTGGCTGGGGCGGCATATCGACCTGCGCGACCACGCCGCAGGCGCACAGGTGGCGTTCCGCTTCAACTCCTTCATTGGCCTGGCGCTGGCCGAACGCCTGGCGGGCAGCCAGGGCTTGCTGATGATTGCGGTGCTCATCGGCGTGTGCGTGCCGCTGCTCAACGTGGCCGCCGTGTGGCCCATGGCGCGCCAGAGCGAGCACCATTTTGGCCGTGAACTGCTGCGCAACCCCTTGATCCTGGCCACCGCCACGGGCCTGGCTGCCAATCTTGCGGGCCTGCACATTCCGGAGTGGATACAACCCACCGTGAACCGCATCGGCGCGGCATCGCTGGCACTGGGCCTGATGGCGGCCGGTGCCGGCATGCAGTTCAGCCTGCTGCAACGCAGCAAGCTGCTGACCGTGTCGGTACTGTCCATCCGCCATCTGCTGCAGCCCCTGATTGCCTGGGCCATTGCGCGCCTGCTCGGCCTGGACCCGGTGCAAACGGCCGTACTGCTGGCCTTCTCGGCGCTGCCCACCGCCTCCAGCTGCTATGTGCTGGCCGCGCGCATGGGCTACAACGGCCCGTATGTGGCGGGGCTGGTCACGCTCTCCACCATGCTCGGCCCGGCCAGCCTGACGCTGGCCCTGGGCTTGCTGGGTTGAGCATAAATACTATTATTTGTATAGCTACAAGCGCTTACTGCATAAGCGCTTCAGCCTGTTTTCATTCAATATTTTCCTGAAGTGCCCAGGCCACATGCTCACGCACCAGCGCACTGTCATCGGCGGCGCGCGACTGCAGTGCAGCGCGCAGACCGGCATCGCCCGTGGCGTGCAGTGCATTGCCCAGCGCCACGGCCACGTTGCGCAACCAGCGTTCGTGGCCAATGCGGCGAATCGGGCCGCCCTCGGTCAGGCGCAGAAAGGTCGCCTCATCCCACGCAAAGAAGTGCACCAACTGCTGACCTGTCAGACCCGCCCGCGCATCGAAGTCGGGCAGTTGGCTGGGCTGGGCGTATTTGTTCCAGGGGCAAACGAGCTGGCAATCGTCGCAGCCATAGATGCGGTTGGCGAGCAACGGCCGCATCTCCAGCGGGATCGGCCCCGCATGCTCGATGGTCAGGTACGAAATGCAGCGCCGCGCATCGAGCCGGTAGGGCGCGATGATGGCCTGCGTGGGGCACACATCGATGCAGGCCTGGCATGACCCGCAATGCGCCGTGACGGGCGCACTGGGTTCCAGTGCCATGTCCACATAGATCTCACCCAGGAAGAACATCGAGCCGCCTTCGCGGTTGAGCACCAGCGTGTGCTTGCCGCGCCAACCCTGGCCGCTGCGCCGGGCCAGCTCGGCCTCCAGCACCGGCGCCGAATCGGTGAACACCCGGTGGCCCAGCGGGCCAACCGCCTGGGCGATGCGGTCGCACAGCTTTTGCAGCCGGGCGCGCAGCACCTTGTGATAGTCCCGCCCCCGGGCATAGACCGACACAATGCCCTCGGACGGGCGCTGCAGGCGCGCAAATTCCACGGCCTGCCACCCTGGGGGGGTGTCGATGGGGGTGTCTCGGGGCAGGTAGTCCATGCGCGCGGTGATCACGCTCACCGTGCCGGGCACCAGCTCGGCCGGGCGGGCACGCTTGAGGCCATGCGCTGCCATGTAGTGCATCTCGCCATGGAACCCTTGCTCCAGCCATTGCATCAGTCCGTCTTCTGCGGAAGACAGGTCGACACCGGCCACGCCGATTTGGGAGAATCCCAGCTCGCGCGCCCATTGCTGAATTTGAGGAACCCATTGACTGCTGCCGACCACCATCGCCCGATTGTAGAAAGCCCCCCCGCCCTGGCGGTGCAACAAGCCACCTGGCGCAGTGAGGACGATACCGCCGCCTTCGCCCGGCAACTGGCCACGCAGCCCCTGCTGGCCAACGCCTTCATCACCCTGCACGGCGACCTGGGCGCGGGCAAGACCACGCTGGTGCGCCACCTGCTGCGCGCCCTGGGCGTGCAGGGCCGCATCAAGAGCCCGACCTATGCCGTGGTGGAGCCGCACGAGGCGCCTGGCCTGGCGATCTGGCACTTCGACTTCTACCGTTTCAGCGATCCGCGCGAATGGGAAGACGCGGGTTTTCGCGATGTATTTGCCAGCCCCGGCCTGAAACTGGCAGAATGGCCGGAAAAGGCCGCAGCGCTGATCCCTGCTGCGGATGTTGCTATCCACATTGAAGCACCGGACGAGAGCTCCCGCCACGTCACACTGCGGGCCCACACCCCTCTCGGCCTGCAACTGCTGCAAGGATTGAGCGCATGAACCCACCACCGCTGCACAACGCCCGCCCCACACCGCCCACGCGCCGCACTGTGTTGCAGGCCGGTAGCCTGGTGCTGTTGCTGGGCACGCAGCAGATTGCGCGCGGCGCAACCATTCTGGCCGTGCGCGTGTGGCCCGCCCCCGAATACTCGCGCGTCACCCTCGAATCCGACCAGCCCCTGCGGACCAAAAAGTTCTTCGTCAGCACACCGCCGCGCCTGGCCGTGGACATCGAGGGCCTGGACCTGAGCCCCGAACTGCGCGAACTGGTCGCCAAGGTGCGGCCCGACGACCCCAACATTGCCGGCATCCGCGTCGGCCAGAACGCCCCGGGCGTGGTGCGCCTGGTGGTCGATCTGAAACAGGCGGCCCTGCCCCAGGTGTTCTCGCTCGCCCCCGTGGCCGCCTACGGACACCGGCTGGTGTTTGACCTGTACCCCGAGAACCCCATCGACCCGCTCGAAGCGCTGATTGCCGAGCGCCTGCGCGACACCGGCGAGATCACCCCGACCAGCCCGCAGCACGAAGCCCCGCCCCCCTCCTGGAGCCTGGAGGCCGCCGACCCGCTGGGCGAACTGATCGCCCGTGCCGACGCCCCGCGCAAGCCCGCCGCGCCGGTGGCAGCGCCCGCCGCGCCGCCCGCCCCGGCCCCGATCACCCTCAAGGCACAGCACACCGACCGGCTCATCATCATCGCCCTCGACCCCGGCCATGGCGGCGAAGACCCCGGCGCCGTCGGCCCCGCCGGCACGCGCGAGAAAGACGTGGTGCTCAAGGTAGCCCACCTGCTGCGCGAACGCATCAACGCCACCACCGTGGGCGGCAACCCCATGCGGGCCTACCTCACGCGCGACGGCGACTATTTCGTCCCCCTGGGCACGCGCGTGCAAAAGGCGCAGCGCGTGCAGGCCGACCTGTTTGTCAGCATCCATGCCGACGCCTTCACCAACCCGGCAGCGCGGGGTGCCAGCGTGTTTGCGCTCAGCCAGAACGGCGCCTCCAGTTCAGCCGCCCGCTGGCTGGCCAACAAGGAAAACCAGGCCGACCTGGTGGGCGGCCTGAACGTGCGCGCCAAAGACCGGCATGTACAGCGCGCCCTGATCGACATGAGCACCACCGCACAGATCAACGACAGCCTCAAGCTCGGCAGCGTGCTGCTGGGCGAGATCGGCAACGTGGGCAAGCTGCACAAGCCGCGCGTCGAACAGGCCGGGTTTGCCGTGCTCAAGGCGCCCGACATCCCCAGCGTGCTGGTCGAAACCGCCTTCATCAGCAACCCCCAGGAAGAGGCGCGCCTGCGCACCAGCGCCTACCAGGAGCAGCTGGCCGATGCACTGATGCGCGGCATCATTCGCTACTTCGCCAAGAACCCGCCGCTGGCACGCAGCCGGTCGGTATAACTCCCCTTGCTCGCTGCCGTCGCTCCCCGCTACAGTGCCATGGCAGGCACTGCATACAAGGCCCTGCAGCAAGGAGACACGCCATGGCACAACCCCACGCACAATCCGGCCAGATCGTCAGCGTGCGCCCCCTGGGCGCCGCACTGGCACAGGCCAGCAGCACCGCCATCCTGAAGGCGGGCCAACTCGAAGTCATGCGCATCGTACTGCTCACCGGCAAAAGCCTGCCCGAGCACATGACACGCGGCGAAGCCACGGTGCAATGCATTGAAGGGGAAGTCGAGTTCCTGGACGGCAACGGCACCCAGCGCATGCACCCCGGTGACTTCGTACACCTGGAGGCGTGTGCGCTGCGCGCCCTTACGGCAGTACAGGATGCCTCACTGCTGGTGACGCTGTGTCTGCAACCGGGGTAACGCGGGTCATATCCCCGTTCAAGACATTGCACTGAGCGTCTGGGCCGACGCGCACGTTGCCTACGTCCCTGCCACAGTCTTTGTTCGCGCCCCGCGCCAGGCACCAAAGAGGGCGATCAAACCCGGGATGAAGATCATCGCCCAGATGATCTTGTCCAGATGCTCTCGCACCCAGGCCAGGTTGCCAAAAAAGTAACCCGCCGTGCAGATGCCCACCACCCACAGCACGGCCCCCCCCACGTTGTAGGCGCTGAACTTGCCCCGGCCCATGGCTGCCACACCCGCCACAAACGGAGCAAAAGTGCGGATAAAAGGCATGAAGCGGGCCAGCACAATGGTGATGCCGCCGTAGCGCTCATAAAAGGCGTGCGCCTGGTCAAAGGCTCGGCGGTTGAACCAGCGCGAGTTTTCCCACTGGAACACCTTGGGCCCAAAGTAGCGGCCAATGCTGTAGTTGCACTGGTCGCCCAGCACGGCTGCGGCCAGCAGCACGGCCACGGCGGGTGCGAACTCCATCAGCCCGGCGCCGCACAACGCGCCCACGATGAAGAGCAGGGAATCGCCCGGCAGGAAGGGCATGACGACCACGCCCGTCTCGACAAAAACGATGATGAACAGCAGTGCATACACCCACACGCCATAGGTCACCACGAAGGCCTCGAGGTGTTTGTCCACATGCAGGATGAAGTCGATCAGAAAGGTAATGATTTCCATGGGGCGCGGCCAATAGCAGCGCGCATTATCCCCACCCGACCACAGCGCTGCTTCCTGCCCCCTAGAATCCTGCGGGTGAACGAAGCCCACTCCATCCCGCCCACCCGCCGCCCCATCCGCGACCTTCCCGACGAACTCATCAGCCAGATCGCCGCCGGCGAGGTGGTCGAGCGCCCCGCCTCGGTGGTGCGCGAACTGGTGGACAACGCCCTCGACTCCGGCGCCACCCAGATCACCGTGCGGCTGCTCGCGGGCGGCGTGCGCCTGATTGCGGTGGAGGATGACGGCTGCGGCATCCCGCAGGAAGAACTACCCATTGCCCTGCGCCGCCACGCCACCAGCAAGATCACCAACCTGCACGACCTGGAAACCGTGGCCACCATGGGCTTTCGGGGCGAGGCACTGGCCGCCATTGCCTCGGTATCAGAGATGGCCCTGCTCTCGCGCCCGACCGCGCAGGCCAACGCCTTCCTGCTCGACGCACGCAGCGGCGAGCTGCGCCCCGTGGCCCGCAGTGGCGGCACTACGGTGGAGGTAAAAGAGCTGTTCTTCAGCACCCCCGCCCGGCGCAAGTTCCTCAAAACCGACGCCACCGAGCTGGCCCACTGCGTGGAGGCCGTGCGCCGCCACGCGCTGGCGCGGCCTGATGTGGGGTTTGCCATCTGGCACGAGGGCAAGCTCGTCGAGCAATGGCGCGCCACGCTCGCACACGGCCCGGGGGACATGCAAGACGCCCTGGCGCGCCGCCTGGCCGATGTGCTGGGCGAAGACTTTGTGGCCCAGTCCGTGCCGGTGCAGCACAGCGAGGGGCGGCTCACCATCACCGGCCGCGCGGGCCTGCCCGACGCCGCACGCGCGCGGGCCGACCAGCAGTATTGCTACGTCAATGGCCGCTTCGTGCGCGACAAGGTGGTCACGCACGCCGCGCGCAGTGCCTACGAGGACGTGCTGCACGGCCAGCGCCAGCCGGTGTATGCGCTCTACATCGAGATCGACCCGGCGCGCGTGGACGTGAACGTGCACCCCACCAAGATCGAGGTGCGCTTTCGCGACAGCCGCGAGGTGCACCAGGCCGTGCGCCA
>JAPKHH010000125.1:0-8763 GCA_026647025.1 Giesbergeria sp.
TGAAATTGGCGTGATCGATGTCCACGCAGAAAGCGATGGCACGTACCGCACTGCGTCGGTCTGCATAGTGTTCGAGCGCATGAATGATCCGCCGCGCCCGAGCGTGGTCTGCCCCCAGCAGCTTGCCCAGGTCTTCGCGTTCCTGCTGCGGCTGGCCCCAGCGCACCTGCTCCAGATTCGTCTCATCGGCGCTGGCGTAGTACTCGAAGGGTGCGAGAAGTTGCTGGTCCAGTGCGTCCCACAGACGCAATTCCACAGCTGGGCTGCCGTCCGGACGCGCATCAAAAAACTCCGTCACCTGTGCACCATCAGTGCGCTCAGGCGTGGCTGTGAGACCCAGCAGCACGTTCGGTTGTATGCCCTCGGCAAACCGGCGAAACGATGCTGCCGGGAGGTGGTGGCACTCATCGATGATGACGGTGTGCCAGAAGGCTGCACCATGGGTCTCGATCAGCTTGCGCGAATCCACGCTGGCAATGCTCGCAAACAGGTGCTGAAAGCCCACTGGCTCGCATCCATCGGCAAGCAACTCGCCAAAATCCGGGCGACGCAAAATCTGGCGGAACGTGGCCATGGCTTGGCGCAGGATTTCGACGCGGTGCGCGACAAACAGCAAGCGTGGCGGCGTACCCTGAGACTGCACCTGGCGCAGATAGTCGAATGCGGCAACCACCGTCTTGCCAGTTCCGGTGGCCGCAACCAGCAAATTGCGACAGCGGCCATGGCGACGCTCGTTGGCAAGGCGCTCCAACATGGCTTCTTGGAAAGCACGCGGGCGCAGGTCAAACCAGGTGGGCAGCGCTACCACGTTGGCGCTGCGCTCCGGGTGCCGCGCCTCGCCCAGCGCGACCCTCAAGCGCTGGCGGTGCTCCTCGTTCTCAGGGTCAAAGCGCTGGAACTCGGCGTCGTTCCACAAGGTTTCGAAGTGCGCCGTGGCTGCGGCAAACAGATCGGCCTGCCCTGCCTGGGTGAACTTCACCGTCCATTCAATGCCGTTGAGCAGGGCAGAAGCCGAAAGATTCGCACTTCCCACCAAGGCCGAACCAAACCCCGTCTGACGGTGGAACATCCACGCCTTGGCATGCAGCCGCGAACGCTGGCCATCCAGCGAAATCTTCACCTCCACTCCGGGAAGGCGCGCGAGCTTTTCAACGGCAACGGACTCCGTAGCGCCGGTGTAGGTGGTCGTGATGAACCGCAGCCGCGTGCCCGGCCGACCGCTACCGTCCGGTGCCGTAATGGTTTCAAGGACGTCGATGATCTTGCGCAGACCGCTCCAGGTGATAAAGCTCACCAGTACATCAATGCGGTCCGCGTTCGAAAGCTCAGCACGAAGTTCTGCATACAACGACGGATCGACCCGGCCCGCGGTAAAGAGCCAAGGCGAGCTCAGGCCGGTCGGCGGATAGGTAGGTGGGGCGCCGTTGGGATGGATCGCACGCAGCGCGCGCAAGGGCGTAACAAGCTGTGCTTCCGCGGCATCCTCCTGGCGCAAACCCACCAGTAGTTCATTGATCAATGCCAGCTCGCGTCCCCCAGCCTCGTCTTCTGAGTCGGCTGCGGCATCCAATATTTCCGGCAACAAGCGGGAGACTTCCAATACCAACCGACGGCGCTGCTCGGCACGGCCGAGCTTGTCCAACTGCGCCTGCCGCCCATCGGGCAGTTCGTGCAGCGCGCGTTCCAGCGCACTGTTGAGCAGACGGTCGTACAGACCATCAGGCAGCGTTGTCATGGATCGAATCCCTCAGTCGGAAATAGGAGGTTGGCGCAGCACCGCGCCCCCTCAGCGCAACGGCAGCGGCGTGCTCACGCCCAGCATCAGGCCCAGGGCGAACACGGCCATCACCAGGCCTGCGGCGGCGTACAGGGCCCAGGCCAGCCAGAACAAGGCGGGTTGTTCGTCGCGGCGCCATTCCAGGCGGCCCTTGAGGCCGTTGGAGCCAAAGGGCAGCCAGCCCCGTGCCAGGCTTTGGTAGGCCACGCCCAGCAGCCCCAGGCCCAGGACCAAAAAGAAGATGCCTTGAAATAGCGCCATGCCACCATCCTCCGTGGGTTCAAGCCGATCCATACCGATGGCGGATCACTGTACCAGCACCGCTGGCACGGGCAGTGTGCAGGCGGGCCTTTCAGCCCAGGCGCGCCTGCAGCCAGCCGCGCAGGCTGTTGATGAAGGCCCAGCCCTGCACGCGCGGCAGATCCTGAAGCCGCACCACGGCCTCACACACCCGGCCATCGCGCAGTGCCACGGCGCGGCCCACGCCGGGCAGCAGACCGCACGAAAGCGGCGGCGTGACCCAGCGGCCATCGAGCAGCATGGCGATGTTGCCGAAGGTGCTTTCGGTGATCTCGCCCGCCGCGTTCCACAGCACGGTATCAAACACCCCCGTCTCGGTGGGGGCAAACGCCGCGTAGTGCGCGCGGCGTGTGGTCTTGAACCGCACAAATTCGCTGTGTGCCTCCATCAGAGGGCCGCCGGCCAGTTGCAGGCGCACGGGCTCGGGCGTGGGCTGCAGCGCAAAAGCCTCGGCACGGGGCTGCCCTGCAGCACCCAGCAACAGGCGCACGCGCCACAGGCCTTGCGGATGCCCGTCAGCCAGCGCCTGCAGGCACTGGTGCACGGCACCAGCGTTCCAGGGGATGCTGAAATGCGCGGCGGCCTGCTGCAGGCGGGCCAGGTGGTCGGCAACGTGGCGCAACCGGCCCTCTTCCAGCGCCAGGGTTTCCAGCAGATCGAACGGCATGCTGGCCCGCTCGACAAAGGCGCGTTTGTGGCGCCACTCGTTCCATTCAGCATCCGCCACGGCATCCGCCGTGATGCCGCTGCCGATGCCGCAGCGCGCCAGGTCGCCTTGCAGCACCACAGTGCGGATGGGGACATTGAAGGTCGCCCGGATACCGCCCTGCTCCCCTGGCCGCACCACCCCTACCGCCCCGCAGTACACGCCGCGCGGCGCGGGCTCGAGCGCGTGGATCATCTGCATGGCGCGCACTTTGGGCGCGCCGGTGACGGAGCCGCAGGGGAACAGCGCCGCAAACACATCGGTCAGCGTGGTGCCAGGCCGCGTGCGTGCCCGCACGTCGGACGTCATTTGCCACACCGTGGGCAGCGCCTGCGTGGCAAACAGCGCGGGCACCTGCACGCTGTGCGGCAGGGCAATGCGCGAGAGATCGTTGCGCAGCAGATCCACGATCATCACGTTCTCGGCACGCTCTTTGGGGGCCGTGCGCAGGTGGGCGGCCTGGGCGGCGTCTTCCTCGGGCGTGGCGCCGCGCGCGGCTGTGCCCTTCATGGGGCGGGCCAGAATATCGCCGCCGCCAGGCGCGTCCTGCCAGTCAAAAAACAGTTCGGGCGAAACGGAGAGCACCTGCTCGTCCCCCACATCGATGTGCGCCGCGTAACCGCCAGGCTGGGCGCGCTGCAGCGCAACAAACAGCGCCGCCGCACTGCCCTGCAGTGTGCCTGTGAGGGGCGCAGTGTAGTTGACCTGGTAGAGCTCGCCCGCACCAATGGCCTGCTGGATGCGGCCCAGCGCAGCATCGAAAGTGCCGCGCTCCAGGCCGCTATGCCACTCCACACGCGCCGCTTCCTGCGCCGCCTCGGCAGGCCAGGGCTGGGGGGCATCGTGCACGGCAAACCAGGCCAGCGGGCCGTCGGTGGCGTGGGTTTGCAGTGCGGTATCGAATGCAGGCGCCGCCTCGTAGCGCACATAGCCCACGCACCAGTGGCCGCGCTGCGCGGCGGCATGCACGGCATCGAGCACGGCGCGCACCGCGTCCACCTGCTGCGCCACCAGCACCTGGCGCGGCGCGCCAAAGGCGCAGCGCAGGCGCGGGGCGGCGGCATCCAGCGGCTGGGCGAAGTCGATGCGGGCCGTCTCGGCCTCTGGCGGGGAAACGCGCGTCACGGCAGGCCGGCAATGAAATTGCGTTTGGGTTTGTACCGAACGCGCAGGTCGGCCAGCCACGGCGCCTGCTGCGCCAGGGGCATGCGTGCGAGGATGTCACGCACCAGCGCCAGCGGCGTGGCATAAGGCGACGAGGCACCGGCCATCGCAACGTCGAACACACGCTGCAGCAGTTGCACGGCATCCGCACCGTGCTCAGCGGGCAACTGGCGGGCCAGCGCTTCGAGCGTGTCGAGACGGCAGCCGTTGCCGGGTTGGCGCACCAGCGCCAGGGCCTGCTGCGGCTCGGCGTCCGCCAGGTGCCAGGACACGCGCACATCGATGCTGCGCAATGCGGGATCACTTGCATACGCACGAGTGCGTTTGCGCGCAGCGTCGAGTTCTGCCTGTTCACGCTGCTCGGCCCAGGCGAACAGTTCGGCCCGGTAGCGCGCACGGTCATACCCGGCACGCGCTGCAGCCTTGAGCACCGCCCGGTAGGTGGCTACGTCCGGGCGTGCTTGCAAGCGGCGGCGCCAGAGGGCCAGCGCCTCTTCGTCCCAGCCGTCGCGCTCGTAGCAGCGCAGCAGGTCGTCTTCGCAGCGCCAGTCGCCAGGGTGCTGCCGAACCCCGGCCTCCGCCCATTGCAGGGCTTCACGGAACCAGCCTTGCTCCTCGCACAAGGCCACCAGGGCGCAGTACTCAAACGCTTCCTGCGCGCTGTCGGCCATGGCGTCGCGCAGGGCCAGCGGGTCACCCTGCAAGGCCAGGCTGTCCAGGTAGCGGCGGCGCAACTGGCTGCGCTGGTGGTCATATCCCCGAACGGCGCGCGCTGGCAGGCCCGGTGTGGCGTTCGCAGGATGGCGGCGTTGCCAGTCTTGCCAATCGGCACGCGCCTGCGCGGCATAGCGCGCCAACACGGCCGGACCCGCGGCGGCGAGGATGGATTTCTCGTCCCACAGGCCCCAGGGGTCGGCCTGCATCAGCGCAAACCAGCGCTCCACCCAGGCAGCGGGGGGTGGGGATGCGCGCAGGGCTTGGGTCAGCAGGTCCATCACATCCTGCACCAGCCCACCCACTTCGCCATTCGAGTCGTCGGCGTGTTCCGCCACCTTGTAGATACAGCGCAGTGCGTGCTCGCACAACGCGAGCAGCTGCGCGGGGTCGCGCTCCAGCCAGGGCCGCAGCATAGGCAGCACCTTGGCAGCGCGGTGCGCGTAGGCGCTGGATTCGCGCCAGTCCAAGAAGCCGCTGCGATCGCGCAGCAGCGCTGCAATGGCACTGCGCAGCGCCTTGGGGTCGCCTGCAGCGCTGTGCTCGGCGGACCAGTCCTTGAGCTCGGCCATGAGGTCGCGGTCGTTCTCGGCCCAGGCCCACAGCTGCTCGGCCAGGGCGTCGGCGCTTTGGCTCTGGACAAACTGGCGCAAGGCTTGCAGGTTGCTGGCCTGGGTGCGTGCGCGCTTGGCAGCGGCAGCCACCTTTTTGGCCGCCTCGGCGTCATGCACGGGCGCGGCACCGCCCAGTTCACCGCGCCAGGTCTGGCATACCGCCACCAGGTGCTTGCAGAAGTTGCCGTCCTGCGCGTGCGGACAGTCGCACTCGCCATCGAGTTCGTCGTCAGCGTCAATGCAGACCCGCACCTGGTAGGCCTGCGTGCCTTGCACCAGGGCCTGCACGGCCGCCTGTTCGCCCGGCTCCAGCGCGGGGGTCTGCAGCGACTCGATGGCGCCGCTGCAGGCGTAGGTCTGGCCGCGCGCAAACACCGCTGGGCCGCTCAGACGCCGCAGCGCGTCATCGGACAGCAGGGACAGCCACTGCGGCGAAAGGCGTGGAGAGGCCACGGCAGATATCCTGTTTGATGAAAAAATGACCTATAGCGCTTATGCAGCAAGCGCCAATAGCTATAAATACAATAGCAAACTCTACGCCGCACCCATGTTCGGCACCAGCCCTGCCACCGGCTGCCCGTTCTTCAGGGCGGCGGTAAACGCCAGCATGCGGTCAATGGGCAGGCGTGCACGCGGGATGATGGCCGGGTCCACATGGATGGCGTTGGCGCCCGTCTCCAGCACCTGGGCCACACCGGCCAGGCCGTTCATCGCCATCCAGGGGCAGTGGGCGCAGCTCTTGCAGGTGGCGCTGTTGCCCGCGGTGGGGGCCTCGATGAAGCGCTTGCCGGGGTTGAGCGTGCGCAGCTTGTGCATCATGCCGTTGTCGGTGGCGACGATGAACTCCTGGGCGTCCATCGTCTGCGCGGCCTTGAGAATGGCCGAGGTGGAGCCCACGGCGTCGGCCAGGGCAATCACATCGGCGGGCGATTCGGGGTGCACCAGTACCTTGGCGCCGGGGTGCTCCTTTTTGAGCGCTTCAAGCTCAAAGGCCTTGAACTCGTCGTGCACGATGCAGGCACCGTTCCAGAACACCATGTCGGCGCCGGTCTCGCGGCGGATGTAGTCGCCCAGGTGGCGGTCGGGCGCCCAGAGGATTTTTTGCCCGGCGTCTTTCAGGGCGCGCACGATGTCGAGCGCGCAGCTCGACGTAACCAGCCAGTCGGCACGCGCTTTCACCGCCGCGCTGGTGTTGGCGTACACCACCACGGTGCGGTCCGGGTGCTGGTCGCAAAACGTGCTGAACTCCTCGATGGGGCAGCCCAGGTCGAGCGAACAGGTGGCGTCCAGGTCGGGCATGAGAATGGTTTTTTCGGGGGAGAGGATCTTCGCCGTCTCGCCCATGAAACGCACGCCGGAGACGACCAGGCTCGTGGCGGCGTGGTCGCGGCCAAAGCGCGCCATCTCCAGCGAGTCACTGACGATGCCGCCGGTTTCCTCGGCCAGGTCCTGCAGGTCGGGGTGCACGTAGTAGTGCGACACCATGACTGCATTCTTTTCCTTGAGCAGGCGACGAATCTTGTCCTTGGTGGCTGCGCGCTCGTCCTGCGTCAGCTCGGCAGGCACGCGCGCCCAGGCATGCTTGGTGGAACAGACGGCGCCGTCCGTGCCCTCGCGGGGCTGCTCGTACTCGACTTCCTTGATGGCAATGGTCTTGGTCATTTCAATGGTCCATGGCGCTGTAAGTCGCCAATTGGGTGCGATACGGGCGTGGCCCAAACCAGCGGCCACCGCGCAAGGGCCGCCCCGCCGCGCTGGTGGCGTCCACCTTCCCGCATCGCGCAGCGATGCGAGAGAAGGGGGAAGGCGCGAAGCGACGCAGGGGGTTGTTCACCATTCCTCCATGCGCATGGAAAAGTCCGTGGCTTTCACGTCCTTGGTCAGCGCACCGATGGAGATGCGGTCCACACCGGTTTCTGCAAGGGCGCGCAGGCCATCGAGCGTGACGCCCCCCGAGATTTCCAGAATGGCGCGGCCTGCATTGATACGCACCGCCTCGTGCAGTGTCGCCACGTCCATGTTGTCGAGCAGCACCATCCTGGCACCGGCCTCCAGGGCCTCGGTCAGCTGCGCCAGGGTTTCCACTTCGATCTCGATGAACTGGGCCTGGGCGGCCACCTTCTCGGCAGCGCGCAGCACGGCCGTCACGCCCCCGGCGGCGGCGATGTGGTTTTCCTTGATGAGCACGGCGTCAAACAGGCCGATACGGTGGTTGGTACCGCCGCCCATGCGCACGGCGTACTTTTGTGCCATGCGCAGGCCGGGCAGGGTCTTGCGCGTGTCCACGATGTGGGCCTGGGTGCCAACCACGGCGTCCACGTAGGTGCGGGTCTTGGTGGCCACGGCCGAAAGCAGCTGCAGAAAGTTGAGCGCGGTGCGTTCGGCGCTGAGCAGGGCGCGGGCGCTGCCCTCCACCTCCAGCACCACCTGGTCTGCGGTACAGCGCTGGCCCTCCTGCACATGCCAGGTGATGCGGGCGGCGGGGTCGAGCGCGCGCAGCGCCGCCGTCGCCCAGGGGGCACCACAGATAACGGCGCTTTCGCGCGCCAGCACGCGGGCGCGGGCGCGGCGCGTGGGGTCAATCAGGCCGGCAGTCAGGTCGCCGCTGCCCAGGTCTTCCTGCAGGGCACGGGCGACATCCAGCAGAACCTGGGAGAGCATCGAGGGGTCGGTGGGGTCGGCAAAAAAGGTCATGGGGTGCAAGCATAGCGGCTTCGACTAGACTCCCCGCTCCCATGGACTTTGAGAAGACGGCACCATGACTGACACCACCACGCCCTCCTCCGCCAGCGCGGGCACGCCCTACGGGACCCTGCCTCCCGCATCGCCCTTGCCCCAGCGCCGCCCGGTCAGCCTGCCGCGCCTGCAGCAAATGCGCGAGGCGGGCGAAAAAATCACCATGCTCACCGCCTACGACGCCACTTTTGCCGCCGTGGCCGATGCCGCGGGCGTCGAATGCCTGCTGGTGGGCGATTCGCTGGGCATGGTCTGCCAGGGATTGCCCAGCACCGTGGGCGTCACTCTGGAGACCATGGCCTACCACACCGCCAGCGTGGCGCGGGGCCTGCACCGTGTGCAGGGTACGGCCTGGCTGATTGCCGACCTGCCCTTTGGCAGCTACCACGAGTCCCGCGAACAGGCCCTGCGCAGTGCCTCGGCCCTGATGCAGGCAGGGGCGCACATGGTCAAGCTCGAAGGCGGAGGGTGGACGACCGATACGGTGCGCTTCCTGGTCGAGCGCGGCATCCCCGTGTGCGCCCACCTGGGCCTCACACCCCAGACCGTGCACGCCCTGGGCGGCTACCGCGTGCAGGGCAAGACCGACCAGGCCGCCCAGGCCCTGCGCCGCCAGGCCCGCGAACTGCAGGATGCCGGAGCCTCCATGCTGGTGCTGGAAATGGTGCCGGCCCTGCTGTCGGCCGAACTGACCCAGGAGCTGCAGCATTGCCACACCATCGGCATTGGCGCGGGCAGCGGCACCGCAGGCC
>JAPKHH010000126.1:0-8759 GCA_026647025.1 Giesbergeria sp.
GCTGGTCGAACAGCGCTTCGGCGGCCTTGAGGATGCGCTCGCGCTTTTCGTCGGTGCTGGCCGTGGAGGCCTTCTGGCGCCCGCGCGCCTTGACCGGCGACGTGCCCAGTGTGGCCACGGTCTGTGTTGGTGTCGCTCTGGTTATACCCATGGGTATCATTGTTCTACCAATCGGTATATATTGGCAAGACGCTGGCAGGGCCATGTGCCTATCGCAAACCCTGAGTCACGGCGGAATAAGACACACAGGAGACACATTCATGACCGAACCCATCCCTGGCGCCGCAGGCGCACCCCTTGCACAACCCCTGCACGAATACCTGCGCGGCCATGCGCGCGCCACCCCTGAAGGCGTGGCCTGCATCTGGTACGGGCACACCATCACCTGGGCCGAGCTGGACCGCGCCAGCGATGCCTTTGCCGCGCGCCTGCAGGCCCTGGGGGTGAAAAAGGGCGACCCGGTAGCGCTGTTCCTGAACAACTGTCCGCAGTACCTCATGGCGCACTTCGGCATCCAGAAGATCGGTGCCATCGTCTGCCCCTGCGGCCCGTTGAACAAAGAGCACGAACTGCAATACCAGCTGGGCGACCTGCAGGCGCGCGTCATCGTGGCGGCCGAATCCCTCTTGCCCGTGGTGGACAAGGTGCGCGCCCAAACGGCATTGCAGCATGTGTTTGTCGTGCGCTACGCCGAACTGCTGCCCGATGCCCCCGCCATTGATGTGCCGGCGGAGTTGCTGGCCATGCGTGCCGCGGCCGCAACCGTGCCCGCCGGGTGCGAAGACTTTCTGGCCACCGTGCGCGCGGGCGGCTCGCCCGCTCCGGTGCAGATCGCCATGGACGATGTGGCACTGATGACCTACACCTCGGGCACCACGGGCTTGCCCAAGGGCGCCATGCTGACCTATGGCAATGCATTGTTCAAGACGGCGGCGGCCGCGCAATGCAACGGTGTGCGCGGCGACGATGTGCTGCTGTCTGTCGCGCCGCTGTACCACATTGCCGGCATGGTCATGGGCGTGAACGTGCCGGTATTCACGGGCGCCACCTCGGTGCTGATGTACCGCTTTGACCCCCTGGGCGTGGCGCAGGCGCTGGAGCGCCACCGCGTGGGCTGGTGGTACAGCATCGCCCCCAT
This sequence comes from Giesbergeria sp., assembly GCA_026647025.1. Lineage (GTDB taxonomy): Bacteria > Pseudomonadota > Gammaproteobacteria > Burkholderiales > Burkholderiaceae_C > Simplicispira. Next base: position 1,139 of record JAPKHH010000126.1, read on the forward strand.
GAACGCCGCCCTGATGCAGGTGCCCGGCCTGCGCGAGCGCGACCTGACAGCGCTGCGCATGAACCCGGTCACCAGCTTCGGCATCACGCTGACCGAGGCGCTGGCGCAGCAGTGGAAACAGTTTGCTCCGAACTGCGCCAGTTTTGAGGCCTCGTATGGCCTGTCGGAAACCCACACCGTGGACACCAGCATGCCGCACGATGCGATTCGCTGGGGCACCCAGGGCAAGGCCGTGCCGGGCAACGAAATCCGCATCATCGACCCCGAAACGGGCGCCACGCTGCCGGCGGGTGAAATGGGCGAAATCATCGTGCGCGGCCCCGGCAACTTCAAGGGCTACTGGAACAAGCCCGAGGCCACCGCGCAGACGCTGCGCAATGGCTGGGTGCATACCGGCGACATGGGCCGGATCGACGCTGACGGCTACCTCACCTTCACGGGCCGCTTCAAGGAAATGATCAAGGTCTCGGGCTACAGCGTGTTCCCCGAAGAAGTGGAGGCCATCTTGTGCAAGCACCCCGCCGTGGCCCAGGCGGCGGTGATCGGCGTGCCCGATGCCGACAAGGGCGAGGTCGTGCGCGCCTTCATCGTGAAGAAACCGGGCCAGGACGCGGATGCCGCTGCCTTGCTGCAGTGGGCGCGCGAGAACATGGCACCCTACAAGGCGCCGCGCGAGCTGCGTTTCATCGACGCGCTGCCGTCGACCGGTGCAGGCAAGGTGTTGCGCCGCATGTTGAAGGATGAGTGACACCCCCCTGTGTCGCTGCGAGAGCGGGGGGACGCTGCCAGCGGGGCGGCCCTTGCGCGGCTGCCCCGGCCTGGGCAGCGCCTGTTTCACACGCAGCGCCTAGATCATTGAGGTGTCACCGAAATAGGCCTAAAGCGCTTATGCAGCAAACGCTGGCAGCTATCAGAAAAGAAGCAAAACCATGAACTCGCCGTATTTTTCCAAAGTCTTGATCGCCAACCGGGGAGAGGTGGCCCTGCGCATTGCGCGTGCGCTGCACGACCTGGGAGTTGCCAGCGTTGCGGTGTATGCCGACGACGACGCCCAGGCGCCCCATGTGCATGCCGCCATCGAGGCCGTGGCGCTGGGAACCACCGGGCCTGCGGCCTACCTGGACGCTGCGCGGCTGCTGGCCATTGCGCAGGCCACAGGCTGTGATGCCGTGCACCCCGGCTACGGTTTCCTGAGCGAGCGCGCCGACTTTGCCCAGGCCTGCCAGGCGGCGGGCCTGCGCTTCATCGGCCCCACGCCCGCGCAATTGGCGTTGTTTGGCGACAAGGCCCAGGCGCGCGCGTTGGCGCAGCGTTGCAGCGTGCCGCTGATGCCGGGCACCGAGCACGCGGTGTCGCTCGAAGAGGCCCAGTCTTTCTGGCAGTCCCAGCAGGTGGAGGGACAGAAGGCGGGCATCGTCATCAAGGCCATTGGCGGCGGCGGCGGGCGCGGCATGCGCGCCGTGCAGTCCGAGGCCGAACTGCCTGCCGCCTGGGACACCTGCCGCCGCGAGGCGCAGGCCGCGTTTGGCGTGGCGGGCGTCTACGTGGAACGCCTGATGGTGAACGCGCGCCACATCGAGGTGCAGGTGCTGGGCGACGGCACGCAGGTGATCGCCCTGGGCGAGCGCGAATGCACGCTGCAGCGGCGCTTCCAGAAACTGGTGGAGATTGCGCCCAGCCCCTTGCTCACGCCGGAGCTTCGCCAGCGCATCACGGCAGACGCCCTCACGATGGCGCGCACCGTGGCCTATGAGGGATTGGGCACCTTTGAATTCCTGGTGGATCTGGCTTCCGAGTCCTTGCCCTACGTCTTCATCGAAGCCAACCCGCGCCTGCAGGTCGAGCACACCATCACCGAAGAGGTCACAGGCGTGGACCTGGTGCAGGCGCAAATCCAGCTGGCGGCAGGCCAGAGCCTGCACGACCTGGGCCTGGACCCGGCCGCGCCGCCGCCGGTGCAGGGCTTTGCCATGCAGTGGCGCATCAACGCCGAAACGCTGGATGCGCAGGGCGGCGCAGTGCCGGGCAGCGGCGTGCTGATGCGCTTTGACCTGCCTGCCGGGCCGGGCGTGCGCGTGGACACCCACGGTGTGGCCGGTGCCACGCCTTCGCCGCACTACGACACGCTGCTGGCCAAACTCATCGTGTCCTCGCGCAGCCGTCGCTTTGCCGATGTGCTGCGCCGCGCGCAACGTGCCCTGGCCGAGTGCCGCATTGAAGGCGTGGCCACCAACCTCGCCCTGCTGCGCGCTGTGGCCGAGCGGCCCGAGATGGCCAGCCAGCAAGTGCACACGCGCTGGGTGGAGCAGGTGTTGCCCGCATTGCTCGATGCTTCCAAAAACATAGCTGCTAGCGCTTTGCCTGTAAGTGCTGGAGGCCAAAATCATTCAAATCTTGCAGGCGCAGCCCCCACGCCCGCCGCCGACCCGAACAGCGTTTGTGCCCCCATGCCCGCACGCCTGGTGCAGTGGGCCGTGGCCGTGGGCGATGTGGTGGCGGCCGGTGCCGACCTGGCCGTGCTCGAATCCATGAAGATGGAGCATGTGCTGCTGGCGCCCCATGCCGGGCGTGTGCAATCGCTGGCCGCAGCGCCTGGGGCGTATCTGGTGCAGGCCCAGCCGCTGCTGGTGCTCGAACCCGTGCAGGACGCCGCCGTGATGGCGCAGGCCCAGGCGCAGGAGAACGACCCGGACCACATCCGCGCCGACCTGCAGCGTGTCATCGACCGCCACGCCTTCACCCTCGACGCCCATCGCCCCGCTGCGGTGGCCAAGCGCCACGCGCAGGGCCAGCGCACCGCGCGCGAAAACATTGCCGACCTGTGCGATGCAGGCAGCTTCATCGAATACGGCGCGCTCGCCGTGGCCGCGCAGGCCCGCCGCCGCAGCATGGACGACCTCATCGCCAACACCCCGGCCGACGGCATGGTGACGGGCATTGGCGCCGTCAACGGCGCGCAGTGCGGCGAGGAGAAGGCGCGCACCGTGGTCATGGCCTACGACGCCACCGTGCTCGCGGGCACCCAGGGCGCGCGCAACCATGCCAAGACCGACCGCATGCTGGGCGTGGCGCTCGACCAGCAATTGCCCGTGGTGCTGTTTGCCGAAGGCGGCGGCGGCCGCCCGGGCGATACCGACATCCCCGTGGTGGCGGGCCTGCATGTGCATACTTTTGCCAGCTACGCGGCGCTGTCGGGCCAGGTGCCCGTGGTGGGCATCACGGCCGGGCGCTGCTTTGCCGGCAACGCCGCGCTGCTGGGCTGCAGCGACGTCATCATCGCCACACGCAAAAGCAACATCGGCATGGGCGGCCCGGCCATGATCGAGGGCGGCGGCCTGGGCGTCTTCAAGCCCGAGCAGATCGGCCCGAGCAGCGTGCAGCACGCCAACGGCGTGATCGACGTGCTGGTCGAGGACGAACGGGAAGCCGTGGCTGCCGCGCGCCACTACCTGTCGTTCTTCCAGGGTCGCCGGGCCGACTGGAGCGCGCCCGACCAGCGCGCCCTGCGCAGCGTGGTGCCCGAAAACCGCCTGCGCGTGTACGACACCCGCACTGCCATGGCGGGCCTGGTGGACGAAGGCAGCCTGCTGGCGCTGCGCACCGGTTTTGGCATCGGCATCCACACGGCGCTGGCGCGCATCGAAGGCCGACCCGTGGGATTGATCGCCAACAACCCGCTGCACCTGGGCGGCGCCATCGACGCCGATGCGGCCGACAAGGCGGCGCGCTTCATGCAGCTGTGCAATGCGCACGGCCTGCCGCTGGTCAGCCTGATCGACACGCCCGGCTTCATGGTCGGCCCCGAGGTCGAGCAGACCGCGCAGGTGCGCCATGTGAGCCGCATGTTCGTCACTGCCGCGCACCTGCGCGTGCCGTTTTTCAGCGTGGTGCTGCGCAAAGGCTACGGCCTGGGCGCCATGGGCATGGCGGCCGGTGGCCTGCATGCGCCCGTGTTCACCGTGGCCTGGCCCACGGGGGAGTTTGGCGCCATGGGGCTGGAGGGCGCGGTGCGCCTGGGTTTCAAGAAAGAACTCGAAGCCCTCCCCGAAGGCCCCGAGCGCGAAGCGCTGTACCAAAAGCTGGTCGCCAAGTCGTATGCCAACGGCGAAGCCATGCACATGGCCGCCACGCTGGAGATCGACGCCGTGATCGACCCGTTGGACACGCGCACCTGGCTGGCGCGGGGGTTGGCCTCGGCGCGCGTGGGTGCACTCGGAGCGCGCTTTATCGATACCTGGTAGATCCTTGCGCCCGGCCCGTGGCAAGGCCGTGGTGCGGGCAGGGGCGTGCCCTGTTCACGCGGTGGCCGTGCTAAGCTGAAACGCTTGTCAGCCGCACCGGGCGAGCCTGCCCGGCGCAGGCCTTATCGCACCCATCACGGAGTTCCCCCATGCCCGGTCTTTTGCCCGATATCGATCCCGACGGTTTGCTCGAATTTTCGGTGGTCTACACCGACCGCGCGCTCAACCACATGTCCAAACGCTTTACCGGCGTCATGCAGGACATTCTGGGCACGCTCAAAGAGGTCTACCACGCCCACACCGCCGTGCTGGTGCCCGGCAGCGGCACCTTTGGCATGGAAGCCGTGGCGCGCCAGTTTGCCAACCAGCAAAAAGTGCTGATCGTGCGCAACGGCTGGTTCAGCTACCGCTGGAGCCAGATTTTTGATGCCGACAAAGGCCTGGGCGGCGGCGCCATCGTGTGCAAAGCCCGCCAGCAGGGCGACGGCCCGCAGGCGCCCTGGGCACCGTGCCCGGCCGAAGAAGTGGTGGCGGCCATCCGCGCCGAGCAACCCAAGGTGGTGTTCGCCCCCCATGTCGAGACGGCCAGCGGCATCATCCTGAGCGACGACTACCTGCGCGCCATCAGCGCTGCCGCACACGAGGTGGGCGCGCTGTTCGTGCTCGACTGCGTTGCCTCGGGGGCGATGTGGGTGGACATGCAGGCCACGGGCGTCGATGTGCTGATTTCCGCGCCGCAAAAGGGCTGGAGCAGTTCGCCCTGCTGCGCCATGGTGATGCTGAGTGAGCGCGCGCGCTTGGGCCTAGAAGGCACGACGAGCAGCAGCTTCTCGTGCGATCTGAAGAAGTGGATGCAAATCGCCGAAGGCTACGAAAAAGGCCAGCACGCCTACCACACCACCATGCCTACCGACGCGCTGGTACGCCTGCGCGATGTGATGCTGGAGACGCGGGAATATGGTTTTGACAAGGTGCGCCAGGAGCAGATCGAACTGGGTGCCCAGGTGCGCGCGCTGCTCGAATCGCGCGGCTTCCCCAGCGTGGCTGCCGAAGGCTGGAAGGCGCCCGGCGTGGTGGTCAGCTACACCACGGACCCCGGCATCCAGAACGCCAGCAAGTTCGCTGCCGTGGGCCTGCAAACGGCCTCGGGCGTGCCGCTGCAGTGCGACGAGGGACCAGACTTCAAGAGCTTCCGCATCGGCCTGTTCGGGCTGGAGAAGTGGCACAACGTGGAGCGCACGGTGGAGCACCTGCGTGACGCGTTAGACCGTATCGCCTGACCCCCTTCGGCCTATGGCCTTGCTATCGCGCCAGCTCTGCACCCCTCTGGGCGAGATGCTGGCCGTGGCCTCGCCCCAGGGCCTGTGCCTGCTCGAATTCGTGGGTCAGGGCGGCGTGGAGCGCGAGCTGGCCCAGGTCGAGGCCGCGCGCGGCGGCCCGGCGCAGCCGGGTGACAGCGCGGTGCTGGCGCAGGCAGCGCAGGAACTCGCCGAATATTTCGCCGGGCAGCGCCAGCGTTTTGGCGTGCCGCTGGATTTGGTAGGAACGCCGTTCCAGCGCAGCGCCTGGCAGGCCCTGCTGGACATCCCCTATGGGCAGACGCGCAGCTACGCAAGCCAAGCCCGCGCCATCGCCCGCCCCAGTGCCACGCGCGCCGTGGCGGCGGCCAACGGGCAGAACAAGGTCTCCATCATCGTGCCCTGCCACCGCGTGATCGGCAGCGATGGCAGCCTCACCGGCTTTGGCGGCGGCCTGCCGCGCAAGCGGGCGCTGCTGGCGCTGGAGTCGCCACCGGGGCGTGGCTTGTTTGCTGAAGCGTAGAAGCTTGTGAGATGCGCAGGGTCTGCAGTTCAGGCCGGGTGCAATTCGAGGGGATTCACTGCCATCACTGCAATCTGCAGTGTTTCGTCCAGCTCGGCCGTGCGCAGGTCATAGGCCGTTTGCAGGTTCAACCACGATTGCGCGTCACCACCAAAAAAGCGGCTTAAACGCAAGGCCGTATCTGCGGTGATGCCGCGCCGTTCCAGCACGATGTCGTTAATGCGCGATGCTGGAACGTGCAGTTGTTTGGCCAATGCGTTGGCGCTCATTTCCATGGACTTGAGGTAATCCTCACGCAATACCTCGCCAGGGTGTACGGGACGCATACCGTTCTTGAACATGTGTTTCTCCTTCTGATGGCGGTCAGTGGTAATCCACAATCTCCGCGTTGGCAGCACCTTTGTCCGTCCAGACGAAACACAGCCGCCACTGGTCGTTGATGCGGATGCTGTGCTGGCCTTTCCGGTTTCCTGTCAGCGTTTCCAGGCGATTGCCTGGCGGGCTGCGCAAAAAGTCCAGTGTCTGCGCCGCATCCAGTTGGGCCAGTTTCCGTTCTGCCACAGCTTGGATGTTGGTAAAGCGGCGGGTTGTACCGCTGCAGAACAGTCGCTGCGTTTCTGCGCAGTTGAAGGACAAGATCGCCATGCGGTCAGATTTTATACCGTTTACCGGCAATCGGTAAATAACGACTGCGCGCTGCTGGCCACCGAAGACTCACCCGCCCCGTATCTGAGTCAACGACCGGCTGGGCGTGATGGCCTCGGGGTCGATCAGGCAGTGCAGCAGCACGGGCAGGCGTGTGGTCTGGGCTTGTTCCCGTAGGCGTTGCAACGTCGGGGCGAACTCCTCGGTGCGTTCCACGCGTGCGCCGTGGCCGCCAAAGGCTTTGGCATAGGCCGCGAAGTCGGGGTTTTGTAGCTGTGTTCCGCTCACCCGATGCGGGTACTCGCGCTCCTGGTGCATGCGGATGGTGCCGTACATGCCGTTGTCCAGCAGCACCACGATGATCGGCAGCCGGTACTGCACGGCGGTGGCGAATTCCTGGCCGTGCATGAGGAAGTCGCCATCGCCCGCAAACACCACCACCGTGCGCTCGGGCCACAGGCGCTGCGCGCCTACCCCGGCCGGCAGGCCGTAGCCCATGCTGCCGCTGGTGGGCGCGAGCTGCGTGCCGAACTGGCGGAACGGCCAGAAGCGGTGCACCCAGGTGGCGAAGTTGCCCGCGCCGTTGCAGAAGATGGTGTCCTGGGGCAGGGCCTCGCGCAGGTGCTGCATCACCGCGCCCATTTGCAGGTCGCCCGGGATGCGGATGGGCGCCGGATTGCTCCAGGCCTGGTAGGCGGCATGCGCTGCCTGCACGGCCTGCTGGCGCTCGGCGCTGGGCGCTTGCGTGGGTTGCGGGGGCAGCGCGGCGCAGAAGGCCGTGGGCGTTGCGTTCACGGGCAACTGCGCCTGGTACACGCGGCCCTGACGGAGGTTGATGCCCTTGTAGAAGACAAATTATTTGCAACGCTTGACACAAAAACCGGCATCTGCAAATTAGAAAATGGGAGAAAGGT
>JAPKHH010000127.1:0-8616 GCA_026647025.1 Giesbergeria sp.
CCACCGCCCCATAGACCACGGCAGCAGCGGCCAGGCACAGCGCCAGTTCGGCCAGGGTCAGCGGTTCGGTCTTGAAGATGGGGTTGAGGAAAGGCACATAGATGGTCGCCATCTGCAGCACGAAGGTCAGCAGCACCGCGTAGAGCAGCGGGCGGTTGCTGGCCAGGCCCAGGCGCCACAGCGGCTCGCTCTCGGAGCGGATGGCCAGTACGTGTACCATCTGTGCCAGTGTGAGCACGGTGAACACCATGGTCTGCCAGTGCGCGTGCCCCGTGTGCAGCGCCCAGGCCTGCACCGCCAGACACAGGCCCGCGATCAGCAGCCCCATGAAAAGGATGTGCTGCCACATGCCGTGGGCAAACAGGCTCTCGCCGGGCGGGCGCGGCGGCCGGCGCATGATGCCGCGCTCGGCCGGTTCGGCCGCCAGCGCCAGGCCGGGCAGGCCATCGGTGACGAGGTTGACCCACAGGATGTGGATGGGCAGCAGCGGAATGGGCAGCAGCAACAACGGCGCGAGGAAGATGGTCCAGATCTCGCCTGAGTTGCCGGTCATGGCGTAGCGCACGAACTTGCGGATGTTGTCGTAGATGCGCCGCCCTTCGCGGATGGCCGCGACGATGGTTGCGAAGTTGTCGTCCAGCAGCACCAGGCTGCTGGCTTCACGTGCCACGTCGGTGCCGCCGCGCCCCATGGCCACGCCAATGTCGGCCCGTTTGAGTGCAGGTGCATCGTTCACGCCATCGCCGGTCATGGCCACGAAATGGCCCTGGGCCTGCAGCGCCTCGACGATACGGATCTTTTGCGCCGGGTCGACCCGGGCATACACCTGCACCTGCTCGACGCGCGCACGCAGCGCCGCATCGTCCAGCGTAGCCAGGTCGGCGCCGGTGAGCACAGGGGCATCGCTGCGGGTCACGATGCCCAGGCGGTGTGCAATGGCGCGCGCGGTGGCGGGATGGTCGCCCGTGATCATCACCGGGGTGATGCCCGCGCTGATGCAGTCGCACACGGCGGCCTGCGCCTCGGGCCGGGGGGGATCGATGAGCGCGATCAGGCCCAGCAATTCCAGCTGGCTTTCCACGGCATCAAGCGCGTTGGTGTCGGGCAGGCTGTTGTGGCTGCGGCGGGCCAGGGCCAGCACGCGCAGGCCCTGTGCGGCCAGGCGGGAAGCCGTGGCCAGCACACCGGTGCGGTCGAGCGGGGTGCTGCCGTCGGGTGTCCACTGCACGGTACAGCGCGGCAGCACCGATTCGGGTGCCCCCTTGGTGTAGGCCGCAAAGCCCGCGCCTTCGCGGTGGAAGGTGGTCATGCGTTTACGGTCGGAATCAAAGGGCTGCTCCTGCACGCGTGGGCAGGCGCGGTCCAGCTCGGCCTTGTCCAGTCCGCCGGCGTGCGCGGCCAGCACCAGGGCCGTTTCGGTGGGGTCGCCGGTCCAGGTGGTGGTCTCGCCGGGCGCTTCGCAGTCGCCAGGCCCGCTTTGCCGGTGGCGGGTGGCGTCATTGCACAGTGCTGCGGCGCGCAGCGCTTCAAGGTGCACGGTGCTGGGCACGGCGTCGCCAGGGATCCAGGGCAGGTCCCGTGCCACCAGAAGTTCGGCGTGCATGCGGTTCTGCGTGAGCGTGCCCGTCTTGTCCGAGCAGATGGTGGTCACCGACCCTAGCGTCTCCACCGATGGCAGTCGACGCACCAGGGCATGCACCGCCACCATGCGGCGTGCGCCCAGTGCCAGCAGCACCGTCACCACCGCAGGCAATGCCTCCGGAATGGCTGCCACGGCCAGGCTGATGGCTGTGAGCGCCATCAGCAAGGGGGCCTCGCCGCGCAGTACGCCCACCGCAAAAACGATGGCGCAGATCGCCAGCACGGCCAGCGCCAGACGCTTGCCGAAGGCGGCCAGCCGCAACTGCAAGGGGGTGCTGCGGTCGTCGCTGTCGAGCAGGCGTGCCACTTTGCCCAGCTCGGTGTGCATGCCCGTGGCCACCACCAATCCGCGGGCGCGGCCATGGGTCGCCGTGGTGCCTTTGAAGGCCATGTTGGTGCGGTCGCCAAGCGTACCGGCTTCCTGCAGTGCCAGGGGGGCAGTCTGTTTGGCCACGGTGACGGATTCGCCGGTCAACGCGGATTCGTCCACCTGCAACTGCGCGATCTCGATCAGCCGCAGGTCGGCAGGAATCTGGTTGCCCGCCTCCAGCAGCACGATGTCGCCCGGTACCAGGTCGCTGGCAGCTACCACCTGGACTGTGCCGCCGCGCAGCACGGTGGCGTGCGCCGCAGCCAGCTGCCGCAGCGCGGCCATGGCCTGGTCTGCGCGCCAGGCCTGAACGAAGCCGATGACGGCGTTGAGCACGACGATCACCAGGATGACCAGGGTATCGGTCAGCTCTCCGACCAGGCCCGAGACCACGGCAGCGCCCAGCAGCACCAGCACCATGAAGTCCTTGAACTGATCGGCCAGCAGCGCCACCTTGCTGCGCTGCGGCGCGCCGGCCAAGGCGTTGGCGCCGTGCTGCGCGGCGCGCCGCTGGGCCTCCTCGGGGTGCAGGCCGCAACCAGGATCGACCCCATGGGCCTGGACGAGGTCATGGATTTCGCGCAGATGCGCCGTTGCGGGCGCAGCGGTCGGAGGGCGGTGTGCCGGGTCAGGTGCCATGCAGAAAAATGACGTAGGTGTTGAGCAGGTAGACCGCCGTCAGGGCCAGGCTGATGGCACCGACGGCACGCAGCACCCGGTCGCGGGGACGGAAGAACAGGCCGACCACCGCCAGGCCGGTCATCACGATGGCCGAGGTGGCGGTGACCGCATGCACCAGCGACACATCGGCCAGCAGCGCGCCCGGACGGTAGAAGAGATCGTCCACTGCAATGATGGTCACGTTGAACAGGTTGCTCCCCAGCAGGTTGCCGATGGCCATGTCCAGTGCGCCCAGTCGCAGGGCCGACAGCGTGACGGCCAGTTCGGGCAAGGTGGTGGCCATGGCCACGAACAGGCTGCCGACGAAACTGCGATTCCATCCCATGGTGTGTGCCAGATCGACGGCAGCAAAGGGCAGCCACAGGCCCGCCCCCATCACGACCAGGGCAGATGCCGCAAAGCGCACGATGGCCTTGCGCAGTGGGGGGATTGCGGCGTCGAGGGTGGACGCGGCGTTCTCATCCGCCGGTTCCGCCGGGTGCGTGCGCTCGTAGGCGAAGACCACCTTCATGGCCACCACGTAGAGCACCAGCATGACGGGCGTCATCAGGCCCAGACTCCAGCGTGGTGCGGGGTTTGCAGGCCCGGCGGAGGTTGGCGAGAGCTGGCCGATGAGCAGGCCCAGCAGCAGAAACCCCAGCAGCACGACGCCAAAGGCGGCGGCCAGCACATGGCCCCGGCTGGCGCGGCTCCAGACAGGTTCGCGTCGGTGCACCATGTCAATCACTACCAGGAAAGCCAGGTTGAGCACGCAACTGCCCAGGGCATTGCCTACGGCGAGGTTGGGAGCCTGGGCCAGAGTGACACTGGTGATGCCCGTGGCCAGTTCGGGCAGCGAGGTCACGCTGGCGATCAGCGTCAAGCCAATCCAGCTGCCGGAGAGCCCGGTGCGCCGTGCAATGGCATCGCCCGCCAGGGAGAGCTGGTAGCCTGCGGTGCCGATCAACGTGGCGCAGACCAGAAACGCGAGCCAGACGGTAGCGGGAGAGTTCATGCCGTCAGCCGCTTTCGGCCTGGGGCCCGGAAATCTGCACAGAGAACGAAATACAGGGCATCAGGGGCAGGGTCTCAGGGCAGGCAAGAGGTCATGCAGGACGGTGGGGTCGGGTCGTGAAGTAGGTCAGGGGCATTTCGCGGCTTTGCTGCAGCACATGGCGCTTGATCTTGCCCATGACGTGCATTTCACAGGGCTTGCAGTCAAAGCGCAAGGTCAGGCGCTCGTTGCCGTTGATCAGCGTCAAGGGTTCGGCCCGGATCGTGCCCTGTACACCGGTAACGCCCCTGGCCTGCTTGGGGCACAGGCTCATCGAATAGCGCACGCAGTGCTTGGTGATCATCAGGCTGACCTCGCCTTCCTCCTCGTGGCTTTCGTAGGCGGCGGCGATCACCTTCACGCCGTGGCGTGCGTAGAAGTCGCGCGCCTTGTGGTTGAACACGTTGGCCAGGTAGGTGAGCGTGTCCTCGGGGTAGGGCGCGGGCGGCTCGACGGGCGTGGCGCGCGGCAGGCGCTCGAATCCGCCGGCGCGCGCGGCTTCAAGCTGGGCCAGCGCATCGCGGCGCAGCGCGTTGAGGCTGGAGGCGGGCACGAACCACGGCTGCGAGAGCTGCAGCGCGATGTCATGCACGGCGAAGATGCTGGTGCCGAAGCGTCCGAGCTGCTCGCGCAGGCTGGCCTCTGCCTTGGCGGCATCCTGCGCGGCCTCGTGGGGCAGAGCGGCTTGGGCGCTGCCGGTGAAGCCGTCCTCGTCGGTCAGCGTGAGGGCAAAGCCGTCCGCAGTTTCGCTGAACTGCGCCCACAGGGCTATGCGCCGGTCGCTGGACTTCTTCTCCAGCGTGCGTACCCAGTCCATGTCGCGGTTGCGGTTGACCTCGGTGCCCTTGCGCAGGTCCTTGAAACCCTCCATCGGGTCTTTCGGGAACACGCGCCACTGGTGGCCGCCGCGCGGCGACACGGGCTCGGCGCGGTTGATCTGCAGGCCCACCAATTCCTTCTGCAGGTCGTAGTAGCACAGGCCGTCGCCGTTGTGCAGCACGGTGGCCGGGTCGCTCACTTCGAGTTCGACGAAGTTGGGCCCCAGCTTGGTGACCCAGCCGATGGCCTGGCCGGGGTTCTTGGGTGTGTCGAAGGCGCCAATGTCTTCCTGGCGGCCATTGACAAAGTAGTCGGTGAACTCGCGGTTGAAGTTCTGCAGCGGGTCGGGCGTGAAGGCAAACGTGGTGCGGCCGCTGGACGCGCGCACCAGCGGGTCGCCCGAGGCCTCGCGCTCGTCCAGGATTTCGTCGAGCAGTGTGCGGTAGTGGGCGGTGATGTTCTTCACGTAGCCCATGTCCTTGTATCGGCCCTCGATCTTGAAGCTGCGTACACCAGCGTCAATGAGGGCGCGCAGGTTGTCGCTCTGGTTGTTGTCCTTCATCGAGAGCACGTGCTTGTCGTGCGCAACGATGCGGCCTTGCGCATCGGTCACCTGGTAGGGCAGGCGGCAGGTCTGGCTGCAGTCACCCCGGTTGGCGCTGCGGCCGGTTTGGGCGTGGCTGATGTAGCACTGGCCGCTGTAGGCCACGCACAGCGCGCCGTGGATGAAGAACTCGATGGCGCAGCGCTGCGGGTCGGTGGCGGCGCGCACGGCGGCGATCTGTTGCACGGTGAGCTCGCGCGCCAGCACAATCTGCGACAGGCCGCAGTCCTGCAGGAAACGCGCCTTTTCCGGCGTGCGGATGTCGGTCTGGGTGCTGGCGTGCAGCTGGATGGGCGGCAGGTCCAGTTCCAGCAGGCCCATGTCCTGAATGATGAGCGCGTCGGCCCCGGCGTTGTATACCTGCCAGGCCACCTGGCGTGCGCCTTCGAGCTCATCGTCGCGCAGGATGGTGTTGAGCGTGATGAAAACGCGGCTGTGGAAGCGGTGCGCGTGCGCGATCAGGCGCTCCAGGTCGCGGATGTCGTTGCCGGCCCCGGCGCGGGCGCCAAAGGCAGGCCCGCCAATATAGACGGCATCGGCGCCGTGGTTGACCGCCTCGATGCCAATGTCGGCATCACGGGCGGGGGACAGCAGTTCAATCTGGTGGGGCAGCAGGGACATGCGGCGATTATCCCGCCGGGGAGGCAGGTGCGCTGGCCCCTTCCGCATTCCTGCCTTATACGGCCTGGGTTCTCCGCATCGCCATGGCTTCACCCAGGCGGACAGGCCGTGCAGCGGCCCAGTCGGGATTGAACTGCAGCGGCCCTTGCGGAAACAGCATGACCACGGTGGAACCCAGAAGAAAACGCCCCATCTCGTCGCCCTGGCGCAGTTCGATGCTCTGCTCGGAGTAGTCCCACTGGCGCGGTATGCCGGGGCGCGGCGGGTTCACCAGGCCATGCCATACCGTGGCCATGCTGCCCACGATGGTAGCGCCCACCAACACCAGAACAAACGGTCCCTGGGCACTGTCGAAGGTGCAGACTACCCGTTCGTTGCGCGCAAACAGGCCGGGCACGCCGCGTGCGGTAGTGGGGTTGACGGAAAACAGGTCACCTGGAACATGCACCATGCGCTTGAGCGTTCCGTTGCAGGGCATGTGGATGCGGTGGTAGTCGCGTGGGCTCAGGTACAGGGTGGCGAAATGGCCATTCTGGAACAGGGCGGCCAGGGTGGCGTCGCCGCCGACCAGGGCTGTGGTGGAGTAGCTGTGCCCCTTGGCCTGGAAGATCTGGTCCTGCTGTATCGGGCCGAACTGGCTGATGGCGCCATCGACAGGGCAGATCAGGTCGGCCGCGGCCAGCGGGCGGGCACCATCGCGCAGCGGGCGGGTGAAGAAGTCGTTGAAGCTGGCATAGCTGGCGGGGTCTGGATTGGCCGCCTCGGCCAGGTTGACACCATAGCGGCTCACGAAGCGGCGGATGAGGGCCGTGGTCAGCGCCCCCGCGTGGGCCGATGCAATGCGCCCTGCGGCGATGGTCAACGCCCGTTTGGGCATCAGATACTGGGGCAGGACGGCAAGGCGATCAGACACGGTGGGGTGGTGGGAAGTGGCGCAAGCGGGCCATTCTATCGACGACTGCCAAGATGCATGGCATTGCTGCGGCAAGGTCAATGGGCCATGGTGTGCTGTGCCGTTCCAATGCAGGCAAAATGCGCCCCCCGCTGTCTGTTCATTCACGGTGTTTGTGCCGGGGTGCGTGGGCCTTGTCTGTTTTTCTGTCTGCCCATGTCCGTATCTTCCCCTGAACCGGTTTCTTCAAATGCTGCCGCCTTTGGGCGTGCGGTCGGCTGGTTGCGCAATTTCTGGCCTGCTCCGGTGGGTATCAATCAACGCGAATGGCTGCGTGTGACCATCGGTGTCGCCCTGGGCGTGCTGCTGTCGGCACTGCTGGGCCGCTGGTGGTGGCACGCCGGTGCGGGTGGGCACTACTGGATGGTCGCGTCGCTGGGCGCCAGTGCCGTGTTGGTGTTTGGCATGCCGTCCAGCCCCTTGTCGCAGCCATGGGCGGTGCTGGGAGGAAATGCCCTGTCGGTACTGGTGGGCGTGGCCTGCGCGGCCCTGGTGCCTGACCCTTCGATCGCGGCGGCGCTGGCCGTGTCGTTGGCCGTGCTGGTGATGGTGCCGCTGCGCTGTCTGCACCCCCCGGGGGCGGCTGTGGCCTTGTTTGTCGTGCTCAACCCCGAAGAAAGTGCGCGGCTGGCGGCTTTCCCCGTGATGTTCAATGTCTGCGTCTTGCTGCTGGCGGGCATTGTCTACAACAACCTGACCGGTCGCAGCTACCCCCATCCGCAGAATGTGACGCAGGCGCCCGCAACAGATGGGGACGGAGGGTTCACGACCGAAGACCTGGATGCTGCCCTGGCGCACTACAACCAGGTGCTCGACATCAGCCGCGCCGACCTGGCGGGGCTGTTGCACATGGCGGGCCGTGCCGCGTTCCAGCGCACGCTGGGAGAGCTGCGCTGCGCGGACATCATGTCCCGCCCGCCCATGGCCGTGGAGGCCGGTGTCACCTTGAAAGATGCCTGGGAGATGATGCGGCGGGAGCAGATCAAGGCCCTGCCCGTGGTGGATGCCACAGGCCAGGTGCAGGGCATCATCACCATGGCGAATTTCATGCGTCTGGCCAAGCTCGACATGCATGAGGGATTGGGGCAGCGATTGCGATCACTGGTTCTGGGCCGCTCGGGTCAGCCTGCGCGGGTGGAAGACATCATGAGTCGCGAGGTCCAGGTCGTGCAGGCCCGGCAGCACGTGATGGATCTGGTGCCGCTTTTTTCACGGGGTGGGCACCATCACATTCCCATTGTGGATGCGAAGTTGCGGCTGGCCGGGGTCATCACACAGACGGATCTGGTGCGCGCGCTGGCATCGGTGTTGCCAGCGGCCGGGGTGGCCGATCCTGGGGGCGGGTAGGCAAAACGGTCGCATCGCGCTACAATCGACAGGCTCATGCACAGCGCTTTGCCTGTCCATTGAAGCCGTCTCTCCCGGCATTCTTCCCGAACTGCGCCCCGGGTGCAGCGAACCCCACAGCACGCAAAGCACATGGTGCCTGCCGTACGCGACAGGCGATACCCTCTGTGGAGAAACCGCAATATCGCAGGCGCCGTCCACGGACTGAATTGTTTTAGAGATTGAATATGGCAAAAGAAGAACTGATTGAAATGCAGGGCAGCGTGACCGAAGTGCTGCCTGATTCGCGCTTTCGCGTCACGCTGGAAAACGGCCACCAACTGATCGCCTACACCGGCGGCAAGATGCGCAAGCACCACATCCGCATTCTGGCAGGCGACAAGGTCTCGCTGGAGCTGTCTCCGTACGACCTGACCAAGGGCCGCATCACGTTCCGCCACCTGGCGGGCCGTGGCCCGGGCCCGTCTGCCAGCCGCTGATGCGGTACCGGCCTGTGCGCTTGCAGCAGAAATAATCCTTCACCAATCCAAATGGAGCGGGTTTCTCAG
>JAPKHH010000128.1:0-8169 GCA_026647025.1 Giesbergeria sp.
GTGGCCCAGGGTGTCGTTGAGGTCCTTGAAGTTGTCCAGGTCGATGAACAGCAGGGCGCCGTGCTGGTGGGTGCGCTGGCTGCTGAGTACCAGGCGGTGCAGGCGGTCGAGCAGCAGGCGGCGGTTGGGCAACTGGGTGAGGGCGTCGTAGAAGGCCAGGCGTTCGATCTCCTGGGCCGTTCGCTTGCGGTCGGTGATGTCGCGCGAGACGCCCAGCACACCCGTGGCACGGCCTGCCGGGTCGCGGATCGGGGTCTTGATGGTTTCAAACTGGCCCTGGTAGCCGTCGGCGGCAAAGGTGACGGTTTCCTCGAACACCAGCGGCTGCCAGGCCTGCAGGGCCCGCTGGTCGTTTTCCACAAAGAGCTGGGCTGCAGCCGCCGGCATCAAGTCGGCGTCGGTGCGCCCGAGAATCTCTTGGGCCGGGCGTCCGATGAAACGTTCGAACACCGGGTTGCAGGCCAGGTAAACACCTTGCGCGTCCTTGAGGAACACCACGTCGGGCATGGCCTGGATCAGGCTGGCCAACAGCATCTTTTGCTGCGAGAGTTCGTGCTGGGCCTTTTTCAGTTCGGTCAGGTCGTAGGCAAACAGCACCACGGCAGCCACGGCCCCCTGGGCTGTGCGCTCGGGCACCAGGGTGGTGTGGCGAAAGCGCACCTCCCCATCGGGGCGGTCGATACGGTTCTCGAACACCACCGTCTCGCCGTTCATGGCGCGCCGCAAAAAAGGCAACATGCGGTCCATCAGGCCCGGGGTGATGAACTCGGGCATGCGCCGCCCGATCATCTGCTCCACCGTGCTATCCACCCAGCGGGCCTGCGTGTCGTTGGCGTACAGAACCTCCAGGTCCAGCCCGATGCGGGCCACGGCGCCGGGCAGGTGGCGCAGCACGCCGGCCAGCTGGTTTTCGTAGGCGCGGGTGACGGCCTCGGCCCGGATTTGTTCGGTGATGTCGGTCAGCAGCCCGTCCCAGATCACGCCGCCGTGCTCCAGCGCCCGCGGGGTCGAGGCCATGCGCATCCAGCGCACCTCACCGTCCATGCGCCGAAGCCGCGCCTGGGTCAGCACCGTGCACAGCTCGTGGTACGACTGATCGGCCAGCGCCAGGAAAGCGGGCATGTCCTCGGGCAGGATGCGCCGGTACAGCACGGCGGCATCACGCAGCACGTCTTCGGCCTTCAGGCCTACGATGGCTTCAATGGCCTCGCCCATGTAGGCAAAGTAGCGTCGGCCGTCCGCATCGCGCACCATCTGGTAGATCACGCTGCCCGGCAGGTTGCGCCCCAGGGCTTGCAGGCGCTGATCGGCCTCGTGCAGGCGTTGGTGCAGGAGCTGCAGCTCCAGCGCATGCTCCGGCGTGGGGGTGTGCCCGGCCATGAGGTCGCGGTGTTTCAGGCCGCCAGCAACTGGCGCAGCACGTACGGCAGGATGCCTCCGGCCTGGTAGTAGTCCACCTCGATGGGCGTGTCGATGCGCAGCGTCACGGTAACCTCCGTGCGCTCACCGTTGGCGCGGCGGATAACGAGCCGGGCATCGCTTTGCGGCGTGAGGGCAGGGTCGGGCACGATGTCGATCAACTCGCTGCCCGTCAGGCCCAGCGACTCCCAGCTGTCCTGGCCCTTGAACTGCAACGGCAGCACGCCCATGCCCACCAGGTTGGAGCGATGGATGCGCTCAAAGCTGCGCGCCACCACGGCCTTGATGCCCAGCAGCTGGGTGCCCTTGGCGGCCCAGTCGCGGCTCGACCCCGTACCGTACTCTTCACCGGCAAACACCACCGTGGGCGTACCCTGCGCCATGTACTGCATGGCCGCATCGAAGATGGACATCTTCTCGCCGTGCAGCGCGCCTTCGCTCTGGAATACCGTGACGCCGCCCTCCTCGCGCGAACCGTCGGCGGTGGGAGGGATCATCAGGTTCTTGATGCGCACGTTGGCAAAAGTGCCGCGCACCATCACATCGTGGTTGCCGCGGCGTGCGCCGTAGCTGTTGAAGTCCTGCTGTATCACGCCGTGCTGCATCAGCCACTGGCCGGCGGGTGAACTCTGCTTGATGGAGCCTGCGGGAGAGATGTGGTCGGTGGTGATGGAGTCGCCAAACAGCGCCATCACGCGCGCCCCCATGACCGAGGGAAGTTTGGCATCATTTTGGCCTTCAGCGCCCGTTCCACGAGCGCTTTCAGCTCCTTTATCAATAGCAAAATGGGCAAAGAACGGCGGCTCGGCAATGTAGGTGCTGGCAGGCCAGGTGTAGGCATTGCCGCTCACACCCTTGATTTTTTTCCAGAGCTTTCCGGGGTCGGTGGCCACCTTGGCGTAGTTGGCGCGGAAGGCCTTGCCCTTCATCGCGTACTTGAGCAAGGCCTGGATCTCGTCGCTGGTGGGCCAGATGTCGCCCAGGTACACGTCGCGCCCGCCCTTGCCCTTGCCGACGGGTTCGGTCATCAGGTCCTTGAGCACGGTGCCTGCGATCGCATAGGCCACCACCAGCGGCGGGCTGGCCAGGAAGTTGGCCTTGATGTTGGGGTGGATGCGCGCCTCGAAGTTGCGGTTGCCCGAGAGCACTGCGGCGCACACCAGGTCGTTCTGCGTAATTGCCTCGTTGAGTTCGGGTGTGAGATCCCCCGCGTTGCCGATGCAGGTGGTGCAACCATAGCCCGCCAGCGCAAAGCCGAGCTTTTCCAGGTAGGGCAGCAGTCCGGTTTCCGCAAGGTACTCGGTCACGATGCGCGAGCCCGGCGCCAGCGATGTCTTGATGTGCGGCTGCACTTTGAGCCCCGCCTCCACCGCCTTCCTGGCCAGCAGCCCGGCAGCCAGCAACACGCTGGGGTTGGAGGTGTTGGTGCAGCTGGTGATGGCGGCAATCAGCACATCGCCATTGCCCACCGTGGGGTCGGTGCCCCGGGTCGGCAACGCGGCCGGTGCATCGGCATGGGCCGTGGCCAGCGTGGGCTTGTTGCTTTCCATCTCGGCCACCGAGCGGGGCGCCCCGGCAGGTGTGGGCTTGCCGTCGGGCGTGTCCCCGGCCTGCACCGCATCCCCCCGGTGGATATGCACGCGCGTGTTCAGCAGTTCGGCCGGGCGGTTGAAGCCGTTTTGCGCATTGGGTAGGCTGAACAGATCGACAAACTGCGTGCTGACCTTGCCCAGTTCGATGCGGTCTTGCGGGCGCTTGGGGCCCGCCAGGCTGGGGGTGACGCTGCCGAGGTCGAGTTTGACGACCTGCGAGTAGTCCACCTCGCCTGCCAGCGGCACACCAAACAGCCCCTGGGCCTTGAAGTAGGCCTCGAAGGCTTCGATCTCGCCCTTGGTGCGGCCGGTGCCGCGGAAGTAGTCCATGGTTTTTTCATCGACCGGGAAAAAACCCATGGTGGCGCCGTATTCGGGCGCCATATTGCCGATGGTGGCGCGGTCAGGCAGCGAAAGCGTGCGCGTGCCCTCACCGAAAAATTCGACGAATTTGCCCACCACCTTGTGGCTGCGCAGCAGCTCGGTCACAGTGAGCACCAGGTCGGTGGCGGTCACGCCTTCGCGCAGCTGGCCCGTCAGCTCCATGCCCACCACATCGGGCGTGAGGAAATACACCGGCTGGCCCAGCATGGCCGCCTCGGCCTCGATGCCGCCCACGCCCCAGCCCACCACGCCAATGCCGTTGATCATGGTGGTGTGGCTGTCGGTGCCCACCAGGGTGTCGGGGTAGTACACGCCATCCTTGCGCTTGTGCACGCCGCGTGCCAGGTACTCCAGATTGACCTGGTGCACGATGCCAAACCCCGGGGGCACGACGCCAAAGGTGTCAAAGGCCTGCATGCCCCATTTCATGAACTCGTAGCGCTCGCGGTTGCGCTGAAACTCGAGCTTCATGTTCAGGTCGAGCGAGTTTTTCTTGCCATAGTGATCGACCATGATGGAGTGGTCCACCACCAGATCGACGGGCACCAGCGGCTCGATTTTCTTGGGGTTCTTGCCCAGGCGCGCGGCCGTGCTGCGCATGGCGGCCAGATCGGCGAGCAGCGGCACACCGGTGAAGTCCTGCAGCACCACGCGCGAGACAACGAACGGGATCTCGTCCTTGCGCTCGGCCACGGGCTGCCATTGGGCCAGTTGCTCCACATGCTCGGCCGTGACCTTGCGGCCATCGCAGTTGCGCAGCACCGATTCGAGCACGATGCGAATCGACACCGGCAGGCGCTTGATGTTCGGGTACTTGCGCGCCAGTGCAGGCAGGGAATACAACTGCCCCACCTTGCCCGAGACTGTTGTGAAGCTCTTGAGCGTGGAAGCAAAGGCGTGGCGTGCCGGGCGAGGAATTGCTGAGGCCATGGCGCTGTCTCCTGAAATGCAGTGGTGGGCTATTCTGGCATTCCCCTGCCCCGCTGCAATGGCCCGAACCCTTGCAGGGGCACTCGGCAGGCGAAGGCGGTGCTCACGACACCCGTTTTTTTGCCTTCAGGAAAGCCACCAGTTCGCGGTCCGAGCGACGGATATGCAGGGACAGCCAGTCCCGCATCAGGCTCGACAGCTGCGATGCCACGGTGATGCTGCCGGCCTCCTGCCGGTCTGCCAGCGCCTGCAGCTGCGCGGTGATGGCGTGGTGCTTTTCGCGGTGCGCCGCCAGGCCAGGAAACGCCGCTGCTTCCATGCCCTGCTCCTCCCGGGCGAAATGCTGGCGCGTGTAGCTGATGAGCCGCTCCATCACGCTGGCCACCACCTCCTGGCCTTGGCCCTGGCTGGTAGCCGTGTGCAGCTCATTCACCAGTTCCACCAGTTGGCGGTGGTCTGCATCGATCGGGCCGTGATCGATCTCCAGATCGGGGCCCCATTCAAAATATGCCATGGCGTCGCCTACTGAAGAGCCAGGGCCCGACCGCCCGCGAGTTTGAACACACTGACCGCCTGCACCAGCGCCTGCGCCTGCACATCCAGCGACTGCGCAGCCGCCGCCTCCTCCTCGACCAGTGCGGCGTTGCCCTGGGTCACCTGGTCCATTTGCCCCATGGCGGTGTTGATCTGGTCGAGCCCGCTGGTCTGCTCGCCGCTGGCCACGGCCAGCTCGCCCATGATGTCCGTCACCCGGCGCACGTTGACGACAATTTCATCCATGGTGCTGCCTGCCTGCTCCACCAGCCGGCAACCCTGTTCCACGTTGCCCACCGAGGCTTCGATCAGCGCCTTGATCTCCCGCGCCGCCGTTGCCGACCGGCCTGCCAGGCTGCGCACTTCCGTGGCCACCACGGCAAAGCCCCGGCCCTGCTCTCCGGCACGGGCCGCCTCGACGGCGGCATTGAGCGCCAGGATATTGGTCTGGAAAGCAATGCCGTCGATCACGCCAATGATGTCGGCGATCTTGCGCGAGGATGCGTTGATGGCCTCCATGGTGTGCACTACCTGCGAGACCACGGTTCCTCCGCGCAGGGCAACATCCGCTGCGGCGGCAGCCACCTGGTTGGCGTGCTGGCTTCCCTCGTAGTTCTGCCGCACCGTGGTGCCAATCTGCTCCAGCGATGCGGCGGTCTGCTCCAGCGAGGCTGCCTGCTCCTCCGTGCGCTGCGACAGGTCCAGATTGCCTGCAGCGATCTGGCTGCTGGCCGAGGAGATGGCTTCCGAACTGCCCCGCACGCCACCCACAATGCGCACGAGCGCCTCGCTCATCGTACGCAGCGCCTCCAGCAACTGCGCCATTTCATCGCGGCCCTCGGGCTGCACCTGGCCGGTCAGGTCGCCCGCCGCCACCTGTTGCGCCATACGCACGGCCTGGTCAATGGGCCGGGTGATGGAGCGCGTGATCAAGGCCGCCGCAGCAGCACCGATCACAAGGCCCAGCAGGACCAGTCCCACCAGCAGTTGCCGAGAAAACACGATGTGTTGCTGCGCCTCGGCACTGCTGGCCACCACCACCCTTTTCTGCAGGGCGGCCAGGCTGGCAATCGGTATTTGCAAGGCATCGATGGCCGGCAAGGTCTCGTCGTTCATCAATTGCACTGCGTCTTCACGCCGGTCCTGGCCAACCAGGTCTGCCACCCTGGTAAATGACTGGACATATTCGCTGCGCTTTTCCTTGATCGCCGCCAGCAATTGCCTGCCTTCCGGCAGATAAACCATTTGCTCCAGTGTCTGCAGTGCTTCGTCAATGGTTTTCTTGTTTTTGGCAATGGCTTGCCGGATCTGTGCCTGCTGCTCTGGACGGGAGGACACCAGCAATTCAAGGGTTCGTTTGGCATTGGCCTGCGCAGTGGCATCGATCGTGGTGGCCGCCTCGGATTTGACCCAGTCTTTCTCGATGATGCGGTTATTCACCGCACCCACCGCCGTGAATTGCACAATCGCAACGCTATTGCCGACCAGCATCAGTAACAGCACCAGGCCAAAACCCAGACCGAGACGGCGTCCGATACGCAGATTTGCGAGTTTCATGGGGCCCCTCCTATCGATTGAAATGCAGGAAGGGGGCACTATCGCCGTTTTTCCGGCGCGGTGCGAGAGATTTTCCGAGAGCACGACGCAGATCAAAATGGCTATGGCATGCCCATACACAGATACACGTAGAGCATACGTGTCTCGCTATGGGAAGATGGGTAGCGTATTTCCTGAAGAAGGTATCAGTGGCGGAGACCGCGAGTTCCAGGTGCGAGGGTACCCATGCGCCATGCTACTGATCGCGCCGGGGCTGGCGAGGCAGCCGACACACCCATCAAAAACCCGCCGAAGCGGGTTTTTGATGGGTGTGTCCAGAGGCTATTCTGGCCCAGGCAGCGCCCCGATAAACCGTGCCGATTAAATGGCGAATTGCGCACGGTCCTGGTTTTGAATCCATTTGGGCGCCTTGCCACGCCCTGTCCAGGTTTGACCGGTGGCAGGGTCCCGGTACTTGGGTGCCACTTTGGTGCCGCTGGATGCGCTGCGCGCACGCCCGGCGGGAAACACGTCCTGTGGCGTCAGATCAAATTCAGCCACTAAAGCACGCACCTGGGCAACAGCGCCCGCAAGTTCCTGGCGACGGGCTTCATTGATTTGCTGCTCAAGGGTTTCACGCTGCTTCAGAAGTTCTTTGTAACTGCTCATGGTATCCATCAGAAAATGAGTGAATGGGTGGGGGCAGGGCTGATTATATACAGCATGTGTATTATTTTGATAACCCCCACGGCATGGCAGAAAAAACTTTGAAAATCGAGATTCACTCAGAAACCGCCAGATCCTTCCAGGCCAGCACCTTGTCAATGCGCTTGCCGTCCAGATCGAGCACCTCGAATATCCATCCCGCGCAGCTGATGCGTTCACCCACTTCGGGCAAACGCCCTGATTCAGCCATCAATAATCCCGCCAGCGTGTTGTAGCGCCCCCGGTCTTCTTCGGGCAGATCGCGAATATCGAGGCGAGCCTTCAATTCCGCCACGGGCACCAGCCCTTCCAACAGCCAGGAACCATCTTCACGCAAAACGGCCCAGGCATCCATGGCGGCACCGGGCTGCAATTCACCGGTAATGGCTTCGAGCAGGTCGCGGGGGGTCATGATGCCCTGCAGAACGCCATATTCATCCACCACAAACACCATGCGGCCCGAGCGGGCGCGAAACTGCTCCAGCAATTCCATGCCACTGAGGGTCTCGGGCAAAAACACCGCAGGCTGCACATAATCGCCAATCTGGCCCTCGGCCTGCAGACCCAGTTCCAGCAGCCGGGCCACGCTGATCACGCCCACCACGTCGTCCAGCGACCCGCGGCACACCGGGTACCACGAGTGCGATCCCTTGTCGCCCGCTGCGCTGGCCAGTTGCAGCGCCTGCGCCACGGTATGGTTGGCATCGAGCCACTGCACATCGCTGCGCGGCACCATGATGGAGGTGAGCGGCCGGTCGTCCAGGTGAAACACGTTCTGCACCATCTGGTGTTCGTGGTGCTCGATCACCCCGGCGTCGCGCCCTTCGGCCAGGCTGGCGACGATTTCTTCCTCGGTCACGGCGCGGGCGGCGGCATTGTCCACGCGCAGCACCGCCAGCACGCCCTGGGTGGACAGCGACAGCAGCCGCACAAAGGGCTTGGCCACCCGTGCCACCCAGGTCATGGGGCGTGCCACCAGGCGCGCAACGGGTTCGGGGTAGAGCTGGCCGATACGCTTGGGTACCAGCTCGCCAAACACAATGGTGATGAAGGTGATGGTGGTCACCAC
>JAPKHH010000129.1:0-8122 GCA_026647025.1 Giesbergeria sp.
GTGACCTCGGGGGCGTGCAGGCGGATCACCTCACCACGCACACCGCGCAGTTGGGGCCAGTCGCCGCGCGCTCCCAGGCCACGGCAGTCGAGCAGCCAGCCCGGGTGGTCCGCACCAAAATAGGCCAGCTCGCGCGGGGTATTCCAGTGCAGTTGCACGCCCAGGCGCTCCATCTCGCCCGCCAGCGAGGCCAGCAGTTGCCGGTTGTCGAGCTGGCCTTCGCCAGGCAGGTACATGCCCTGGGCAAAACGCGGTGCGAGTGCGGGCTCAATTTGCGCCATGCCCTCGCTGTCGAGCATCTGCATGGCGGGCAGTTCGGTGACGGTGGCGCGGGTGCTTTCGAGTTGCTGGCGCATGCGCGTGGCCTCTTGCGCATCCTGGCGGTGCCAGACGAGCAGCGTGCCCTCCTGCTGGAAGTACACCGGCATGGCCAGCGGCGCCAGCAGTTCGGGCCAGCGTGTGAGCGAATGGCGGCCCATGCGCACCACGCCATGCTCGGCAACGGCCGACTCGGCCAGCGGAGCCAGCATGCCACCGGCCACACGGGCGGCCGAATGCTCGCCCAATGGGCCGCCCTTGTCGTAAATGGCCACGCGGTGGCCCTGGCGCGCAAGTGATACGGCCAGCAGGCGCCCCAGCAGGCCGGCGCCGAGAATGGTGAAGGAGGTGTTGGAAAGCGTCATGTTTGCCCGTCTGCGGTGTTACAGGGGACAAAACGGGCAGATGCCTGCACTGGAAACTCCCCACGCCAGCATGATCTGGATCGGGTAACGGGGCACGCTGCCCCAGGGTGTTTCTCAGTCCGCGCCACGGTGGGTAGCGGGACACCCCTGTTTCGTCCGTAGGCGGCAATTACAGCACAACGCCGATGTCCCTGGCTTGATGTGGCGCATGCGCGGGCCCCGATGGGGGCGCCGGGTCGTTGGAGGCAGACGCCCAGGCGGCACTTTGGGTTTCCGGGATAATTTTTGCCATGACGCATACCGCACCACCCTCTGCCCAGACGCCTCGCTACGCCCGCGTACTCTCCATCG
This sequence comes from Giesbergeria sp., assembly GCA_026647025.1. Classification (GTDB taxonomy): domain Bacteria; phylum Pseudomonadota; class Gammaproteobacteria; order Burkholderiales; family Burkholderiaceae_C; genus Simplicispira. The sequence continues at coordinate 1,035 of JAPKHH010000129.1, forward strand.
CCGGTTCCGACAGCGGCGGTGGCGCCGGCATCCAGGCCGACCTGAAAACCTTCAGCGCCCTGGGCTGCTATGGCATGACGGCGATCACCGCCATCACTGCGCAAAACACGCAGGGCGTGCGCGCCATCCACGGCGTGCCGCCCGACATGCTGCGCGCACAGATCGACGCCGTGGTGGAAGACATTGGCGTCGATGCCGTGAAGATCGGCATGCTGCATTCGCCCGAAGTGGTGGCCGTGGTGGCCGATGCCCTGCGGCGCCACCACCTGCCGCATGTGGTGCTCGACCCGGTCATGGTGGCCACCAGCGGCGACCGCTTGATGGCCGACGAAACGGTACAGGTGCTGGTGCGCGAACTGTTCCCGCTGGCCACCGTGGTGACCCCCAACCTCGACGAAGCGGCGCTGCTGCTGGGCCGCCCCATCCCGGGCATCGAGGCATTGGATGATGCCGCCCGTGCCTTGCTGGCGCTGGGCGCACCCGCTGTGCTGCTCAAGGGCGGGCATTTGCCGGGTGATGAGGTGGTGGACGTGCTGGCGCTGCCGGATCGCACCCTGCAGCACCTGCGCTCGCCCCGCATTGCCACCCACAACGGCCACGGCACGGGCTGTACGCTGTCGTCGGCCATCGCCGCGTACCTGGCCCTGGACCAGGCGTTGCCCGAGGCCGTGGCGCTGGCACGTGCGTATATTTTGGGTGCTATCCAGGCGGGTGCGGCCGTGCGCACCGGCAAGGGCCACGGCCCGCTGAACCATGGCTATGCGCCGGTGGCGCAGGTGGTGGTGCCGCAGTTTTAATAAAATTGGCCTCTGAGGCCCATTTATGAAGCGCCTGCAGCTCCTGAAAAGAGAGCGTTTCGGCTGCTCAATCGCGCAAATGCTCCAGGATCTGCAGCACGCGGAACACCGGATTGCGGGCATCATGCGTGGTGCTGCCCGCCAGTTGGCGCAGCGCGCTGATTCTCTGCTTGTATTCGCCATTGATTACCAACTCCAGCCCATCAATGCCCGACAGCCCTGTGGTGATGCGGCCCTTGGGGACGACGGGCGACCAGAATTGGTAGCGGCGATTTTGAAAATGAACCAGGTGCCGTTCGGCGTAGGCTTTCTGGCGCGCATGCTTGTGGGTAATGCGAGCGATGGTTTCCTGGCTGTTGGCATACAGTAGTCCGCGAATGTGGGTGGTGACCTCGCAGACATAGGCGGTCTGGGTCTTGAAGTTCAGACCCACCACGTCGAGCTCCCCCAATCCATCCAGTCCCCCGCCCGGCGGGCGCACGTTGTAGTCCACGAAATCGCAGCCTTCGAGCAATTGCAGGCATGCACCTACCAAGTATTCGCCAATATCGGTCAGCATGGCGGAATCCTAAACACATTCCTATGGCTCAACGTGCTGCCAGCAGTCCTTCGTCCATCAGTTCCTGAACGATGGCAGCCTGGAGCGCATCGCGCCGTTGCTTAAGGGCGGGCCGCCCCGGGCGTTCGGCCAGCCAGCGTTTGAATGCAACAAAGCTCGCGGGCGCGATGGTACGCATCAGCGCCATGGTGCCCGTGGCTCCGATCACGATGTGCTCGAACCGGGGGGCCTCTGTCAGCACCTTGGCACGCTCTGCCATCACGGGCCACAAGTCGTCTTCTGCGTCCGACAGCCTGAACGGATGCGGGTCGCCCGGCTCCTGCATGCGCCGCAGGAAATCCACCTCGAAGCCCTTGGCGTTGATGGCTGTCTCGGCATGCAGGGCCTTGCGCTCGAAGGTCGGGTCCACCTCCTGCAGTACCTGTAGCACGGATTTGTCCAGGTGCTTGATGTCGGCCAGAAAGCGCACCCGGCGCCGGGCATCCCACAGCAGATCGACATCCTGCGTGGCCAGCGCCCCCGGCACGATACGCACCCCGGCCGCCGATTCGTAGGCATACAAGGCGTGCGTTCCCACGACGACGAAGTGCTGCGCCAGCCCCGTTTCTTCCAGCTTGTTGAGGATGTCGATGACGATGGCGGGCACGCGCCCCGCCTTCACTGCCTTGTTGAGGCGGCGTGCCTGCTCTGCAGCGGCCTCCAGGCTGGACAGCCGGGTTTGCACGGCCGTCTTGCGTTCCTTGAACTGCGCGTATACCTGTTCCAGTTCGGGGCTGCGCGGCCCCACGCGCGTTTGCCGGTTGCGCGCGCCGGTCTTGACCAGGTATTCGTAGCCGCCTTCTTTCTTCCAGTACATGCCGCCCGACAACGGCGCGGCCTGTGCCCGCACGCGCTGCAATTCCGTGAAGATGGTCTGTGCATCAATGACCTGGCGGGCCGCTTCGTCGGGGAGGGGAAGGTAGTTCATTCACCGTTCAAGATGGAAAATCTAATTTTGACAGGTGAATTCAATTAAATCAATTGGTTATGAATGATCCGAAGTGGGCCGCGTGGCCCAGGCCAGCGCGAAGCTCAGTGCCAGCGTGGGCAGGGCCGAGCCCAGCGCGGGGGCCAACTTTGGCAACAGGTGGTAGAACGCGATGCCCGCCAGCCAGATGGCAATGGGCGCAGCGTGTGCCTTGCCTGCGCGCTGCAATGCGGCCGTGGTGTCGGCGCCAAACGCCAGGCGCCCCAGAATCACGCCAAACAGCGGAACGAAGACGGAGCTGAGCAGCAGCAAGAACGGCTCCAGGCTGTGCATGGGCAGCACCAGCGCCAGCAGCGTGCAGACCACCGCCACGCCCAGGCCCCACTGGCGCACACTCCAGCGCGGCAGCAGGCTGTGGGCCGAGACAGCGCCCGAATAGGTGTCGCCATAGGCGTTGTCCACCTCGTCGATCAGGATCAGCGACAGCGCAATCAGCCCGCCCTGCGCCAGCAGCAGTGCGGTCACCAGGTCCTGGCTGGGCAGCGTCAGGGCGACGAGCACCCCCAGCGCATAGCACCACATGTTGGCCAGTGCATAACCCGTCCAGGTGCCACGCAGCGCGGCGCCGCCGCTGCGGCCGTGGCGTGCATAGTCGGCCACCAGCGGCAGCCACGAAATGGGCATGGCGATCACCAGGTCCAGCGCGGGCATCACACCCATGCCGCCCTCGCCGCGCCGCTGCCACAACTGCTCGAACCCCTGCGCCTGGGCCAGGCCCAGAAACTGCCAACTCAGCCACAGCAGCGACAACACCACCAGCGGCAGCGCCACGCGGGCAATGACGCGGCGCACCAGCTGCACCATCGAGCCGCTGATCAGCAGCGTGATCACGCCGCCCCAGAGCAGCGTAGCCAGCACCGGCCAGTAGCTTGCCGCCATGGCGCCCGACTGGCGACCAATGGCCACGCTGGCATCGCGCATCACCACCAGCTCGAACGTGCCCCAGCCGATGAGCTGCACGATGTTCAGCACGATGGGCAGCCGCGCGAACGTGCGGCCATAGACGGCGTGCATCAGCCCGGCGCTGGCCAGCCCGCTGTCGCAGCCAATTTTTGCCACCCAGCCCAGCAGCCCCGCACCCAGGATGGAGCCCGCCACAATGGCCAGCGCTGCTTCCTGCGTGCCCAGCGCGGGCATCAGGTAGGCGCCCACCTGCATCACCAACAGGCCCACGCCCAGGCTGAACCACAGCGAGGCGTGGTCGTGCCAGCGGAAGACGCGCTGGTCGGCGGCGACGGGGGTCAGCGCCTCGTTGGTGGATGCGGTGTGCGGGCTCATGCGGACTCCTTGGCGGTGCGGTACAGCACAAGGAAGATTCCGGCCACGCGCGGTCAGGGGCGTGGCATGGCGGACGGGCTTCCCTGCGCGAGGATGATCTCAATCAGGTTCAAAGGGACTCTCTCAGCCCACACTCCGGGAACGGTATGGGGCACCCCTAGCGAATGCACCAGCCTTGCGGTGGTGCGGGGCGCATTCTAGCGGGGGTGAGGGATGTGTGCTGGGCAGAGGCGGCTATCGGCCAATACCAGCCCTCGGTGGCGACACCCGCCACCCGGCGCAAACTGTACTCTGCGGTCAGTTCCTGACCGCGGCAACGCCCAACAACCCCTGCAGCCTCTCGCTGCTGGTCGTGTACTCCAGCGGCAGCTTGTGCCCCGCCAGCCATTCCGCCGCGCCGAAGGCGGCGAGGGTGGCTTCGTGGAAGCCGCTCAGGATGAGCTTGCGCTTGCCGGGGTAGGTGATGGCGTCGCCCACGGCGTGGATGCCGGGCACGCTGGTGGCGAAGGTGGCGGTGTCCACCACGAGCTGTTTGCGCTCCAGTGCCAGGCCCCATTCGGCGACGGGACCCAGGCGCGGCACCAGGCCCAGGCGCACGAGCAGCAGGTCGAGCGGCAGGTGCAGCGGCGTGCCCTCGGGGGGGGTCAGCTCCAGGGCGGTGAGGCGCCCGGCTTCTTCCACGATGCGGCTGGCCATGCCGATGGCGACCTCGATGCGGCCCGCTGTGCGCAGGGCCTGCAATTCTTCCAGCAGGGCGGGCGGGGCATCGAACACGTCGCGGCGGTGCTGTAGCGTGGTGCGTGCGGGGCGCTGTGCCGCGGGGGCGGTCGCGCAGGCAATGGCCTGCTGCACCGCGGGTTCGTCGCCGCCGTGCACCACCACGCGCTGCCCGGCAAGGCGGGGGCTTTCGTCCAGGCGGTAGAGCAGTTGGCCGCCCTCGTAAGCGTCCAGCCCCGGCAGTTTGAGGGTGCGCGGCACGAAGGCGCCCACGCCGGTAGCGATGAACACGGCGCGCGCCTGCAGTTGTGTACCTTGCGCTGTACCAACGCGCAAGCCACCTGTGGGCAGGGCTTGCACGGTATCGACCTGCTGGCCCAGGTGCCACTGGGGTGCGAAGGGGCTGATCTGGCCCAGCAGGCGCTCGGTCAGCTCCTGGCCGGTGCAGACCGGGATGCCGGGGATGTCGTAGATGGGTTTGTCTGCGTACAACTCGGCGCACTGGCCGCCAGGGTGGGGCAGGGCGTCGATGAGGTGGGCGCGCAGGCCCTGCAGGCCGAGCTGGAAGACCTGGAACAGGCCGACCGGCCCCGCGCCGATGACCACGGCATCGGTGTGCAGGGGCTCTGCCGGGGTGGCCAAGGCGGCGCGTGCTGCGGCATGCTGCAGCGGAGTGCCGTCGGCCGCAGCAGCCATCAGCGGATGATGTCCTTGACCTTGCCGGGCTGGCCGTTCCACTCGTCGGCATCCGGCAGGGCGGCCTTGCGCTTGGTGATGGGCTTCCAGCCGGGGGCGTTGGTCAGGTCGGCGTTGATCTTGATGAAGGCCAGCTCGGTGGGGGGCAGGTCTTCTTCGGCAAAGATGGCGTTGGCCGGGCATTCAGGCACGCAGACGGCGCAGTCGATGCACTCGTCCGGATTGATGACCAGCATGTTCGGGCCTTCGACGAAGCAGTCGACGGGACACACGTCCACACAATCGGTGTATTTGCACTTGATGCAGTTTTCGGAAACGACGTGGGTCATGGCAGTGTTTTTCTGGGAATCGGGGAACACCCTCGATTTTAGAGGGTGTGGCAGGGGAACCGGGTGGCAGCCCCTGCCAATCAAATGGAAAACGTGACCAAGGTCAATTGACCAGCACGGCACCGGCGGTGGCGTGGCTGGCCGTGTCCACCAGGATCAGGGAGCCCAGCACCCGCGCCTGGCCAAACGGTGCGGCGGGCAGGGGCTCCTGCAGCAGCAGATCGACGTGGCCGATGGCGTTGGGTTCGAGCTGGCTGGCGTTTTCTTCGGCCAGGGTGTTGATGTCGAGCCGGTGCACCACGCGCTGGACCTTGGCCTTGACCCAGCGGTGGCCGTGCAGCGCCCAGTACACGCGGCCCGCCACCAGGGGTTCGTTGTCCATCCAGGCCACGGTGGTGCGCAGTTCGCGGCGACCGGGCCAGGCGGGTAGGGCGGCCGGGGTATCGAAGTCGTCTTCGGCCGGGGCGGCTTGCGTGGGGGCGGCCACGATCCAGTCGCCACGCGAGACATCGACCTCGCGGTCAAGGATGATGCCTGCGCTCTGGCCCGCATCCACGCCCAGGGGGCGGCGTGCGTGGTCGAGGACCTGGGCCACGGTGGCGGTCTGGCCGCTGGGAAAAACCTGCACGGGCGTGCCCGGTGCCACATGGCCTGCAGCCACGCGGCCCCAGAACACGCGGCGACCCTGGGTGGTGTCGGCAGATGACGAGAACTTTTCGACCCACTGAACCGGGAAGGCCAGCGGCAGGCCGGTGTCGGCCGGGGTGTTGGGCAGCAGTTCGAGGATCTGCAGCAGGCTCGGGCCTTCGTAGCCGCACCAGCCAGGCTGGGCATCCACCACGTTCCAGCCCTTGAGGGCGGACACCGGAACGGTCGCACGGACGTTGATGCCTGCGTCCTGGGCAAAGCGTGCCAGGGCTGCACTGATGTGGCGCCAGGCGAGCTGCGGGTCTTGCACGGCGTCGAGCTTGTTCACGGCAAACACCAGCGAGTGCACGCGCAGCAGGTGCGCCAGCAGGCTGTGGCGGCGCGTTTGCGGCAGCAGGGCGAGCTGGGCGTTTTTCCAGTCGAGCTTGGTGGCGTCCACCAGCACCACGGCGGCGTCGGCGCTGCTGGCCGCCGTCACCATGTTGCGCGTGTACTGCTCGTGGCCCGGTGCGTCGCCGATGATGAACTTGCGCTCTTCGGTGGCGAAGTAGCGGTAGGCCACGTCGATGGTGATGCCCTGTTCGCGCTCGGCAGAGAGGCCGTCGGTCAGCAGGGCCAGGTCGGTCTCGCCTGCGCGTTGCACGCCGGCCAGGTGGTCCTGCAGCACGGCCTTGCTGTCCACCAGCAGGCGGCCGATCAGCGTGCTCTTGCCATCGTCCACGCTGCCGCAGGTAATGAACTTGAGCGCAGATATATGGTCATTTTGGCCTTTGGCGCCGGTATTTGCTGCGCTTGATGCTATTGAATTGATAGTGTTCGTCATTGAATTGATCTCAGTGATCCAGATTGCCGTGTTGCAACTGCAATGTTTGATGAGGCGCTGTCCAGGCCAGTGACCACCGCGCAAGGGCCGCCCCGCCGCGCGGGGGGTGTCCCCCTCTCCCCCTGCCCCTCTCCCACCAGGGGAGAGGGGGTAACACCTCCCCTCCCCCCTCGCGGGGGAGGGGTCGGGGGAGAGGGGGCGCCGAAGGCGACTC
>JAPKHH010000013.1:0-46530 GCA_026647025.1 Giesbergeria sp.
GTGAAGGCCGCCGCCAGCTCGGCCACGCCCTGGCCCACGGCCTGCCAGCCGAGGATCAGGTGGTTGTCCTTCCGGGCCACCACGCGCACGAAGCCGCCGGTGGCTTCCAGCGTCATCGCGCGGCCGTTGGCGGCGAACGGGAAGGCCGCGTCGATGCAGTCCAGCCCCGCAGCGCGCGCCTCGCCCGGCGTCTTGCCCACGACCACCACTTCAGGGTCGGTGAAGCACACGGCCGGGATGGCCATGGGCTCGAAGCGGCGGTGCTTGCCCGCGATCACTTCGGCCACCACCTCGCCCTGCGCCATGGCGCGGTGCGCCAGCATGGGGTCGCCCGTGATGTCGCCGATGGCCCAGACGTTGCGCATGGAGGTGCGGCACTGCGCATCCACCACCACGTAGCGCCCGGCCATGTCGAGCTGCAGCGATTCGAGCCCGAAGCCCGTGGTACGCGGCTTGCGGCCCACAGCCACGAGCACGCGGTCGGCGGGCAGCGCGAACTCGTCGGCGCGCGCGCTGCGCACGCGCACGCCGTGCTGCGCGTCGTAGCCCTGCACGCTGCAGCCCAGGTGCAGCACCACGCCGCTTTTCTCCAGCGCGTCGAGCACGGGCTGGGTCAGTTCCTCGTCGTAGCCGGGCAGCACGCGCTCAGCGGCCTCGACCACGGCAACCTCCACGCCCAGCTTGCGGTAGGCCATGCCCAGCTCCAGCCCGATGTAGCCCGCGCCCACCACCACCAGGCGGCGCGGCAGGCTCTCGGGTGCCAGCGCGCCGGTGGACGAGACGACCGCGCTGCCGAACGGCAGCATGGGCAGCTCGACCGGCTCGGAGCCCGTGGCCAGCAGCAGGTGCTCGCAGCGCACACGCACGGCTTCGCCCTCCGCGGGCTGCACGGTCACGGTCTTGCCGTCCTCGATGTGCGCCCAGCCCTTGTGCACCTGCACGCCGGCCTTGCGCAAAAGCGCGCCCACACCGCCGGTGAGGCGCTTGACAATGCCGTCCTTCCAGCGCACGGTCTGCGCGATGTCGATGCTCGGTTCCTGCACCTTGATGCCCAGCGGCGAACCGTGGGCCTGGTGGCGTGCAGCGTCGAATGCGTGCGCGGCGTGGATCAGCGCCTTGGACGGAATGCAGCCGATGTTCAGGCAGGTGCCGCCCAGGCTCTCGCCCTCGACCAGCACGGTAGGGATGCCCAGTTGCCCGGCACGGATGGCGGCCACATAGCCGCCGGGACCGCCGCCGATGACCAGCAATTTCGTTGTGATTTCCTTCGTCATCGCCTCACTCCACAAACAGCAGGGCCGGGGTTTCCAGCAGCGCGCGCATGGCCTGGATGAATTGCGCGGCGTGCATGCCATCGACCACGCGGTGGTCGAACGAGGACGAAAGGTTCATGAGCTGGCGCGCCACCACCTGGCCATTGCGGAACATGGGCCGCTCGACCATGCGGTTGACGCCGACGATGGCCACCTCGGGGTGGTTGATGACCGGCGTGCTGGCAATGCCGCCCAGCGCCCCCAGGCTGGTGAGGGTGATGGTCGAGCCCGACAGCTCCTCGCGCGGCGCCTTGCCACCGCGCGCGCCTTCGGCCACGCGCGCGATACCCGCCGCGCAGGCCCACAGGTCCAGCGCCTCGGCATGGCGCAGCACCGGCACCATGAGGCCGCCGTCGGTCTGCGTGGCCACGCCCAGGTGCACGGCCGCGTGGCGCGTGACCACGCCGGCCTCGTCGTCGAAGCGGGCGTTGATCTGCGGGAATTCACGCAGCGCCAGCACCATGGCGCGCGCCAGGAAGGGCAGCAGCGTGAGCTTGCCGCGCGTCGTGCCATACAGGCTGTTGAGCTTGGCGCGCAAGGCCTCCAGCTCGGTGACGTCGATCTCTTCGACGTAGCTGAAATGCGGAATGCGGCGCTTGGATTCCTGCATCTTCTGCGCAATCTTGCGGCGCAGGCCGATGACGGGAACAGCCTCCTCGCCATGGCGCTCGGCATAGCCCGCTGGGCCTTGGGCGGGTGACTGACCGCCGCTGGCCGCATGGGCGTCCAGGTCAGTCTGCAGGATGCGCCCGGCCGGGCCGCTGCCGTGCACGTAGCGCAGTTCCACGCCTATATCGAGCGCACGCTGGCGCACGGCAGGGGATGCGAGTGGGCGCTCACCTGCTGCACGCACCACGGCGGGTGCGCTGCGCGGCGCCACGCCCGGGCGCGCGGGCGCAGCTTGCACCGCGGCCACACTCTGGGCCGGTGCGGCTGCAGGCGGTTCGCTTTTCGCTACTAAAACAGGAGCTGCTTGCGCTTGACTGATGGGCGCTGGAGCCGAATTTTCCTTCAAATTACCGGAGCCTTCCACTTCCAGCCGCACCAGCTCGGAGCCCACGGCGATGGTGTCGCCCACGGCGCTGCCCAGTGCCAGCACCTTGCCAGCGACAGGCGACGGAATTTCCACCGTGGCCTTGTCGGTCATCACGTCGGCGATGGACTGGTCTTCAGCCACCACATCGCCCGGCTGCACATGCCAGGTCACCAGCTCCACTTCGGCAATGCCCTCGCCAATGTCGGGCACGCGGATTGCGTAAATTCCCATGGTCATGCCTCCACTGCGCGTTTGAGCGCCGCGCCCACGCGTGCGGGCCCGGGGAAATAGGCCCATTCCTGGGCATGCGGGTAGGGGGTGTCCCAACCGGTCACGCGCTCGATGGGGGCTTCGAGGTGGTAGAAGCAATGCTGCTGCACCAGCGCCGCCAGTTCGGCGCCAAAGCCGCCGGTGCCGGTGGCTTCGTGCACGATGACGCAGCGGCCGGTCTTCTTCACAGACGCCACCACGGTCTCCAGGTCCAGCGGCCAGATGGTGCGCAGGTCAATGATCTCGGCGTCCACTGCGGTCTCGCGCGCGGCGCATTCGCTCACCCAGACCATGGTGCCGTAGGTCAGCACCGTCACCGCCTTGCCGGGGCGAAACACCGCCGCCTTGTCGAGTGGCAGCGTGTAGTAGCCCTCGGGCACCTTGCCCATGGCGTGTTTGGACCAGGGCACCACCGGTCGGTCGTGGTGGCCATCGAACGGCCCGTTGTAGATGCGCTTGGGCTCCAGGAAGATGACCGGGTCGTCGTTCTCGATGGACGCAATCAGCAGGCCCTTGGCATCGTACGGGTTGCTGGGCATCACGGTGCGCACCCCGCAGACATGCGTGAAGATGGCCTCGGGGCTCTGGCTGTGCGTCTGCCCGCCGTAGATGCCGCCGCCGCAGGGCATGCGGATGGTGATGGGCGCCGTGAAATCGCCCGCCGAGCGGTGGCGCAGGCGCGCCGCTTCGGAGACGATCTGGTCCATGGCCGGGTAGAAGTAGTCGGCAAACTGGATTTCCACCACCGGGCGCAGCCCGTAGGCCCCCATGCCCACGGCGGTGCCGACAATGCCGCCTTCCGAAATGGGCGCATCGAAACAGCGCGACTTGCCGTATTTGGTTTGCAGGCCTTCAGTGACGCGGAACACACCGCCGAAGTAGCCCACGTCCTGCCCATAGACGATGACGTTGCTGTCACGTTCCATCATTACGTCCAGGCCCGAGCGCAGCGCCTGGATCATGGTCATGGGCACCGTTTCAGTCTGGGTTGCCTGGTTTTTTTCTTGCATTTCCATGGCTCACACCCCCAGTTGCTGGCGCTGCCGGCGCAGGTGCTCCGGCATGACTTTGTACACATCGTCGAACATGGTCGCGGCGCTGGGCACGCGGCCATCGAGCAGGGTGCCATGGGTCTCGGCCTCCTTTTGCGCTGCAATGACCTCGGCCTCCAACTCTTTCTGGGCAGCTTCGTGGCGCTCTTCGGTCCATTCGCCTATGACCATCAGGTGTTTCTTCAGCCGCTCGATGGGGTCGCCCAGCGGGAAGCGCTGCCAGTCGTCGGCAGGGCGGTATTTGGACGGGTCGTCCGATGTGGAATGGGGCCCCGCCCGGTAGGTCACCCATTCGATCAGCGTCGGGCCATTGTTGGACCGCGCCCGCTCGGCCGCCCATTGCGAGGCGGCGTAGATGGCCAGGAAGTCGTTGCCGTCCACCCGCAGCGAGGCGATGCCACAGCCCACGCCGCGCTGGGCAAACGTGGTGCCCTCGCCGCCGGCAATGGCCTGGAAGGTGGAAATCGCCCACTGGTTGTTGACCACGTTGATGATGACCGGCGCGCGGTACACATGGGCAAAGGTGAGCGCAGTGTGGAAGTCGGCCTCGGCCGTGGCGCCGTCGCCAATCCAGCCCGAGGCTATTTTTGTGTCCCCCTTGATGGCCGACGCCATGGCCCAGCCCACGGCCTGAATCACCTGGGTGGCAAGGTTGCCCGAGATCGAGAAGAACCCGGCGCGCTTGTACGAGTACATCACCGGCAGTTGCCGGCCCTTGAGCGGGTCGCGCTCATTGCTCATGAGCTGGCAGATCAGCTCCACCATGGAAATGTCGTCGCGCGAGAGCAGCAGGCCCTGCTGGCGGTAGGTGGGAAAGCACATGTCGCCGTCCTCCAATGCCAGTGCATGGGCCACGGCAATCGCCTCCTCGCCCAGGCACTGCATGTAGAACGAGAGCTTCTTCTGGCGCTGTGCGACCAGCATGCGGGCGTCGAAGATGCGCGTCTTCATCATCGCCCGCAGGCCGCGGCGCAGGCGCTCGGGGTGCAGGGCGCTGGCCCAGGGGCCCACTGCACGGCCGTCGTCATCGAGCACGCGCACCAGGCTGTTGGCCAGGTCGGCGGTGTCGGCAGCGGGGGAATCGGGGGGAGGCCTGCGTACTGCGCCGGCAGGCGAGACGCGAAGAAAGGAAAAGTCGGTCTTGCAGCCCGGCCGCCCAGTCGGCTCGGGCACATGCAGCCGCAAGGCTGTGTGCGTTGTCATCCACGGTCTCCGTGCGCGATTGTGTCGCGCCATGGTTTTCGGGTGGGGCAGCACGCCGATATCCAGCGTGTCGCCCTTCTTGCGCGGGTAGCGCAGTCGAAAATTCTAAGCGCGCCCGCACCCGTTGACCAGCCCCGCAGATGGGCCTGCTGACAGTGTGGTCAGCGCGCGAGCTTGCCCTGCACGCCTTCCACCAACCAGTTCATGCCAAGGATCTGGGCGTCGCTCAAGGTCTGCCCGCGCGCGATCACTTCGCGCCCCTCGTTGTCGCGCACGGCCTGCGCCGCGTGGAAGGGGTGCAGCTTGCCCGCAGCTATCTCCTTCTGCCGCGCCAGCACTTCCTGCTGCACGGCGGGCGGCACCTTGCTGCCGAAGTCGCCCACACGGATCATGCCCTCGCGCACACCACCCCAGACGTTGCCGCTTTTCCAGGTACCCGCCTGCACAGCGCGCACGCGGGCGGTGTAGTAGTCGCCCCACTGGTGCGTCACGGCCACGATCTGGGCATCGGGCCCCACGCGGCGCATGTCGGAATGGTAGGCCACGGCCATCTTGCCGCGCTCCTGCGCTGCCGCCATCACGGCGGTGGAGCCGGTGTGGAAAGCGACCACATCGGCATCCTGGTTGAACAAGGCCATGGCGGCGTCGCGCTCTTTGGGCGGGTCGAACCACACGTCAAGCCACACCACCTTGACCACCGCTTTCGGATTGACCGAACGCATGCCCAGGGTAAAGGCATTGATGCCCTGCAGCACCTCGGGAATGGGAAAGCCTGCCACGTAACCCGCTACTGCGGTCTTGCTCATGCGGCCTGCTGCAATGCCTGCCAGGTAGCGCCCTTCGTAGTAGCGGGCATTGGCCGTGGCCACGTTCGGCGCCTGCTTGTAGCCGGTGATGGATTCGAACTTCACCTCCGGGAAATCCTTGGCAACCTTGAGCGTAGACTCCATATAGCCAAAGCTGGGCGTGAAGATGATCTGGTGGCCGGTAGCTGCAAGGTCGCGGATCACACGCTCGGCGTCTGGCCCCTCGGGCACGTTCTCGACAAAGGTGGTCTTCACGCCGGCGCCCAGCGCCTTTTCAACGGCCTTGCGGCCCTCGTCGTGCTGGCGTGTCCAGCCCGCTTCCGTGATGGGCGAAACATAGACAAAGCCCGCTTTCACAGGATCGGCTGCCGACGTCCTGGGCGCTGCGTTGGTCTGGGAAAAAACGGGGGCGAAAAAACAGGCGGCCGCGAGCGCGGCAGCGAGGTTTTTGTACATGGTGGTCCTCTACATGGTCCCGGGAATAAAAAAACAAAAGACCGCCGGGACAGCGGTCTTTGGGGAAGATTTTAAGGGATGCGGCAAATCACCGACCGACCTCCACTACCATGGATGCCCCATCGCCCCCTCCAGGAGCCCACCGCCGTGCCCATGTTCGTTGACACCTCTCCCCCCGGCCATTGCATCTTCTGCCGCCTGGTGGCAGGCGAAATTCCCTCGGCCCGCGTGTACGAAGACGCACTGACCATCGCATTCATGGACCTCGGCCAGGTCAACCCCGGTCATGTACTGGTGGCCACAAAACGCCATGCCGCCACGCTGCTGGACATCACCCCCGAGGAGGCCGCCGCCGTCATGCACACCGCGCAGCGCGTGGCCAGCGCCATCCAGGCGACGTTCGACCCGCCCGGCATCACCCTGCTGCAGGCCAATGGCCGCGAGGGAGACCAGACGGTGTTCCACTTTCACATCCATGTGGTGCCGCGCCACGCCAACGATGGCATCACCCTGAGCTGGCCGCGCAAGGACCCCGCTCCAGGCACTCTGCAGGACTACGCCGACCGCCTGGCCGCAGCCATCGCCCCCGTACCCTGAGACGACGGCTCAGCCGTCGTGCTCGACAAAGCGCTCGAAACACTCTTTCAGCTGGTGCTGCCACTGCCGCCTGTCGGCTTCGGGGGCAAAGCTGGCCTCAAAGCTGTTGCTGGCCAGCTGGTAGGCGTGGTGTGGCGTCATGCCGGTGGCGGCGAAGACCTGGGTGAAGTTGTCGTTGATGTAGCCACCGAAGTAGGCCGGATCGTCGGAGTTGACGGTGGCGCACAGCCCGGCATCGAGCAGCTGGCGCAGGTTGTGGTCCTTCAGGTCAGGAAACACGCACAGCTTCTGGTTGGACAGCGGGCAGACGGTCAGCGGGATACGCTCCTTCGCCAGGCGCTGCATGAGCGCCGCATCCTGGACCGCCTGCACGCCATGGTCGATGCGCTCGACCTTGAGCACATCCAGCGCGCTCCAGATGTAGGCGGGCGGCCCCTCCTCGCCCGCGTGGGCCACAAGATGCAGGCCCAGGTCACGGCAGCGCGCAAACACACGCGCAAATTTCTCGGGCGGGTGGCCCACTTCGCTGCTGTCCAGACCCACGCCAATGAACTTGTCCTGCAGCGGCAACGCCTGCTCCAACGTGGCCAAGGCGTCTTCCTCGCTGAGGTGGCGCAGAAAGCACAGGATCAGTGATGCGCTGATACCGTGCATGCTGCGCGCATCCTCGCAGGCGCGGTGCAGGCCGTTGATGACGGTCTCGATGGCCACGCCCCGCGCGGTATGGGTTTGCGGGTCGAAAAAGATTTCGGCATGCACCACGTTGTCGTCTACGGCCCGCGCCAGGTAGGCGCGTGCCATGTCGTAGAAGTCCTGCTCGTGCAGCAGCACGCTGGCGCCCGCGTAGTAGATATCGAGAAAGCTCTGCAGGTTGTTGAAGGCATAGGCGCTGCGCAACGCCTCCACGCTGGCGTAGGGCAGGCGCACATCGTTGCGCTGGGCCAGGGCAAAAATCAGTTCGGGTTCGAGTGAGCCCTCGATGTGGATGTGCAGCTCGGCCTTGGGCATGGCACGCAGCAGCACCGCCAGGCGCTCGGCGGACAGGGGAGGGACCTTGAACATGAGTGCTTTCCTTCCATTGAAAAGGGCCGCCCACGGGCGGCCCTTTGGCTCGACGCGCAGGCGCGGGGATTACTTCTTGTCGCCGCCGGGCACCTTGCCTTCCACGCCCTTGACGTAGAAGTTGACGCCGCCCAGGAACTTGTCATCGGCCACCACGTCCTTGTCCAGCACGGGCTTGCCGTCCTGCCCCAGGATCGGGCCCTTCCAGATGCTGAAGGAACCATCGGCCAGGCCCTTCTTGACTTCTTCGACTTTGGCCTTGATCTCTGCGGGCACATCTTCGGCGATGGACACGATGTCGATCGCGCCTTCCTTCACGCCCCACCAGGCCTGGCCCGTGGCCCAGGTGCCGTCCAGCGCGTCCTTGACGGCCTTGGTGTAGTACGGGCCCCAGTTGATGATGGCCGATGCCAAGTGGGCCTTGGGGCCATAGGCCGTCATGTCGGAATCCCAGCCGAAGGCACGCTTGCCCTTTTCCTGTGCCGTCTTCAGCACGGCGGGCGAGTCGGTGTTCTGGAACAGCACGTCGGCGCCGCCGTTGATCAGCGACGTGGCCGCTTCGGTTTCCTTGGGCGGGCTGAACCATTCGTTCACCCAGACGACCTTGGTCTTGATCTTGGGGTTCACGCTTTGTGCACCCAGCGTGAAGCTGTTGATGTTGCGCAGCACTTCGGGGATGGGCACCGAGCCCACCACGCCCAGCGTGTTGGTCTTGGTCATGCCGCCAGCGATCACGCCCGCCATGTAGGCACCTTCATAGGTGCGGCTGTCATAGGTGCGCATGTTCTCGGCGGTCTTGTAGCCGGTGGCGTGCTCGAACTTGACGCCCGGGTTGTCGGCAGCCACCTTGAGCATGGATTCCATGTAGCCGAACGTGGTGCCAAAGATCAGCTTGTTGCCCTGGCCCGCCATGTCGCGCAGCACGCGCTCCGCGTCGGCCGACTCGGGCACGCTTTCCACAAAACTGGTGACGATCTTGTCGCCAAACTCTTTCTCGATCGCCTTGCGACCGTTGTCGTGCGCATACGACCAGCCGCCGTCGCCCACCGGGCCCACGTAGGCAAAAGCGATCTTCAGCGGCTCGGGCTTGGGTGCCGGGGCTTCGGTGACCGGCGCCGGTGCGGGTGCCGGGGCCGGAGCGGGCTCTTCCTTCTTGCCACAGCCCACGAGTGCGGCGGCGGCTACGGCGGACATCGCGGCCACTTTCAGCAGAGCGCGTTTGTGCAGATCGGTCATGTCGGTTCCTTCTGGGGGAGAGTTGGGGACAGGAAAAACGGCCATTATGAGCCGGGATGGAAAGGTTTGCCCAGCGATGCCGGCATGTTCACGCGAATCCATTGCGGATTGCGCGAGATCAGCGCCAGCACCACGATGGTGGAGAGATAGGGCAGCATGCTCAGCCACTGGCTGGCCACCTGCACACCCGTGGCCTGCAGATGGAACTGCAGCATGGTCACTCCACCGAACAGGTAGGCACCCAGCAGCACACGCGCCGGGCGCCAGGTGGCAAAGGTGGTCAGCGCCAGTGCAATCCAGCCGCGCCCGGCCACCATGCCCTCCACCCACAACGGCGTGTACACGGTGGAAATGTAGGCTCCGGCCAGGCCACACAGTGCGCCCCCGGTCACCACGGCTGCCAGGCGGATACGCCGCACCGGATAGCCCAGCGCGTGGGCGGACTGGGGCGATTCACCCACCGAACGCAGCACCAGCCCGGCACGGGTGCGGTAGAGAAACCACACCAGCGCACCCGCAAAAAGCACCGTGAGATACACCATGGGATGCTGGCGGAACAGGGCCGGGCCCAGCAGCGGCACATCGCTGAGCCAGGGCAAGGGATATTTGGGCAGTTCGGGCAGTTTGGCCTGCACATAGCTGATGCCGGCAAACGCCGAGAAACCGGTGCCGAACAGGCTCAAGGCCAGCCCCGTGGCGTATTGGTTGGTCCCCAGCCAGATCACCAGCCAGCCAAAGATGGCGGCCAGTACGGCGCCCGCTGCCATGCCCGCCGCAAAACCCAGCCAGGTGTTGCCCGTGTGCACCACGGTGGCAAAGCCCGCAATGGCGGCACACAGCATCATGCCCTCGGCGCCCAGGTTGACGATGCCGGCCTTTTCGTTGATGAGCAGGCCCAGTGCCGCAATGGCCAGCACGGTGCCCGCGCTGAGCGTGGCGCCGATCAGGAGTGCGTACGATTCCATATCAGGCTCCTGCCTTTGCGCCGTCGGCACGCACCCAGCGCACGCGGTAGGCAATCAGGGTGTCGCAGGCCAGCAGCGAGAACAGCAGCAACCCCTGGAACACGCCAGTGAGCGATTTGGGCAAGCCCAGGCGCGACTGCGCCAGCTCGCCGCCGATGTAGAACATGCTCATGAGAATGGCCGAAAACACCATGCCCACCGGATGCAGGCGCCCCACAAAGGCCACGATGATGGCGGCAAAACCGTAGCCTGCGGGGACATAGGGCGTGAGCTGGCCGATCGGCCCGGCCACCTCCAGCGCCCCCGCCAGCCCGGCGGCACCGCCCGAAACCAGCAGCGCCGTCCAGAGCGCACGGCGCGACGAAAACCCGGCATAGCGGGCCGCATCAGGCGCCAGCCCACCCACCTGCTGCGCAAACCCGGCGCGTGAGCGGAACAGAAACACCCACAGCGCTGCCGCACTGGCCAGTGCAAGGAGCAGGCCGATGTGCACGCGCGAGCCCGCCATCAAACGCGGGATCTGCGTCACTTTCTCGAACGTGCGCGTCTGCGGGAAGTTGTAGCCCATGGGGTCCTTCCAGGGGCCGAACACCAGAAAACTCAGCAGCAGCGTGGCCACATAGACCAGCATCAGGCTGACCAGGATTTCATTGGCGTTGAAGCGGTCGCGCAGCAAGGCCGTGAGCCCCGCCCACACCATTCCGCCCAGCACCCCGGCCAACAGCAGCGCGGGCACGATCCAGCCACCCGTGTCCTTGTTGGCCAGCAATGCCACACCGCCTGCAGCGATGGCGCCCATCACAAACTGGCCCTCGGCGCCGATGTTCCAGACGTTGGAGCGAAAGCACACGGCCAGTCCCAGCGCGATCAGCAGCAGCGGCGTGGCCTTGACCATGAGTTCGCCCAGCGCGTACTGCGAGCGCACCGGCTCCCAGAAAAAGATCTGCAGCCCCCGCACCGGGTCTTTGCCCAGCAGGGTGAACAGCGCCACGCCGATCAGCACCGTGACGCACAGCGCCAGCACCGGCGAGCCATAGGTCCACAGGCGCGAGGCCTGGGGTCGGGATTCAAGCTTCAGCATGGGGAACCCCGCTTTGCAGTTCTGCCAATTGCGCGCGGTTGCGCGCCAGGTGGGCCTGTACATCGGCATGCCACAGGCCGCTCATCCATTCGCCAATGCGCGGGGCCGTGGCCTCGGCCCGATCGACCGAGGGCGAGAGGCGCCCCTTGGCCATCACGTACAGCCGGTCGCTGATGTCGAACAGCTCTTCCAGTTCTTCGCTGAGCACCAGCACGGCGCAGCCCGCATCACGCAGCTGCAGGATTTCGCTGCGGATCTGCTGCGCTGCGCCCACATCAACACCCCAGGTGGGCTGGGAAACGATGAGCAGGGTCGGGTTGGCCGAGACCTCCCGCCCGACGATGAACTTCTGCAGGTTGCCGCCCGAGAGCGACTGCGCCGCCGCATGCGGCCCACCGGCCCGCACGCCAAAGCGCTCGATGATGGCCTGCGCCTGCGCCTGCAGCACCGGCATGCGAATCCAGCCGCCCCGGCCCACGGCATCGTCGCGGGTGAGCAGCAGGTTGTGCGCCAGGCCCATGCTGGGCACGGCGCCCCGGCCCAGGCGCTCCTCGGGCACAAAGTGCAGGCCCAGGGCGCGGCGCTGGCGCGGGTCCAGGTGACCGGCGTTCTGGCCAGCGACCTGCACCATGTCGGGACGGGCGCGTTGGTCCTCGCCCGAGAGCGCATACAGCATTTCCTTTTGTCCATTGCCCGACACACCGGCAATGCCGACCACCTCGCCCGCACGCACCTCGAACTGCAGGTCCACCAGATCGACACCAAACGGGTCGGTGCGCGGCAGGCTCAGGCCGGTCACGCGCAGCACGGTGTCACCCGTCTGGGCGGCGCGGTGCTCCAGCGCAGGGGGCTCCGCGCCAATCATCAGGCGCGAGAGCGAGGCGTTGGACTCCTCCCGCGGGTCGCACACGCCCGTGACCTTGCCGCCGCGCAGCACCGTGCAGGCGGTGCACAGCGCGCGGATCTCGTGCAGCTTGTGGCTGATGTAGAGAATGCTGCAGCCCTCGGCCGCCAGCTTGCGCAGCACCACGAAGAGCTTTTCGACCGCCTGGGGCGTGAGCACCGAGGTGGGCTCATCGAGGATGAGCAGGCGCGGCTCGGTCAGCAGGGCGCGGATGATCTCCACGCGCTGCATCTCGCCCACGCTCAGGGTGTGCACCGGGCGCAGCGGGTCGATGTCCAGGCCGTACTCCTGCGCCTTGGCGGTGATGCGGCGGGTGACGTCGGCCAGGGAATGGCTTTTGTCCAGCCCCAGCCACACGTTCTCGGCCACGGTCAGCGTATCGAACAGGCTGAAATGCTGGAACACCATGGCAATGCCCAGGTGCCGCGCCTCTTGCGGGTTGCGCACCTGCACGGCGCGGCCATCGAACGACACGCTGCCTTCGTCGGGGCGGGTGGCGCCATAGATGATCTTCATCAGCGTGGACTTGCCGGCGCCGTTTTCGCCCAGCACGGCGTGGATTTCACCGGGCTGCACAAGCAGCGATACGCCGCTGTTGGCCACCACGGCAGGGTAGCGCTTGGTGATGCCCGTAAGCTGCAACCGGGGCGGCGCTGCCGTGCCGGGGGCGGAAGGGGGTGCGGTGGAACTCATGCGGGCGATTGTCTCTCAATTTGTTAATTTTTTTAGAAAAATAGGCCTCCAACGCTTATAGAGAAAGCGCTGATAGCTATTGTTTTCGTAGCGAAAGCGCGACACCCCGAATGCATTCACGCAACCACATGGCTGCCGCCGAATGGTGGCTGCGTCCGTGCCAGAGCTGGTAATACATCAGCGGTGGAAAGTCTACGGGGCACGGCAGGATGGTCACCGGGAGGTGCGCCGTGAAGCGCTCGCAGTACTGCCGCCCGGTGGTCAGCACCAGCAGGCTGCTGGCCACGATGTCCGGGATCAGGCTGAAATGCGCGCAGCGCGCCGTGATGGTGCGGCACAGGCCCTGCGAATCAAGGTAGCCATCGATCACGCCGCGCGCACCCGGATGGGTGGGCGTGGGGGCGATGTGTTCGGCTTCCAGCCACTCCTGGACGTCCCAGCCCCGGCGCACGGCCGGGTGATCCTGGCTGACCAGGCAGACCACCTCGTCGGACAGCAGGCGCCCCAGGTGCAGGTCGTCCGGGGGCTGCGGCCAGTTGCCAATGACGACATCGGCCTCGCCCTGCGCCAACAGCGCGTGGTAGTGGGCATCGGGCGAGAGCGGCAGAATTTCAATCGGGCACAGCGGCGCCTCCTGCTTGATGCGCGCCACCAGGCGCGGCAGGAAGTACGGATCGAGATAGTCGCTGGCAGCCACGCGGAAGGTACGTGTGGCGCTGCGCGGATCGAAGCCGCGCGCGTCCGAGAACAGTGCCTCGGCCGCGCGCAGGATGGCCCCCGCAGGCTCCACCATGCGCAGGGCGACGTCGGTGGGCACCATCGCGCCGCCCGAGCGCACCAGCAAGGGATCACCCGCCAGGGCACGCAGGCGCTTCAAGGCAGCCGACACCGCCGGCTGGTGCATGCCCAGCCGCACGGCTGCCCTCGATACGCTGCGTTCAGTCAACACGGTGTGCAAGACCCTTATGAGATGGAGGTCTATCTTGTCGAAAAGGGCTTGTTCTCTCATAGCTGTGCAGGCATTCCCGTCATAAGGCGAGGCTTATGTCGCGGGGGGCTGCACGCTCTACCCTAGAACGTCCGCAGTCATCCGCTGTAACCTCTCGACCATGCGCTCCTTGCAATTCATCCGCCGCGGCCAGCCGATAGCGTTGGCCAATGTACCACCCGACCGCACGCTGCTGCAGGTGCTGCGCGAGGACCTGGGCCACACCGGCACCAAGGAGGGCTGCGGCGAAGGCGACTGCGGCGCCTGCACCGTGGTGCTCGGCGAGGCCGATGGCGACGGCGTGACCTACCGCGCCATCAACGCCTGCATTTGCCTGGCGCATTCCGTCGATGGCAAGGCCCTGTGGACAAGCGAAGACCTGGCGCTCGACCCACTGATCCAGCCCGCCGATGGCACAGGCCCGGGCGGTGAACTGCACCCGGTACAACAGGCACTGGTGGACCACCACGCATCGCAATGCGGGTTCTGCACGCCGGGTTTTGTGATGAGCCTGTTCGCCCTGTACCAGAACCAGGTCTGCCACGGCCAGCCCGTCACGCGCGAGCAGGCCGTGCAGGACCTCTCGGGCAACCTGTGCCGCTGCACCGGCTACCGCCCCATCCTGGACGCCGCCCAGCAGATGCACGCCCTGCCCCGCATGCAGGTCAACGAGACAGAATTGCTACAAAAAATGGAGCTTCTAGCGCACGGCCAGAAAGCGTCAGAGGCCGATTTGACCTATATTTCTCCCACCACGCTGGACGCCCTGCTGGCAGCACGCACGGCGCACCCACAGGCGCAGCTGGTGGCAGGCTGCACCGATGCGGGGCTGTGGGTGACCAAGCAGCACCGCCAGTTGGGCCAGGTGCTCGACGTGACCCGCGTGGCCGAGCTGCGCCAGATCACCGAGGCGGCAGACCACACCGCCATCGGCGCTGCCGTGCGCCTGCAGGACGCCTTTGACGCGCTGGTGCAGCATCGGCCGCAACTGCACACCTTTGCCACGCGCTTTGCCGGGCTGCCGGTGCGCAACGCCGGCACGCTGGGGGGAAACATCGCCAATGGCTCGCCGATTGGCGACTCCATGCCGCTGCTCATTGCCTTGCGCGCCCGCGTGGTGCTGGCCAGCCCCCGGGGCGAGCGCACGCTGGCGCTGGAAGACCTGTACACCGGCTACCGCCAGAACGTGCTGGCGCCCGACGAAGTGCTGGCACGCATTCTGGTGCCCCACCCGGCCCACAACGAGCTGTTGCGCGCCTACAAGGTGTCCAAGCGCTTCGACGACGACATCTCCGCCGTGTGCCTGGTGCTGTGCCTGCACCTGGAGGGCGGCGCCGTGCGCGCCGCCTCCATCGGCGCTGGCGGTGTGGCCGCCGTGCCCGCCCGTGCGCGCCAGGCC
This sequence comes from Giesbergeria sp., assembly GCA_026647025.1. Taxonomy (GTDB): domain Bacteria; phylum Pseudomonadota; class Gammaproteobacteria; order Burkholderiales; family Burkholderiaceae_C; genus Simplicispira. The sequence goes on from JAPKHH010000013.1 coordinate 15,062, forward strand.
GAGGCCGCTCTCGCAGGCCAGCCCTGGAACGAAGCCGCGGTGCAGCGCGCCGCGCAGGCACTGCAGACCGAGTTCACCCCCCTGTCCGACATGCGCGCCAGCAGTGCGTACCGGCGCACCGTGCTGGCCCGGCTGGTGCAGCGCTTCTGGCTGGAGAGCCAGGGCCACACCGAGGTGTCGCTGGAGAGCTTCCGGCTGGAGGAATCGGCATGAGCACCCACCGCACCATGGGGCAGTCGCACCCGCACGAAAGCGCGTACGCGCAGGTCGCGGGCGCGGCGCACTACATCGACGATCTGCCCGAAGTCAAAGGCACGCTGTACGCGGCGCCCATCCTCTCACCCGTGGCGCACGGCCGCCTCAACGGTCTGGACACGGCGCCCGCCCTGGCCATGCCCGGTGTGCGTGCCGTGGTGCTGGCGCAAGACATTCCCGGCGACCCGGTGCTGGCCGCCTTTGCCCACGACGAGCCCATTTTTGCCCACGACACCGTGCACCATGTGGGCCAGGTGCTGGGGCTGGTGGTGGCCACTTCCGTCATGGAGGCGCGTCGCGCGGCCCGCGCCGTACGGCCAGACATCACCCCCCTGCCCGCCATCCTGACCATCGACGCCGCACTGCAGGCGCAAAGCCAGGTGCTGCCCCCCGTGGTGGTGCGCCGGGGCATGCCCGAGGCCGCGCTGCAGGCCGCGCCCCACCGCCTGAGCGGCCAACTCGAAGTGGGCGGGCAGGAACATTTCTACCTCGAAGGCCAGATCGCCTACGCCCTGCCGCTCGAGCAGGGGCAGTGGTGGATCCACTCCAGCACGCAGCACCCCGGCGAGGTGCAGCACTGGGTGGCGCACGCCCTGGGCATTTCCAACCATGCGGTTCGCGTGGAATGCCGCCGCATGGGAGGCGGTTTTGGCGGCAAGGAAACCCAGGCAGGCCACCTGGCCGTGTGGGCGGCGCTGGCGGCGCACAAGACGGGCCACCCGGTCAAGCTGCGCCTGGACCGCGACGACGACTTCATGGTCACCGGCAAACGCCACCCGTTCGCCTACCAGTGGGACGTGGGCTTTGACGATACCGGGCGCATCCAGGGCCTGGTGCTGCGCATGGCGGCCAACTGTGGCTTCTCGGCCGACCTGTCGGGCCCGGTGTGCGACCGCGCCGTGTTCCATGCCGACAACGCCTATTTCCTGGAGAACGTCGAAATCACCTCCCACCGCTGCCGCACCCACCTGCAGAGCCACACGGCTTTTCGTGGTTTTGGCGGGCCGCAGGGCGTGATTGCCATCGAAACCATCATCGGCGACATTGCCCGCGCGCTGGGGCGTGACGCACTGGACGTGCGCCTGGCCAACCTTTATGGCACCACGGAGCGCAACGTCACCCACTACCAGATGCCGGTGGAGGACAACATCCTGCATGATTTGCTACCAAAACTGGAGCTGTCAGCGCAATACCGGCAACGCCAAGAGGCCATTTCCACATGGAATTCCACCAGCCCCGTACTCAAGCGCGGGCTGGCCATCACGCCGGTGAAATTCGGCATCAGCTTCACCGCCACACTGTTCAACCAGGCAGGCGCCCTGGTGCACGTCTACACCGACGGCAGCGTGCAGGTGAACCACGGCGGCACCGAAATGGGCCAGGGCCTGCACACCAAGGTGGCGCAGATCGTGGCGGACGAGCTGGGCGTGCCCCTGCACCGCGTGCGCGTGACCGCCAGCGACACCAGCAAGGTACCCAACGCCAGTGCCACAGCCGCCAGCAGCGGCACCGACCTCAACGGCCGCGCCGCGCAGTTTGCCGCGCGCAATGTGCGCGACAACCTGGCATCGTTCGTCTGCGGCCTGGACGGCTGCGGCGCGGGGGCCATCCGCTTCGAGGGCGGGCGGGTGATCTCGCCCACGGCCGAGCGCAGCTTCGAGGACGTGGTGAATGCCGCCTACGCCAACCGCATCCAGCTCTGGAGCGACGGTTTCTACCGCACGCCCAAGATCCACTACGACAAGACCACGCTCACGGGGCGGCCGTTCTATTACTTCGCCTATGGCGCAGCCTGCACCGAGGTGGCCGTGGACACGCTCACCGGCGAGAGCCGCGTGCTGCGCGTGGACATCCTGCACGACGTGGGCCACAGCATCAACCCGGCGATCGATATCGGGCAGATCGAGGGCGGCTTTGTGCAAGGCATGGGCTGGCTGACCACCGAGCAACTGGTCTGGAACGACCAGGGCCTGCTGACCACGCACGCGCCCAGCACCTACAAGATTCCGGCCACGGGCGACATCCCGGCGCACTTCAAGGTGGAACTGTGGCCCGAGGCCAACCGTGAAGACAACGTCGGCGGCAGCAAGGCCGTGGGAGAGCCGCCCTTCATGCTGGCCATCAGCGTGTACGAGGCGCTGCGCAACGCCGTGGCCGCCGCACGGGGCAACGCCACCGCACCGGTGCAACTGACCGCACCGGCCACCGCAGAAAACCTGCTGCACGCAATCGACGCGATGGATTGATGCAAGCGGTCAGGGCCGCAGGGCACTAGGCCAGCATCGACGCCGGCACGCTGCGGCGGGCCACCTGATTGCGTCCGGCACGCTTGGCGTCGTAGCAGGCCATGTCGGCCGCATGCAGCACGGCGGCGACATCCTGCAGGCCGTCGTCGAGCGCCACCATGCCGATGCTCACGCCCAGGGTAAAGCTGCGCCCCTGGTAGACAGGCTCCCAGCCCTGCACTGCGGCGCGCAGCTGCTCGGCCACGGCCATGCCATGCGCAGGGGAGCAGCCCGGCAGCACCACGGCAAACTCGTCTCCCCCCAGGCGCGCAGCCCAGCCCGACTGGCGCACCTGCGCCTCCAGCAGCCGCGCCACATGGCGCAGCACATCGTCCCCGGCATCATGGCCTGCCACGTCATTGATCACGGTGAAATGGTCCAGGTCCAGAAACAGCACCACGCCCAGGGCCTGGTGTCCATCACCGCCGTCCAGCACACCAGGCCGACTGTCGGTGGGAACCGGGCCCGCCGTGAGCAACTGGCGCAGGCGCTGTTCAAAGCCCGGACGATTCTCCAACTGGGTCAGCGGATCATGCGTGGTCGCCCAGGCCCCCTGGCGGCGTTCTTCGTGCACGGCCGTCATTTCCTCCACCATCCAGACCCGGTCGCCGTCCGGCGCCTGCAGATCGACCGCACGGCCCTTGACGCGCACCCAGACCGGGCTGCCATCCTTGCGGCGCAGGCACGCATCCCCGTCAAAACCGCCATGCACGGCGAAGGCTTCCTGGATACGGCGATCCAGCCCCGGGGAATCGAGTTCGGACGCATACACCCGTTCCAGCGCCTGGCCCTGCAACTCGGTCGGCAGATAGCCCAGCATCTGGCAGGCCCGGCGGTTCACGGACTCCAGTTGCCCCCTGCGGGTGACGGCGATACCCACGGAGCTGACTTCCAGGAGTGCCTGGTATTGCCGCTCCAGCGCACGATGGCGTTGCTGTGCATGCAGCCGCTGGCCCTGCACGCCCTCAAAAACCTGCACCAGCGCACCCACCTCACCGCCCGCACGCGGCCAGGGCATGGCTCCCTGGAGATCCGCCGGGTCGTCCAGCAAATGCCCGGCACGGTCACGCAGCCGGGCCAGCGGCTGGAACATCCAGACCGCCAGCAGTGCAAACAGCGCCACCGTCACGGCCATGGCCGCCATCGCCAGCCACCAGGCCTTGCGCTGTGCCCCTTGCAGTGGTGCCAGCACCGCCTGCGAATCACTCACCCGCGCCACCATCCATTGCGGCAGCGGCATCCCCGCCATGCTGACAATGTGCCCCGGTACCACCTCGGTGCTGGCCGCGCCCATCACCGGGCTGGCGTGCTCCAGCCAGCGGGCAAACACCGGTGCCAGGCCCGGTTCATCGCGCACCTGTCCCATGACCCGCGCAGGATCGGAGTGCGAAAGAATCGTTCCCTCGCGGGTGAAGACCACCAGCCGCGTATCCGCGCGCTGCGGCACGGCCATGGAGACCGGCAGCAAACCCTGCGACTGCAGCCGCAACATGCCCGCCACCACGCCCAGCACCGTTCCATCGTCGCGGTGCAGCGGCATCGTGAACATGATGCGCGCATCGCTGGAGCGGCTGGCCACCAGCTCGGCCACCATGGGCTTGCCATCGACCAGGGTGCGGCGCAGCGCATCGCGTGCCGACGATTCCAGAGTCGAGGTTTTCTCAAAGCGGCCGTTCTGCAGATTCACGCGCAGTTCGCCGTCCTGCCGTGCCACCAGCATGGCGTCAAAAAACTGGACCGCGGGCAGGCCCTGCTGCAGCAACCACTCCAGGCTGGCTGGAAGTTCCAGCATCTCGGGCGTGATACCCGAGGCCACGGTGCGCAGCACTTTCTGGCTCTGCTCGATCTTGCTGGCCAGCAGCCGTGCAAACACTTCCACTTCATCGGTCTGCTGATCCACCATGCGCTGCACGGCCTCCTGTCCCGAGGCTCGCGCCACCAGCCAGCCCGACACCGCGCCAGACAGCGCAATCGCCAGGGCGGCCAATACCACGAGCCGCAGCGCCAGCGCCCCCGGCAGCGCCCAGTGGGGCGCGGCGGTGTCGGCCACCGCCAGCGCCGCGTCCGCTGGCGGCGTCATGCAGGCCTCCCGCCGTGCGTGTGCCAGCGGGGCCCGATGAAGAGGGGGTGAATGGAAAGCGTGGACATAAAGGGTGCATTGAATATACGCACCCCCCCAGCACACCGGCTTGGGTGGAACCCTCAGTGATCCACGGGGAAAAACCCTGAGCGCGACCGCGCAGCAGGGATGGCTGTCAGCTGCCGCTGGCCACCATTTCAAGCGCACCGGGCTGCGGAAGCTTGAGCACGTTGCCTGTACCCAGGATCAGGCCATGTTCGCGCAGGCTGCGCAGCACCCGCGAGAAGGTTTCCGGCGCAATGCCGAGCTGCGCCGCAATCAGGCGCTTGCGCTGGCTCAGGGTGACGCTCAGGGCGCCATTGCTGTCGTGCTGTGCATGGCGCAGCAGCCATTGGGCGCAGCGGGCCTCGGCGTCCTGCGCCAGTCGGCTCACGGCCAGCTCCGTCTGCTGCCGGTAGCCCACGGCCAGATCATGCAGCAGCAACTGCGCCGCCTTGGGCAGGGCTTCCACGCTGCGCAAAAAGTCTTCGATGGGTTGGCGGCGCAACTGGACCCGGGTTTCAGTCACCATGTCCACCGCGCAGGGCATGCCCAGCATGGCCGCAGCGCCATCCAGCCAGAACGGGCCTTCAACGACACCCAACTGGTGGCGCATCTGCCCATCTTCGAGGATGCCCAACTGGACCCGTCCGCTCACCAGGTGCAATACCGAGCTGAGCTTTTCCTGGCGCGCACGCAGCACTTCGCCAGGCGCCACGACCTCGCATTCCACGGGCATTTCTGGGGAGTAGTTTGGCAACATAGGTGGGGCACTTTGCAACGCGAATTCGTCACTCGTTTTGAGGCACATCAAATGTCTGCCGCACAAACCCGGGAGCACCCTGCGATTTGCCTTGCATCAAGAAATACCGGCGCACACATTGCGCGGGTTAACCCGTGGTTTCCAGCCCCCTGTGCAGAGAACCCTTCATCGACCTTCGGATGTATCTTTGCGTAACACCCTTGTCACAAGAATCACCTAGGGTGAACACCTAGTACACCTACCGGCCGCAACGCCATGCCATTTCAAGCCCCTAAACAACACAACCGCGTCGTGACGGCTCTCTCCTCCGCCGTGCGCAAAGGTACAGGGCCCCTTGCTCGACTCATCCGCACAGGAGAACTGCATTGCGTTTTCCAGCCCCTTGGCGACCTCCGCACAGGCGCCATCTTTGCCCATGAAGCCTTGATACGAGGCCCTGAAAATACGCCCTTGCACTCCCCGGAAGCCCTGCTGGCCATGGCGCGCAGCGAGCACATCCTTCCCGACTTTGAGCTGGTCTGCGTTACCACGGCCCTGCGGAACTGGGCGGCCATGGGGACGCAAGGCCGTCTGTTCGTGAATATCAGTGCCGACGCCCTGGTGCGCGGCGTGTCCCTGTGTGGCAGAAACAGGCTGGCGACCACCTTGCGCAAATTTGGCGTGCAGCCGCGAATGCTGGTCCTTGAAATCACCGAGCATGATCGGGTGACCGACATGGTCCCCCTGCGCCAGGCGGTCAAGGAGGTGCATGCTGCGGGCATGCGCCTGGCACTGGATGATTTTGGCGACGGACGCTCCAGCTTGCGCCTGTGGTCGGAAGCGCGTCCCGACTTCGTGAAGATCGACAAATACTTCGTTCACGATCTCATCGCACATCCGGAGAATCTGCAAATGCTGCGGGCCATCAAGGGCATTGCCGACATGTTCGGCACCCAGCTCGTGGCCGAAGGCATTGAAACCCAGGACGACTTGCGTGCACTGCGCGACCTCGATATTCCCTATGGCCAGGGCTGGCTGCTCGGGCGCCCCACCCTGACGGCGCAACACGCACTCCAGGGTGCCGCCCTGGAGGTCGTGCAGGACCGCCGCGTCGCCATCTTGCCCCATCCGGCCCAATCCTCCCGCCTCGGAATCCTGCGTGGTCTTCAAGTGCTGCAGGCGCCGACGGCCACGCCGGAAACGCCGAACGACACCATTGCACACCTGTTCATGCACCATACCGAGTTGCATGCCATCGCGCTGCTGGACGACGATCGTCCCCGGGCACTGATCAACCGCCAGCAATTCATGAACCACTACGCCACGCTGTACTTCCGTGAAGTGCATGGACGCAAACCCTGCCTGGCCTTTGCCAACCCCGCGCCGCGCGTGGTGGAGCTCGACTGCGATATCGAACAGCTCATCGGCATCCTGACCTCGCAGGACCAGCGCTACCTGAGCGACGGCTTCATCGTCACCGACAACGGCCGCTACATCGGACTGGGCACCGGAGACAAACTGGTCCGCGCGGTCACCGAAGCACGCATCGAAGCGGCGCGCCATGCCAATCCGCTCACCTTCCTGCCCGGCAACATTCCCATCAGCATGCACATCGAGCGCCTGCTCGAGAGCGGCAACCGCTTTGTCGCCTGCTATGCCGACCTGAACCATTTCAAACCCTTCAACGACCTGTACGGCTACTGGCGCGGCGATGAGATGATCCGGCTGGCGGCACGTCTGATCGTCTCGCACTGCAATGCACAGTGCGACTTTGTCGGCCATGTCGGCGGTGACGATTTTCTTGTGCTGTTCCAGAGTGAAGACTGGTTGCAACGCTGCCAGGGCATCGTGGACGAGTTCGCGCTGGAAGCCCGAGGCCTGTTCGATGAGACCGCCCGGATGGCCGGCGGCATTCACGCAGAAGATCGGCATGGCATTCAGCGGTTTTTCCCGTGCACCACGCTCTCCATGGGGGCCGCCTGCATACCACCGGGTGTGCTGCGCCATGCCGAGGAGGTGGCCAACCTGGCCGCCCAGGCCAAGCACGAAGCCAAACAGGCAGCCTGCGGCATCGTGGTCCTGGAGACATCCATCGACCGACCTGCCCGGTTCCAGGCCGTCGCGCTGCACCCGTCCGCAGAGGCCCTGGCGGCCTGAACCCCTCTACTCAACCGCCAGGCAGACCGGACTGGTCCGCCGTCAGCGACCAGCCGCCGCCCAGCGCCTTGAACAGCAAGACCTGGTTCTGGCGCAGTGCCAGCCGCGTCTGCGCCAGAGCCTGCTGGCTGGCAAACAGCGAGCGCTGCGCGTCCAGCACCTCCAGCGAACTGGCAACACCGTTGCGGTAGCGCAGATCGGCCAGGCGGAAACGATCCGCCTCGGCGTCGGCCTGCTGCTGCTGTGCAGTCCATTGGTCACCGAGCGTGGCGCGCCCCGCCAAGGCATCCGCCACTTCACGGAAAGCGCTCTGAATGGCTTTCTCGTACTGCGCCACGGCAATGTCGCGCCCGGCCAGGGCCGAATCGAGCCCGGCCTGGTTGCGCCCGGCATCAAAGATCGGCAGAAGGGCCTGCGGTGCCAGGGTCCAGCCCCAGGACCCGTCCTTGAACAGGCCCGACAGCGCGTTGCTGGCCGATCCTGCGCTGGCCGTGAGTGCAATGCGCGGAAAGAAGGCCGCCTTGGCAGCGCCGATGTTGGCGTTGGCTGCCAGCAGCAACTGCTCGGCCTGGCGTATGTCGGCGCGGCGCGCCAACAAGTCGGACGGCAGCCCGGCCGGCACGCTGCCGAAGGGGGCATCGCCCGCATCCCGGGTGTCGAGCAGATCCGCCGACAAAGGCTGCCCCACCAGCAAGGTGAGGGCGTTCACATCGAGTGAGCGCAGCCGCTGCTGCTGCGCCCGTGCCACGCGTGCTGCGGCCACCAGCGATTCGGCCTGGCGCAGGTCCAGCGCGGACGCCACGCCCTGGTCAAAGCGCAGGCGGATCAGGCGCAGGGAATCTTCGCGGGTTCCCAACGTGCGCTCGGTCAGTTCCAGCAGGGCATCGTTGGCCTGCAGGCTCAGCCAGGCATTGGCCACGGAGGCAATCAGGCTGGTCTGCACGGCACGGCGGGCTTCTTCCGTGGCCAGGTATTGCGCCAGTGCAGCATCCTTGAGACTGGCAATGCGGCCAAAAAAATCAATCTCCCAGGAGGCCAGCGCCAGCCCTGCGGTGTAGGTGCTGCTGATGCCGCCGCCCGATGTCGGCTGGCGGTTACCCGTGGCAGCCAGGTTGAGTGTGGGCGTCTGGTCGGCGCTGCGAATCTGGTACTGCGCACGCGCCTGCTCGATGGCCAGGGCCGCCACGCGCAGGTCGCGGTTGTCGGCCAGGGCCTTGTCGATCAGGGCACGCAGGCGGACATCGGTCACGAAGTCCTGCCAGGGCAATTCAGCGGCGGTGGTGGCAGACGTCTCCTGGGCCGGGACGCCAAAGGTAGGCCACTGCATTGCCACAGGCGCGGCGGGACGCTCATACACCGGCGCCATGGAAGTGCAACCCGCCAGCACCAGGGCTGCCAGTGCACCGCCGCGCCGAACAAAGGGGATGGCCTGTATCTTATGCATGGTGGTCTCCCGCGCCGGTCTGGTGTGCATGCTCCACATCGAATTGCCGCTGCCGCGCACTGCCCTTGAACAGGCCGCGCACCAGCACGAAAAACACGGGCACAAAGAACACGGCCAACACGGTGCCGGTGATCATGCCGCCGATGACGCCCGTGCCAATGGCACGCTGGCTGGCCGAGCCTGCGCCCGTGGACAGGGCCAGCGGCAGCACGCCGAGCATGAAGGCCATCGACGTCATCACGATGGGCCTAAAGCGCAGATGCGCAGCGGCCAGTGCGGACTCGATCACGCTCTTGCCCTGGGCCTGCAGGTCCTTGGCAAATTCAATGATCAGGATGGCGTTCTTGGCCGACAGGCCGATGATGGTCACCAGCCCCACCTGGAAGTACACATCATTGGCATAGCCGCGCAGCAGCGTCGCCAGCAGCACGCCCAGCACCCCCAGCGGTACCACCAGAATGACGGCCAGGGGAATCGACCAGCTCTCATACAGCGCCGCCAGGCACAGGAACACCGCCAGGATGGCGAAGGCATAGACCAGCAGGGCCTGTGAACCGGCCAGCTTTTCCTCCCGCGACTGGCCCGTCCATTCATAGCCAAACCCGGGCGGCAGTTGGGCGGCGATGCGTTCCATCTCGGCCATGGCCGCACCCGTGCTCTGCCCCGGCGCGGCGCCGCCGCTGATGCGCATCGATGGATACCCGTTGTAGCGCACGGTCTGCATGGCGCCGGTGATCCAGCGCGTGGTGGCAAAGGCCGACAGGGGCACGGCCTTGCCCTGGGCGTTGGGCACCGTCAGGCGCAGCAGGTCCTCGGGCTGCATGCGCGCGGGCGCATCGGCCTGCACCATCACGCGCTGCAGGCGGCCTGCATTCGGGAAATCATTCACGTAGCTCGATCCCAGAGAGGTGGAAATCGCGTTATTGATGGCGTCGTAGCCCACACCCAGCGCGCTGGCCTTGTCACGGTCGATGTCCAGATGCAGTTGCGGTGCGTCTTCCAGGCCATCGGGGCGCACCTGGGCCAGCACCTTGCTTTGCATCGCCATGCCGAGCATCTGGTTGCGTGCCGCCAGCAGGGCGTCGTGGCCGAGGCCCGCCCGGTCCTGCAGGCGGAAGCTGAACCCCGTGGCCGTGCCCAGTTCCGGAATGGGCGGTGGGCTGAGCGGGAAGATGAAGGCATCGCGGATGCCCGACAGCGCACCAAAGGCACGCCCGGCCACCGCATCGGCCGAACTGCCGGGGCCCGCACGCTTGGCCCAGTCGGTCAAGGTGACGAAGGCCAGCGCGGCATTCTGTCCCTGGCCCGAAAAGCTGAAACCCAGCACGCCGACCATGCTCTGCACCTCGGGCTGCTTGAGCATGAAATCCTCGACCTGCTCCATCACCGCGCGGGTGCGCTCCTGCGTGGCGCCTGGCGGCAGTTGCACGTTCACCAGCATGGTGCCCTGGTCTTCGTTGGGCAGAAAGGACGTGGGCAGGCGCAGATACACCAGCGCCGCGGCGCCGATGATGACGGCATACAGAATCAAGGTGCGTGGCGCGCGGCGCAGCACACGGGCCACCAGGCCCTCATACCCCTTGGCCGTGCTGGAAAAACTGCGGTTGAACCAGCCGAAGAAACCAGTCTTGGCATGGTGGTGCCCGGCCTCGACCGGCTTGAGCAGCGTGGCGCACAGCGCGGGCGTGAGCGACAGTGCCAGAAAAGCCGAAAAGGCAATCGACGACACCATCACCGCCGCGAACTGGCGGTAGATGTTGCCCACCGAGCCCGCAAAGAAGGCCAGCGGCACGAACACCGAGATCAGCACCACCGTCACGCCGACGATGGCGCCCGAGATCTGGCCCATGGCCTTGCGCGTGGCGGCCAGGGGCGGCAAGCCTTCCTCGCTCATGATGCGCTCGACGTTCTCCACCACCACGATGGCGTCGTCCACCACGATGCCGATCACCAGCACCATGCCGAACATGGTCAGCACATTGATCGAGAAACCCAGGGCCAGCAGCGTGGCAAACGTACCCAGCAGCGCCACCGGCACCACGATGGTGGGAATGATGGTGTAGCGCAGGTTCTGCAGGAACAACAGCATCACCAGAAACACCAGCGCCACCGCCTCCACCAAAGTTTCTGCCACCTGCTTGATCGAGATTTCGACGAAACGCGAGCTGTCATAGGGGATGGACCACTTCATGCCCTGCGGGAAGAAGCGCTCCAGTTCGGTCATCTTCTCGCGCACGGCCTTGGCGGCCGCCAGCGCGTTGCCCGTGGGCGAGAGCTGCACGCCCACCCCCACCGACGGCTTGCCATTGAGGCGCGCCGATGTGGCGTAGGCCTGCCCCCCCAACTCGATGCGCGCCACATCCTTCAGGCGCACGGTGCTGCCATCCGGGTTGGCGCGCAGGATGATGCGGCCAAACTGCTCCTCGTTCGAGAGCTGGCCATCCACGATCACGGTGGCCGAAATGCCCTGCCCCGCAATATTGGGCAGACTGCCGATCTCCCCGGCCGAGACCTGCGCGTTCTGCGCCCGAATGGCGGCCGTCACATCGGCCGCGCTCAGGTTCAGGCCCAGCAGCTTGGCCGGGTCGATCCAGATGCGCATGGCGCGTTCGGTACCGAACAGCTGCGCCTGGCCAATGCCGGGCAGGCGCTGCATTTCCGGGACGATGTTGCGCGAGGCATAGTCGCCCAGCACCACGGGGTCCCAGGCCGGGTCGTCCGACGACAGGATGGCAAACAGCAGGAAGTTGCTGCGCGACTTGTCCACGCGCACGCCCTGCTGCGTGACCACGGCGGGCAGGCGCGGCGTGGCGCGGGCCAGGCGGTTCTGCACGTCCACCTGGGCCAGGTCGGCGTTGGTGCCGGGCTGGAAGCTCAGCGTGATGTTGCCCGTGCCGTTGGCCTGGGCCACCGATTCCATGTAGATCAGGCCCGGCGAGCCATTCATCTCGCGCTCGATGACGGAGAGCACGGCATCCTCCAGCGTCTGGGCCGAGGCACCGGGGTAGGTGGCCGACACCACGATGGACGGTGGCGCCACAGGCGGGTATTGCGCAATGGGCAGTTGCGTGATGGCCACGCCGCCCAGCACCATGATGAACAGTGCGATCACCCACGCAAAGATGGGCCGGTCGATAAAGAATTTCGCCATGCTGGGCGCTCCTTAGCGGGCTGCGCTGGCGGCAGAGGCTGCGGGCGCGGGGCTGCTGGCAGGCGCCTTCTTCTGGCCTGCGGGCTGCCACGGCACCGGCTTGACGACCGGGTTGCCGCGCAGCTTCTGGAAACCATCGACCACCACCTGCTCGCCCGCCTGGAGCCCATCGAGCACCACCCACTGACCGCCCTGCTGGCCACCGATGCGCACAGGGCGTGGCCCGGTCTTGCCGTCACCGCCCACCACCAGCACGGTGTCGCCCTGGGCCGAGCGTGTCACGGCCTGCTGCGGCAGCAGCACCGCATTGCCCGCCTGGGCCTGCTCGATCTGCACGCGCACGTACAGGCCCGGCAACAAGCGGCCCTGCGGGTTGGGCACCTGCGCACGCAGGGTGATCTGGCCGGTACTCGCATCCACGGTCAGGTCGGAAAAAAGCAGCTTGCCGGGCAGTGCATAGGTGCTGCCGTCTTCCAGCAGCACGCGCACGCTGGCAGCCTCGGCACCTGCGGCGCGCTTGAGCTGCCCGGCCTCCAGCGCGCTGCGCAGCTTCATGACCTCGGCCGCCGACTGGGTGAAGTTCACATACATGGGGTTGATCTGCTGCACCACGGCCAGGGGCGTGGCCTCGCCCTGGCCCACCAGCGCGCCCTCGGTGACCAGTGCACGGCCAATGCGCCCCGCAATGGGCGCAGCCACGCTGGCATAGCCCAGGTTGATGCGCGCGTTGGTCACGGCAGCCTTGCCTGCGGCCACATCGGCCTCGGCCAGCTTGTGGGCGGCCACGGCGTTCGCATAGTCCTGCTGGCTCACGGCATTGGCGGCCACCAGGGGTTTGTAGCGCTCGGCCAGTGCACTGGCCTGTGCCAGATTCGCCTGGCCGCGCGCCAGCGTGGCCTCGGCGGTCTGCAAGGCCGCTTCATACGGGGCGGCATCGATGCGGAACAGCACCTGCCCGGCCTTGACCTCGCTGCCTTCCTGGAACAGGCGCTTTTGCAGGATGCCCGCCGCCCGGGCACGCACCTGCGCCACACGGGAGGCTTCCAGGCGCCCTGGCAGTTCCGTCACCAAACCTACCTCACCGGGCTGCACCGTCACCACGCCCACCTCTGGGGGCGGCATGCCACCACCCGGCGCCGCTGCGGGCGCATCGCTTTTGCCACAGGCCGACACCAGCAGCAACGCGCCCAGGCACACGCCGGCCACGGCGTGCCGCTGGCGCGCCCCCGAAACAAGAAAAGGCAGAAAGGGAGCAGCGATGGAAGGGCGCAAGGGCATGGTGATCTTTCGGGAAATCGGGCAAGAGCGTGGCCAGAAGGGGAAGTCTAGTTTTTTTCTGTAAACCAGGTGTGCACGCCGCGTGAACGCCCCATGGGAGTGAGAGTATACATACATACTTGAATGTATGTATAGTGGAGACTCTTACCCCGCAGGAGAAACCCCATGGCACGACGTACCAAGGCAGACGCCCAGGCCACGCGCAGCGGGTTGCTGGATGCTGCAGAACAATTGTTTGAGGCGCGTGGCGTCTCGCGCACCTCGCTCAACGACATTGCCGTGGCCGCCGGGGCCACGCGCGGCGCCATTTATTGGCACTTCAAGGACAAGGCCGACCTGTTCAACGCCATGATGGAGCGCGCCACCCTGCCCATGGAGCAGCTGCTCACCGGCACCGCGCCCGATGCGCCTCCCGCCACCGTGGCGCAGGTGGGCCAAGCCATGCTCGAAGCCCTGCACCGCATTGCCACCGACGCATCATTGCGCCGCGTGATGCAGATCGCCATCCACCGCGTGGAATACGTGGAAGAACTGGGCGCCGTGCAGGCCCGCCACCTGCAGATGCACCGGCAATGGCTGGCGCGCAACCGCAGCGCACTGGAGCGCGCCTTTGCCGAACGCCCCTGGCCTGCCGCCGTGCCGCCGGACATGGCGGCACTGGGCCTGCAGGTGCTGGTCGAAGGCCTGCTGCAAAGCTGGCTGCTGGACCCACAGGCCTATGACCTGGTGCAGGCCGCCCGCGCCAGCATTGGCACCTACCTGCGCGGCCTGGGCCTGGAGGTCTGGCCCGACCAACACGCGGCGTGATTACTGCACCGGTGCGCCCGCAGCGTGCCAGCGGGCAATCAGGTCGCGCTCGGCGTCGGTCATTTGCGTGGCGTTATTCATGGGCATGAGCTTTTGCAGCACCACCTGCTGGTAGATGAGCTGGGCGCGTGGCGCCACCTGCTCGGCGCTGTCGAGCCGCACGCCCTTCATCTGCACCTCGGGCCCGTGGCATTGCACGCAGCGCTCCTGCAACACGGCCTGCACTTTTTGATAGTCAAAATGGCCTCCAGCGCTTATATATTCTTCGCCAGCAGCTACTGATTTCATAGCAACCACGGGCGCCGGACGCAGCCAGGCAATGGTGCCCAGCAGCACCAGCACCCCCACCAGCGCATACGGCCAGGGGTGGGCGTTGCGGCCCAGCTTGAAGCCGTGGCGCATGACGAAGAACTGGCGAATGGCCGCACCGGCGAACATCATCAAAATCAGCACCAGCCAGTTCTGCGGGTGGCTCCAGGTAAAACTGTAGTGGCCGCTGAGCATGGAAAACAGCACCGGCAGCGTGAAATAGGTGTTGTGCACGCTGCGCTGCTTGCCGCGCTTGCCGTGGATGGGGTCGACCGGCCGCCCGGCTTTCAGGTCGGCCACCACAGTGCGCTGGCCGGGGATGATCCAGAAAAACACATTGGCACTCATGGCCGTGGCCATCATGGCGCCCACCAGCAAGAAGGCCGCACGCCCGGCAAACCAGTGGCAGGCCAGCCACGAGGCAATGCAGACCAGCACCAGCACCAGTGCCCCGACGATGGCGTCGCCGTTCTTGCGCTGGCCGAACGCCCGGCAGATGGCGTCGTACAGCAGCCAGAACACGACCAGAAAGGCCAGCGCAGCCACCACCGCCGTGGCGGGCGCCCAGTCCATGCGCGACTTGTCCACCAGGTAGGTGCCGGCGCTCCAGAGGTAGGACACGGTGAACAGCGAGAAGCCACTGAGCCAGGTGCTGTAGCTCTCCCAATAAAACCAGTGCAGGTGCCCAGGGAGTTTGGGCGGCGCCACATTGAACTTGACCGGGTGGTAGAAGCCCCCGCCGTGCACGGCCCACAGCTCACCGCTGACACCCTGTTTTTTCAGGTCGTCGTCTTCGGGCGGCGTGAGGCTGCTGTCGAGAAAGACGAAGTAGAAGGACGAGCCGATCCACGCAATCGCGGTGATGACGTGCACCCAGCGCAGCAGCAGATTGGCCCAGTCGAGAAGGTAGCTTTCCATGATGTTTCACCCTGGTGGCGCCACGCGGGCGCCTTGGCAACCTGCTCACCACTGCGGGCGCTCTGAGCAGCTTGTTTCCGGGCCTGATCGTTCAGGCAGGGAAACCACAAGGTCGCGCACCAGGGCATACCATAGCCAAGGCACCGCTGCGACCAAAGCGCAAAGTGTATGCAAATTTTGTGCGCAATTCCAGTCGGCGGAAAACCCAAGAGCCCCGGGATTACCCTGTGCGCCCACTCTCCAGCGTCTGCAGCAACTGTGCCGCCACGGCCACGGCGATCACTTCGGGCTGCTTGCCTGCAATGCCGGGCACGCCGATCGGGCAGGTGACCTGCGCCAGTTCCTCGGCGGTAAAACCACGCTCCTGCAGGCGGTGGCGAAAGGCGGCCCACTTGGTGCGGCTGCCGATCAGGCCGATGAACGGCAGGTCACCCTGCGCCCGCTGGCGCCGCAGGCAGGCGGCCACCACATCCAGGTCCTCGGCGTGGCTGAAGCTCATGATGAGCACCTGCGAACCGGTCGCCAGGCCCGGCACGGCATCGTGCACCGGCTCGGAATGCTCACACACCACGCCCTGCGGCACCACCGCCGGAAAGATGCCGTCGCGGCTGTCGATCCAGGTCAGCGCCAGGGGCAGCGGCGCCAGCACCTGCGCCAGCGCATGGCCCACATGGCCGCCGCCAAACAGCGCCACGGGCGTGCGCCGGGGCGCCAGGCGCTGCTGCAGGCGGGGGCCGTCGGCGCGGGTGATTGGCTCGAACTGCAGGTGCATCACCCCGCCACAGCACTGGCCCAGGCTGGGTCCGAGGGCATAGCGCCGCAGCAGCGGCCCGGCGTCGCCACCGGCCAGGCGGCGGCGCGCCTCGGCAATGGCCTGAAACTCGACATGCCCACCGCCAATGGTGCCCACCAGTGCATCGGCAAACACGGCCATCCAGGCCCCGCGTTCGCGCGGCACCGAACCCTCGGTGCGCGCCACGGAGACCAGGCAGGCAGGGCCAAAACCCAGTTTTTCCAGCAAAAGATGCAAAAATGCCATATTCCCAGCGTTCCGACAGATTGCAGCGGCTCCCACATGCACCAAAACCCGCCTCCTCCACAAAAAACTGCCCAGCGCAGCCCTTGGCTGCTGGCAGGCCTGATGGCGGCCGTCACGGCGTTGGTGGCGGCCTGCCGGTCCACGCCGGTCAGCACCATTCCACCCGACAACCGAACACCCGGCGATTCGACCATGGGCCCGGCCACCCGCACGCCCCCCATCTCGCCACCATCAGGTGCACGCAATCCCAAAGACTATCGCAAGGATGCAGCGCAGCACCTGTATGACCTGAATGCACAGCGCATCTTCAAGGGCAAACTGCCGCCGCAGCTCTATGCCATTGGCGTGCTGGAGGCCCACATCGACCGTGCAGGCCGCGTCACCGGGCTGCACTGGCTGCGCGCCCCCCGCCATGCACCCGAGGTGACGGCGGAGATCGAACGCACGGTGCGCGCCGCCGCGCCGTTCCCGCTGCCGACACGCCTGGGCAAGGTGACCTACACCGACACCTGGCTGTGGGACAAGAGCGGCCAGTTCCAGCTCGACACCCTGACCGAAGGTCAGCTCTGATAGTTATTAAAAATAATAGCTGTTTGCGCTTGCAAACATTGGTTTTCAGGTATTTTTGTATCTGAAAATCAATCAAAACAAGCGCTACTAGCTATTGAATCAAGAGCAAACTCAAGAGCCCCGGTAGGTGGAATAGCTCCAGGGGCTGACCAGCAGCGGTACGTGGTAATGCTGGTCGGCGTGGGCCACGCCAAAGTCCAGGCTCACGCGGTTCAGAAAATTGGGCTCGGGCAACGGCACGCCCCGGGCCTTGAAGTACCCCGCCACATCAAAGGTCAGCCGGTACGTGCCGGTGCGCAGGCTGGCGTTGTCGAACAGCGGCGCGTCGGTACGGCCATCGTGGTTCAGCACCAGGCGCTGCAGCAAGGTGGCGCTGTCGCCCTCGGTGGCATACAGGCACACCTCCATGCCGCTTGCGGGGCAGCCATGCATGGTGTCCAGAACGTGGGTGCTCAAGCCCATAGGGATTCTCCTGAAAAGCGAGGGCCCAAAAGGATCCCTCTTGTAGACCAAAAGTGTATACACTTTTGGTCATTCCGCCTATCATGCCGCCATGGAACCCTCCTCCACCAGCACCATTGTCGAAACGCTGACACGCGCCATCGTCGAACACCGCCTGCTTCCGGGCACCAAGCTGGCCGAGCAGAAGCTGGCCGACCACTTTGGCGTCTCGCGCACCCTGGTGCGCCAGGGCCTGTTCCAACTGGCGCAAAACCGCCTGGTCACGCTGTCGCCCGCGCGCGGCGCATTTGTCTCCACGCCCTCGGTCGCAGAGGCGCGCCAGGTTTTTGCCGTGCGCCGCATGCTCGAGACGGAGATGACCCGCGCCTTTGTGCGCAGCGCCACACCGGCCCGCATCAAATCGCTGCGCGCCCATGTGGCCAGCGAGCAGGCCGCCGTGGACGGTGCCGACGTCAGCAGCCGCACCCAGTTGCTGGGCGACTTCCACGTGCGCATGGCCGAACTCATGGGCAACGAGGTGCTGGCGCAGATGCTGGGCGACCTGATCTCGCGCAGCGCGCTCATCACGCTCATGTACCAGTCCGACAGTGCCGCCGCGCACTCGCACGAAGAACATGCGGCCATCGTGGCGGCCCTGGCCGCACGCGATGAAGAAGGCGCCGTGGCGCTGATGCAGCAGCATCTGGAGCATGTGGAGGCGGGCCTCACCTTCGACCGCAAGCAGCCGGTCAACGACCTCTCCATGGCCCTTGTACCCACCGCCTCCTGACACCATGACCTACGACAGCACCCTGCCCTACCCCCGCGACCTCATCGGTTATGGCAACCGCCCGCCCCACGCGCAATGGCCCGGTGGTGCGCGCATCGCCGTGCAGTTCGTGCTGAACTACGAGGAAGGCGGCGAAAACGCCGTGCTGCACGGCGACGCGGGCTCGGAGCAGTTCCTGTCGGAAATGTTCAACCCTGCCAGCTACCCCGAGCGGCACATGAGCATGGAAGGCATCTACGAGTACGGCGCACGCGCCGGGGTGTGGCGCATCCTGCGCGAGTTCGAAAAGCGCGGGCTGCCGCTCACGGTGTTTGGCGTCTCCACCGCCCTGCAGCGCCACCCCGAGCTGACGCAGGCCTTTGTGGCGCTGGGCCACGAGATCGCCTGCCATGGCCTCAAGTGGATCCACTACCAGCACATCCCCGAGGACGTCGAGCGCGCCCACATGCAAGAAGCCATGTCCATCATCGAGCGCCTGACCGGCGAACGCGCCCTGGGCTGGTACACCGGCCGCGACAGCCCCAACACCCACCGTCTGGTGGCCGACTACGGCGGCTTTGACTACGACAGCGATTACTACGGCGACGATCTGCCGTTCTGGATGAAGGTGCAAAAAACCGACGGCACCGCCGTGCCCCAGCTCATCGTGCCCTACACGCTGGACTGCAACGACATGCGTTTTGCACTGCCCCAGGGCTATTCCCACGCCGACCCGTTCTTCCAGTACCTCAAGGACACGTTCGACGTTCTCTACGCCGAAGGCGACCCGGCCGGTGACGACGCACCCAAGATGATGAGCATCGGCATGCACTGCCGCCTGCTGGGCAGGCCTGGCCGCATCACGGCGCTGCAGCGCTTTCTGGACCATATCGAACAGCACGACCACGTCTGGGTGGCGCGGCGCATCGACATCGCCCGCCACTGGAAGGCGACCCATCCCTACCCCAGCGAGAAGGCCTGACCCATGGCACTCACCCTCGACCAACTCAACACCGCCAGCTTGGAGCAGGCCCTGCAATGGCTCGACGGCGTGTACGAGCATTCGCCCTGGATTGCCCAGGCCGCGCTGCGCGAACGGCCGTTTCGGTCGCTGGCGCACCTCAAGCACGCCCTGGCGCATGCCGTGCGCACCGCCGGTACTCAAGCGCAGCTCGCCCTCATCCGCGCCCACCCCGAGCTGGCGGGCAAGGCCATGGTGGACCAGAGCCTCACCGCCGAATCCACCCATGAGCAAAGCAAGGCGGGCCTGACACAATGCACCCCCGCTGAGTTTGTGCGGCTGCAGCAACTCAATGCCGACTACAACGCCCGCTTTGGGTTCCCGTTCATCCTGGCGGTGCGGGGCCCGCGGGGCACCGGGCTGCGCAAGCAGCAGATCATCGACACCTTTGCGCGGCGCCTGGACAACCACCCCGACTTTGAGCAGGCCGAAGCGCTGCGCAACATCCACCGCATTGCCGAGATCCGCCTGAACGACAAGTTCGGCGCCGAACCGCTGCTGGGCGCCGATGTATGGGACTGGCACGAGAAGCTGGCCGAGCACTCCGACCCCGGCTATGCCGAAAAGGGCCAGCTCACCGTCACCTACCTCACCGACGCCCACCGCGCCTGCGCTCAAGCGCTCAGCCGCTGGATGCGCGACTGTGGCTTCGACGAGGTCGAGATCGACGCCGTAGGCAACGTGGTGGGCCGCTATCACCCGGCCGCCCAAGGCGCGCGCTACCTCCTCACCGGCTCGCATTACGACACGGTGCGCAATGGCGGCAAGTACGACGGGCGCCTGGGCATCTTCGTACCCATGGCCTGCGTGCGCGAACTGCACCGCGCCGGCCAGCGCCTGCCATTCGGCATTGAAGTGGTGGCCTTTGCCGAGGAAGAAGGCCAGCGCTACAAGGCCACCTTCCTGGGCTCGGGTGCACTGATCGGCGACTTCAATCCCGCCTGGCTCGACCAGAAGGATGCCGACGGCGTGACGCTGCGCGCCGCCATGCAGCACGCAGGCCTGTGCATTGACGACATTCCCCGGCTGCAGCGCGACCCCGCGCAGTACCTGGGCTTCATTGAAGTGCACATCGAACAGGGCCCCGTGCTCAACGGGCTGGACCTGCCCCTGGGTGTGGTCACCTCCATCAACGGCAGCGTGCGCTATGTGGGCGAGGTGACCGGCATGGCCAGCCACGCCGGAACCACCCCTATGGACAGCCGCCGCGATGCCGCCATGGCCGTGGCCGAACTGGCGCTGTACCTGGAGCAGCGCGCCGCGCAGGACGGCGACTCGGTCGGCACCATCGGCCAGTGGAATGTGCCGGGCGGCTCCATCAACGTGGTGCCCGGGCGCTGCCAGTTTTCGCTGGACCTGCGCGCACCCACCGATGCCCAGCGCGACGCGCTGGACCGCGATGTGCTGGCGCAGCTGCACCACATCACCGCGCGGCGCGGCCTGCGGCTCACGCTGGAAGAAACCATGCGCGCAGCCGCCGCACCCAGCGCACCGGCCTGGCAGCAGCGCTGGGAGAACGCCGTCAACGCCCTGGGCGTGCCGCTGCTGCGCATGCCCAGCGGCGCCGGCCACGACGCCATGAAGCTGCACGAGGTGATGCCCCAGGCCATGCTGTTCGTGCGGGGCGAGAACGCAGGCATCAGCCACAACCCGCTCGAATCCACCACCCACAACGACATGCAGCTGGCCGTGGAGGCCTTCAGCCATGTCCTGCACCAGCTCGCCAAGGAACCCGCATGACCGCCGACTACACCGCCCTGGACCACTGGATCGACCAGCATTTTGACGAGGAGGTGCGCTTTCTGCAGGCCCTGGTCCGCGTGCCCACCGATACCCCGCCCGGCGACAACGCACCGCATGCCCAGCGCACCACAGAGCTGCTGAAAGACTTTGGCTTTGAGGCCGAGCAACACCCCGTGCCTGCCGCCGATGTGCAGGCCTACGGCATGGAGTCCATCACCAACCTGATCGTGCGCCGCCCCTATGGCACGCCCGGCGCGGGCCGCACCATTGCCCTCAATGCCCACGGTGATGTGGTGCCCCCGGGCGAAGGCTGGACGCACGACCCCTACGGGGCCGAAGTGGTGGACGGTGCCATGTATGGCCGCGCCACCGCCGTGAGCAAGAGCGACTTTGCCAGCTTCACCTTCGCCGTGCGGGCGCTCGAGGCCGTAGCCCGGCCCACGCAGGGCGCGGTGGAACTGCACTTCACCTACGACGAAGAGTTTGGCGGCGAACTGGGCCCCGGCTGGCTACTCAAGCAGGGGCTGACACAACCCGACCTGCTGATTGCCGCAGGCTTCAGCCACGAAGTCGTCACGGCCCACAACGGCTGCCTGCAGATGGAAGTGACGGTGCACGGCAAGATGGCCCACGCCGCCGTGCCACATACGGGCGTGGACGCGCTGCAGGGCGCGGTGCACATCCTGAACGCGCTGTACGCCCTCAACCAGCAGTACCAGCAGGTCACCTCCAGCGTGGCGGGCATTACCCACCCCTACCTGAACGTGGGCCGCATCGAGGGCGGCACCAACACCAACGTGGTGCCCGGCAAGGTGGTGTTCAAACTCGACCGGCGCATGATCCCCGAGGAAAACCCCACCGAAGTGGAAGCAAGCATCCGCCGCACCATCGCGCAGGCGGCTGGCGAGTGCCCCGGCATCACGGCAGACATCAAGCGCCTGCTGCTGGCCCGCGCCATGACGCCGCTGCCCGGCAACCAGCCCCTGGTGGATGCGATCCAGAAACACGCCCAGGCTTTGCTGGGCGAGCCCGTGCCCGCCCTGGGCACGCCGCTCTACACCGACGTGCGCCTGTACGTCGAGCGCGGCATCCCTGGCGTGATCTACGGCGCGGGCCCGCGCACGGTGCTCGAATCCCACGCCAAGCGGGCCGACGAACGCCTGCAGCTCGAAGACCTGCGCTGTGCCACCAAAGTGATTGCTCGCACATTGCACGACCTGCTGACCTGACCGGCGACGCCCTTCGGCGCGGGCATGCCTAGGGGTTTATCGCTAGAAATGTGTCGGCACTTTTTGTATACACTTTTTGTATGGATTCATGGGTGCAGCCGTATCGGCGTGCGCCATGCCACCCGTCCACACCGAAGGAGTACCGAATGGAAACCACTGTGCACCCCGTGGATGAGCGCCTGCCCCTGGGCAAGCTCACCGCCCTGGGCCTGCAGCATGTCCTGGTGATGTATGCCGGCGCCGTGGCCGTGCCGCTCATCGTGGGGCGGGCCCTCAACCTCACACCGGACCAGGTGGCCAAGCTGATTTCGGCAGACCTGTTCGTGTGCGGGCTGGTCACCCTGATCCAGGCCCTGGGCGCCACGCGCTGGTTTGGCATCAAGCTGCCCGTGATGATGGGCGTGACCTTCGCCGCCGTGGCCCCCATGATCTCCATGGCACAAACCACCAGCGGCACGGCAGGCGCGGGGCTGATCTTTGGCTCCGTCATTGGCGCAGGGGTCATCTCCATATTGATTGCACCGATGGTCAGCCGCATGCTGCGCTTCTTCCCGCCCGTGGTCACCGGCACCATCATTGCCGTCATCGGCATCAGCCTGATGCGCGTGGGCATCAACTGGATTTTTGGCAACCCGGTCGGCCCCACGGCCCCCAGTGTGGTCAACCCCGACCACATCAAGTGGCTGACCGAGGCGCAGTCGGCTGCGGGCGCTCCCGGCTCCTCGCTGCCCCCGGTGCCCAAGGGCTTTGCCGTGGTGCCCACCATGCCCAATCCCCGCTACGCCGACCTCACGGGCGTGGGCATCTCGGGCCTGGTGCTGCTGTCCATCCTGCTGATCGCCAAGTTCGGCAAGGGTTTCATTGCCAACATCTCGGTACTGCTGGGCATCATCATCGGCGCCGTGGTGGCGGTGGGCATGGGGCTGATGCATTTCGACAAGGTGGCCAAGGCCCAGTGGTTTGACCTGGTGCTGCCCTTCGAAATTGCAGCCCCGGTCTTCAACCCCATCCTGATTCTGACCATGACCCTGGTGATGATCGTGGTGATGATCGAGTCCACCGGCATGTTCCTGGCCCTGGGCGAGATGACCGACCGCAAGATCGACCAGGCCGCCCTGACCCGCGGCCTGCGCACCGATGGCCTGGGCACGCTGCTGGGCGGCATCTTCAATACCTTCCCCTACACCAGCTTCTCGCAGAACGTGGGACTGGTGGCCGTCACGGGCGTCAAGAGCCGTTTTGTCTGCGTGGCCGGCGGCGTCATCCTGATCGTGCTGGGCGTGCTGCCCAAGATGGCCGCACTGGTGGAGTCGCTCCCGACCGTGGTGCTCGGCGGCGCCGGGCTGGTCATGTTCGGCATGGTGGCGGCCACGGGCATCCGCATTCTGGGTGGCGTGGATTTCAAGACCAACCGCTTCAACGCCATGATCGTGGCGGTATCGATCGGTGTGGGCATGATCCCGCTGATTGCCCCCAGCTTTCGCCAGTGGATGCCGCACGCCATCCACCCGCTGATCGAATCCGGTATCCTTCTGGCCTCGATCACCGCCGTAGCCTTGAACGTCTTCTTCAATGGCGCCAGCAGCGACACCTCCGCTGCCGTCAACGCCGCGCGCCAGGCCGACGCCCACTAGCGTCCTGCCCGAGCACTGCTGTCAGCGTATAAAGCCCCTGAGCCAGGGGCTTTATTGTTGGTTCAGACCACAGCCCTCCCCGGCGGCCCGATTGCATTTTGCTGAAACTCACAGGATTTCCGTATGACGACGCCCCTTTCCGCTGCCGAACAGGCCCTGCGCGATGCCGCACGCGAGTACCACCTCAATCCCACCCGGGGCAAGATTTCCGTCTCGCCCACCAAGCCCCTGTCCAACCAGCGCGATCTGTCGCTGGCCTACTCACCCGGCGTGGCCTACCCCTGCCTGGACATCCAGGCAGACCCCTCCAAAGCCTTTGACTACACCGCACGCGGCAACCTGGTGGGCGTGATCACCAACGGCACGGCCGTGCTGGGGCTGGGAGACATCGGCCCGCTGGCCGGCAAGCCGGTGATGGAGGGCAAGGGCTGCCTGTTCAAGAAGTTCGCGGGTGTGGATGTCTTCGACATCGAACTCGACGAACGCGATCCCGACAAGCTGATCGACATCATCGCTGCGCTGGAGCCGACGCTCGGCGGCATCAACCTGGAAGACATCAAGGCGCCCGAGTGCTTCTACATCGAGCAAGAGCTGAGCAAGCGCATGAACATTCCGGTGTTCCATGACGACCAGCACGGCACGGCCATCATCTCCAGCGCCGCGCTGCTCAACGGCCTGGAGCTGGTGGGCAAGGACATCGGCGCGGTCAAGATCGCGGTGTCGGGCGCGGGCGCCGCTGCCATTGCCTGCGTGAACGTGATGGTGGGCCTGGGCGTGAAGGTGGAGAACATCTTCATGTGCGACTCCAAGGGCGTCATCTACGAAGGCCGCCCCGGCGGCTTTGACGAATCCAAGGCCCGCTACGCCCAGAAGACCGATGCACGCACTCTGGCCGATGCCGTCGACGGCGCTGACGTGTTCCTGGGCTGCTCGGCCCCCGGCGTACTCACCGCCGAAATGGTCAAGACCATGGCCCCCAAGCCCATCATCCTGGCGCTGGCCAACCCCGAGCCGGAGATCCGTCCCGAACTGGCAAAGGCCGTACGCCCCGACTGCATCATGGCCACGGGCCGCTCGGACTACCCGAACCAGGTGAACAACGTCCTGTGCTTCCCGTACATCTTCCGCGGCGCCCTGGACTGCGGCGCCACCAAGATCACCGAAGCCATGAAGCTGGCCTGCGTGCGCCAGATCGCCGACCTGGCCAAGAGCGAGACCAGCGACGAGGTCGCCGCCGCCTACGCCGGCCAGGATTTGACCTTTGGCCCCGAATACCTCATTCCCAAGCCGTTTGACTCGCGCCTGATTCTCAAGATCGCACCCGCCGTGGCACAGGCCGCATTTGAATCCGGCGTCGCCACGCGCCCCATTGCCGACATGGAGGTCTACAAGGAAAACCTTGCGCGCTTTGTCTACCAGACGGGCATCCTCATGCGCCCCGTGGTCAATGCGGCCAAGCACCTGCCCGACGCCCAGAAGCGCGTGGCCTATGCCGATGGCGAGGATGAGCGCGCGCTGCGCGCCGCCCAGATGGCCATTGACGACCACATCGCCTGCCCCATCCTCATCGGGCGCCCGGCAGTGATCCAGGCACGCATCCAGAAAGCCGGCCTGCGCATGCAACCCGGCAAGGATGTCGAGATCTGCAACCCGGAAGACGACCCCCGTTTTCGCCAGTACTGGGAGCACTACCACCAGCTCATGAAGCGCAACGGCGCCTCCACCGAAATGGCCAAGGCCGCGGTGCGCCGCTCCAACACCATCATCGCCTCGCTGATGGTCACGCTGGGCGACGCCGACGCCATGATTTGCGGCCTGGTGGGCACCTACGAGACGCACCTGGAACGCATCCACTCCATTCTGGGTCACCAGCCCGGCGTGAACCACTATGCGGCCCTCAATGCCCTGATGACCGACCGCGGCCCCCTGTTCATTGCCGACACCTACGTCAACGAAGACCCCAGCGCCGAACAACTGGCCGACATTGCGTGGATGTCGGTGCAGGAGGTACAGCGCTTTGGCCTGCCGCCCAAGGTGGCTTTCCTGTCGCATTCAAGCTACGGCTCGTCGAAACGCGCCTCGGCCCGCAAGATGCGCCTGGCACGCGATCTGTTCGTGGCGGCCCACCCCGAGGTCGAATGCGACGGCGAACTGCACGGCGACGCGGCGCTGGAACCCGGCATCCGCAAGGCCTATATGGAGGACTCCACCCTCACCGGCTCCGCCAACCTGCTCATCTGCCCGAACATCGACGCGGCCAACATTCTCTACAACGTGCTCAAGACCACCACCAGCGGTGGTGTCACGGTGGGTCCCATCCTGATGGGTGCAGCCGCCGCCGCCTACATCCTGACACCCGCCGCCACCGTGCGCCGTGTGTTCAACATGACGGCGCTGGCAGTCGCCAGCGCTGCGTCACGTAGCCGCTGAAGACAGGGGTTTCTTGAATTACAATCCTCACCTGCTTCTGATGTGTTTCGCATGCAGCAATGCTGGCAAAACAATCTTTCGCAGGAATTCTTCAGCAAGCTGATTTCCTGCTATAATTCGAGGCTTAGCGGCTGTAGCTCAGCTGGATAGAGTACTTGGCTACGAACCAAGGGGTCGTGGGTTCGATTCCTGCCAGCCGCACCAACAGGTAAGCCCTGATATCGCAAGATATCAGGGCTTTTTCCTTGGGCGATTCACTCCTGAATTACTATGACTTTCATAGCTATTTGCGCTTACTCCATCAGCGCAAAAGGCATGAAAGACATCAAACTCAATCCATGCGGTAGCGCACACTGAACCACAGGGCCGGGTCAGCACCCTGGTGCAGGCGCGTCTGCACAACCCCCGTAAAGGCCCAGCGCCGATCGGCGGTCTCCCAGGTATGTACCAGGTTCAGGTTCCATCCAGGCGCCAAGGCGTTGGCATTGGCCTCGTCGGCGAACCGCGAACCGCGATACACCAGCGAAACCATGCTGGTATCGCGCCCGCCATGCCGCCAGACGTTTGCCAGCACCGCCGTGTGGCGCGGCACACCAGGCAACCCATTGCCAAGAAAACGCTCACTTGTGTTGCGTGCATGGGCCCAGGTGTAGCTGCCCAGCACACTCCAGCGGGGCGTCAGCACGCGGTTCAAGGCCAGTCCCGCCTGGTGCAGGCGGCCCCGGCTGAATCGGGGGTCACCGTCATAGGCATCAATGGCGGTTTGCCCGGAAGCGGTCACGGCGCCCAGCACGCCGGCCCTGTCACCCACTTCCAGCAGCGCCGATCGTGGCAGCAGCAGACTGCCATTGGCGAAGGTGGGATTGACGATATCCTGGCTGCTGAGCATGCCCCAGGCAAAGGTGCGCGCATCAAGCTCCCAGTCCAGTTGCACCGCGCGCTTGCGCCCCAGACTGCCTGGCAACTGGTACTGGTGGTCGATGGGGATCCCTGCAATCGACACAGGCGCCAGGGTGCTGCCTGCCGGTGCACGCATGTTTTCGATATAGGCCGCATGCAGGGCGCGCCCGGGGCCAAAGCGGTAGGTCACCCCCACCCGGGGCCGCAGTTTGCGCGCATGCCCACCGCTGGCGGCATCGGGCGGGAAAATATCGTCTCCTGTCTGCGCATCCCGATACAGGTTGGCATAGTTCGTCTGCAGACGGGGCACAGACGCTTCGGCGTGCCAGGTCCAGGCGCCCGTGCGCCACTCACCAGCAACCCAGGGCATGTCAAAGGACGACTGCGTCTGGATATCGGATGCAATATCGGCATCGCGGCTTCCCAGGCGGATGGTGTCCCGCCCATGCTCCCAGCCAAAACTCCAGCGCTGCGCCGGAAACTGAATGACGTGGCGCAGCATCCAGTTGTTGGCGCCGTCCTCACTGCGCGCGTCCAGCGGGCCCCACACGGCATGATCGAGAACCCGGGCGCTCGTGTAGCGCCCATGGTTGAACTTGACCCAGGTTTGCGCATCGGGAGACCAGCGCCAGGCGCCACCGATATCGGTACTGGTGTTCTGCTGCCGAGTGACCCCGTCAAGACGGTAACCGTTGCCAAAATCCAGCCCCCCGGGATAGCCCGACCGGTCTCGCCCCTGGTTGTGTACCAGGAACAACCCCAGCCGGTCTGTGGGCCGGGCGCCCCACGCCACATCGAAGGATGGCGAACGGAGCCAGTAACTGCCGGTGCCACCCCGTGGCTGCATGCTGATGCCGTAGCCGCGCAACAGCCACGCCATGGGCATGCCTGACATGCGGGTCCCCTTGACCTGCGCAGTAGCCACCAGATTGGAATGCACCGCATTGCGCTCGGCACTGGCCGCCACAATCGCCTCCTGCCCCTGGGTCAGCAAAATGGGCGCCTGACGTTCCCGGGCCCCAAACGCCAGGGGGTCTGCCAGGTAGCCCTGGTACAGCTCCGCACTGCGACTGAAATCGCTCTCGTAGCGATTGGCCATGAAAAAGTGGCTCCCCGCCCAGAGCGGGTAGTACGACTGCTCGGCGTAGGCACGTGCCCAATGCTCCATGCCAAAGTCCCCCAGGGCCTTGCCCAGGTTGGCCGAGCCCTGGCTGTCGCTGGCGAGCGGGTTGAGCGATTTGAGCCACGGTAGCCGCACCAGGGCTTCTCGGGCCGCAGCAATGGCTTGCTCCGGTTCCCCCGCATCGTTGCGGATCATCGATTCCACCTGCCAGGCCAGCGGGTCTTTAGGGTCCGCCTGGCGCGCGCGTTCCAGGGAATCAAGGGCGGCACCCTGGCCACCCAGCGTGTACTCGGCCACGGCCAGCCAGACATGTGCACGGGCATAGCGTGGCTCGATCACCAAGGCCTTGAGCAGCCACCGGCGCGCTGCTTCGGGGTCCCCTTGGCGCAGTGCCAGAAAGCCAGCGCCAGCCAGACTTTCATAGTCGTCGCCCTGCCGGGCCAGGGCTGCATTGAAGCCTGCATCGGCCTCCTGCAGCCGCAGCGCCTCGGTCGCCGCAGTGGCCTGCAGGCCCAGCAAGCTGGCCCGCCCAGGCGCGAGGGCCACGGCTTGGGCCAGCACTTCGCGCGCGGATGCAAGATCTCCGCGCTCCTGCAGCGCCCGCCCCAGACGGCCCAAAGCCTCGGCCTGCTGGAACGCACCCTGGGCATGCGCCACGCCTGCACGGTAGCGCACCAGCGCCTCATCACCACGGCCTGCCAGGCGATACCAGTCACCGTCGGCCAGTGCAAGGTCGCTGCTGTCGAGACCACCGCTGCGCGCCAGGGCTTCGTCGAGCACAGCGCGGGCCGCATCAGGGCGGTCTTGTGCCAACAGCAACTCAGCGCGCCGCGCCGCAAGCCTGGAGTCCCCCATGCGCTGCCAGGCGCTCTCCAGGCTTTGCACCGCCGCCTCCAGCTGGGCATCAGATGCGGCGAGATCAGCCAGGACCAGTTCCACCCCAGGCCCTGCAACGCCGCTGGCACGCAAGGCCAGCAAGCGCTGGCGCGCCTGCGGCCCGTTGCCGGCATCCAAGTCGGCCCGCACCGCGGAAAAAGCCGGTTGCAGCCCATCCCCCTGGAACTCGGCCCAGCGCCTCACATCCACCGGGTTGGCCATCACCCATTGCACCCGCTCTCGCGGATGAACCAATAAGCGTTTAGTGGGAGCCTGCCCCGGAACGGCAATGCCTTGCTCTGCAGGGCCTAAAAGGACACGCCCATGGTCATTGGAAAAATCCACCTGACCCGACAGTACGGTCAGCGTAGTGCGCCCACTGGCTTGCACTTCCACATCCCAGTCCGTGCCCCGCACCACGGCCAGGACCGCTGGCGTTCTCAGCTCCAGCGCTGCCGGTGTCTTTTTGGTGCGCGCCCAGAGCCTGCCTGCCAGAAGCTCCAGCAGCGTACGGGCAGGCTGCGCCTCGCACAGGCGCAACTGGGCGCTGGCCGACATGCGAATCTGCGTACGGTCGGCCAACAACAAGGCCGCGGAAGACAGCTCCAGGGTGCGCACATCGGCACCTGCACCCAATTGCTGCGCCAACACGGCCACCGACCAGGGTTGCTCTCCTGCTGCACGGGTCTGCCCTTGCCCCGCCAGGGCCACGATTTCGGCAGCCACCCCGCCCCCCTCCGGCGTCGCAGCGCACTGCGCCCAAGCGGCAGCGCCGCACTGCATCCATGCCGCTGCAGCCAGCGGTGTCATCCAAAAACGCAGGGGTTGCATGGGGGTTCCTTTTCTCAGGATTTGTTCAGTGCCCGTGCACCGAAACGTACATTGGGCACATCAACGCCAGACGATGGCCGCTCAAGCATCAACGCCCGTATCCGCGCCTCCAGACGATCGGCCTGGCACTGAAGGGAGGGCGCATGGTTGGCTGCGCGCAAACGCCAGTCGGCACAACGCTGCAGCGCCTGCGACCAACGGCCTGCACGTACATGGTCTCGCAGTGCCTGGCTGATGGCCGCGAGGGCAGCGTCCGCGCACGGCGTGTACACATCGATGCCCGCCTGGCGGCCCGCGAGAACCACGAAATCCAGCCACGCCAGGGGCTGCGACGCCACAGTGTCTGCGCCCAGGGCCCTGCAGGTGGCCTCGGAGAGCAGGATGCCGGTACCGAAGTCCTTGTTGGCAGCCTCCAGACGGGCCGCCGTGTTGACTGCATCCCCCACGGCCGTATAGGTAAAACGCTCCTGCGATCCCAGATGCCCCACCGAGGCCTCGCCCGTATGCAGACCAATGCGCAAATGCAGCGCCGCAAACGGGGTCCCTTGCCACTGGGATCGCAGCGCCTGCATGTCGCGTTGCATGTCCTGGGCACAGGCGAGGGCGCGCGCGGCATGCGCAGGCTCGGCCATGGGCGCGTTCCAGAACGCCATCACGGCATCGCCAATGAACTTGTCCAGCGTTCCGCCATGCAGATGCACGGTGTGCGTCATGCGGGTGAAATACGCATTCAATGCCTGCGCTACCGACGGGGGCGCAAGCTGCTCGCTGGCCGCCGTGAAGCCGGCCAGATCGGCAAATAGCAGGGTCAGAACACGGCGCTCACCCTGCACCGCAGGCAGCCCCCCCGCAGCGACCATGGCATCGACCACCGCAGGCGGTACATACTGGGAAAAATGCCGATGCAACTGCTGGCGACGCTGGCGTTCACGCCAGTAACTGTGTGCCACACCCATCTGAAAATGCAAGACCAGCCCGGCCACCGTGGGCAGAGCACTCCACCACAGACCCTGCACATATGCAACAACACTGGCAAGCAGCACCACCAGGACAAAAGCCAGCGTGAGAAAACTGGCATAGCCCCCCCGCCAGCGGCGTGTAAGCACGGCCACCCCACCCACGACCAGCACAGCCTGCCCCCACGGAACGACAGGAGGCACAGGAACAATCCAGTCGCCTGCGAGGCCGTTGACAAGGGCCGTGGCATGCAGCATGACACCCGACTGCAAGCCGTCGCCCAAAACCCGCCAGGGTGTGCGAAACTGGTCTACACCCCCCACCGGGGTATGCTGCCCCAGTAGCACCAGCTTGTTGCGAGCAGACTGCTGGACGAATATCGGTTCCCCGGATTTGGTCCGAAAGCGGAAATAAAGGGGATATTTGGAGACTCGAAGGCAT